>JAWVYU010000188.1:0-10001 GCA_033722575.1 Ketobacteraceae bacterium | reverse complement strand
CGACCATACGGATTTGGTGCCTTGATATAACACCAGTGAACCATTGTCGTTAAGCCGTAACTCTGAGGCGCCAGAACCGACGGTATTACTGGCCCAGACAGGATTATCGGAATCGGTATACAACACCAGATTCCCATCCATTTGTAGTATCAATCGTGTTGCTGCGGTTCCATGGGTATCTGTAGACCATAAGGCTTGACTGTTGATATCCCTTAAAACCAAATTGCCGTCATTCTGTAATGTCAAAGTGTAAAAGCCATTAGCAGATTGAAGGTGTTGGTCGGTAGCCAGCTCTTGCCCGGCAAGAAGCCTGTTCCCACTACCGCCGCAGCCGGACAGCATTAGAATCAGTAGCAGGTTGCTGAAGATGAGACTGAGCACATTTGCCGCTCTTTTTCTGGGGAACAGGTTTTTCTGTGAAAATGAGCGGAAATGGTTTTCGCCGTTAGTCATGGCTAACAACACCTCTCTAGCCACCGGATTTATGAGTTTTTATTATCTCTTTTGCGATACAAAATCCGGTTCACCGTAGCATAATATTCATACGATGCTCTTGAACAAATTGATGATCATGGTTGGTGTATGCAAAATAGATGGTAATCTTTTTATCAGATTGATTTTAGGCAATATTCTCCAGACGGCTTTTGGTGGGTTGGCTAAAATGTGTTCAGTTTGCTGTAGCGTGCGCTGGTGTTTTCCTGAGTAGAATAGAAACTCTGGTGGCAGTTTACGGTAAAAATGACGCTTGGCGGCGTCTTTAAAGCGAGCGTTAGCGAACCGCGTTACCCACGAAAAGTAGACACCACACTACTACCTAACGAAGGGCTATGGATAAATTCAAGGTTTGGGATGTAATGTCTTATGCCTGGACTGAGATAGGTCTAGAGAGCGAGGATTATCCAAAGTATGCAAAGGAAATATATAGCGAGTGCCCGGATTGGAGTAAAGTGAGTGTCATTATCACTCGTGATGTATGTGGGTCTTTCGCTTTAGATACGTTCTTAATATTTCCTTGTATGCTGTGGATGATCATGCCGGATTGGGGTTACGATGAAGTGTATCTGAGAAGTCGCATGGAGAAATGGTACTCCAAACGCTATTGGTTTCACTTTGTTAATCCTGTTAGAGTTCTTGGTTACCCAATGGCGATCATGTTTTCTATGGCCGTGCGCCGCAATCTAAAAAAGGCATTTCAAGAATGTGCCAAAAATGCTCAATAAGTTAACGTTATAGCAACCGTTGGTTTCTAGAGCGGCCCACTGAGTGGCCCGCCCTGAATTTAAGGGTTAAGTGAAGATAAAGAGATTTCTGTATGAGAGTACTTGTGGGAGCTGTATCGCTGAATACCGTTATCGATTATGAGCAGACCTGATCCAAAATTCAGAATAGGAGAGGTTGCAGTACTGCAGCCTCCACACCCATCTGCCAGATCCTATTGGGGCGCAGAAACGACGGTTCTTGAAATATTTTGGGCTCACAACGTTGAAGATGCTGTGCACGGCATGCATTCAGGTTGGAGCTACAGAACAGATATTCCTGCTCCACCACCAACAGACCTGCCAGAAGATCAGCATGACGGATGGGTGTGGGCTGAGTATGATTTAAAGAAAAAACATGAGCCGGGGCAAGGCTTTTCCGAGCTGACGGAGGCGTTAAAAGATATCAAGATAACCGAATAAATCCTTGCCTGGATTGACTACAATACCAAACACCGCAAAGGAACATGACGATGTCAAAAAAAGTCCTTCAATTTGAGTACGAAAAAGAAACAAAAAACAGTGTAAGATACAAAGAGGTTCCTGAAGAGGGCGTTGCCCCGGTAATGGGAACGCTCTACGTTCAGAAATGGTTTGCCGGGGATAGTAAATCCATCGAATTAACGATCGATAAACAAGATTAAATGGCGAAATATTCTAAAAGCGGTGGCAAGGTATCTGATGAAACCAGAGGAGAGGCAATGAGTGCCGCAAAGGCGACTCAAAAGCCGGGTCAAACTAAAGAGCAGACCAAATTGATCGCTCAGGGTATTCAAAAAGGCATTGAGCACTATAAAAAGCAGCAAAAGTCGAGGGCCCGGGAGCTCGATAAAAAGTTAAAGAAAGCCAGAAGCGCCTCTCCGGAAATCGCGGTCGAAACGAAAGAGGTGGTACGCTATAAGCTACCCTGGGTGCCGTGGAGTTTGCTTGGTATATCCTGGGTTATTTTTGCTGCTTATGTTCTGGCTGGAATGTAGTCAGATTTAGATCTCC
Organism: Ketobacteraceae bacterium; assembly: GCA_033722575.1. Lineage (GTDB taxonomy): Bacteria > Pseudomonadota > Gammaproteobacteria > Pseudomonadales > Ketobacteraceae. The sequence goes on along the minus strand of JAWVYU010000188.1, from coordinate 7,752 downwards.
GCATAACCTGGCCCTGCCCTTGAGGAGCGCCCGAGAATATGGTTAACGAACGAGGGAACTGTTTCTCCATGCAGGGGTGGATTTTTACGCCATATGATCCAGAGGGTTTTACTCAAGCCAGGATGATCAAGAGGTAATGCGATCAGCGAACCGTCACGTATCTCTGATTCTACGCACGCTCTAAGTACCAGTGAGATGCCCAACCCGTACTTCACAGCTTGTTTTACTGCTTCGGTACTGCCAAGTTGTAATGTGGGCGAAGGAGGTTGCCAGGTATGGCCAAAGCACGCACTGAGTAGTCGACCTGTGCCGGTGCCCGGTTCCCCACCCAGCAGGGGCACATGTTGTAATTCTTCCCTCATAATCAACTTTCGAGCAGCCCAAGGATGATCTGGCGCTACAATGACAACCAGTGGCTCCCATTTCCAGGATCTGGATTCAAACCCTTCGCGCTGATCCCACCACTCCATAAGGCCAATATCCAGCTCGCCGGTCTCCAGCATGTCAGCAATGCGCGGGTTTTGCTCAATGGTTAGCTCGAACGGTTCAGCGTGCTCATTCTGGTAACTTTTCAGGTAAGGCTGTAACAGATAAATAGCAATATTTGAACTGGCTCCAATCCGGACAATGGCCGTTTTTACGGATTTAGCTGCTCTTTGGTTCAGTGACATCAGGCTTTCGCCATGGGGCAGGAATGCGAGAGCCTTAGAGGTAGGGCGACAACTGGTTCGGGAACGTTCCAGGAGCGTTGTGCCTAACTGTTCTTCAAGTTTCTGAATATGCAGGGAAATTGTGGGCTGCGCAAGGCCCAGTCTTTTGGCGGCGGCCTGGAAACTGCCTGCCTGAACCACTGCCAAAAATGAACGCACCCATATAAGGTTCAGCATTTCCATAGGAAGCTCTTAGCGTAGTGGTTTTGCCAGGTCCTGCGGCACTTCTCCGGCTAGTGCCTGTAAAATGTTACTTGCCGCGCGCTGTTCGATCGCAAGTCTTACCTTGGTAACTGCTGAGCCAATGTGTGCACTGAACAGTGTATTTGGGTGTTCCAGTAATGCCCGGTCAATATAGCGTGGTCGATCAGGACGGGCCCAATCTTCCATTTCGAAAACATCGGCTGCGTAACCAGCAAGCTGCCCAGATTGCAGTGCGCTGATAACCGCGCTCTCATCAACTACCGAACCGCGGCAGGGATTCACGAGAAATGCGCCTTGCTTCATCGTTGCGAGTGCGGCAGTATTAATGCAGTGCAATGTATCCCTGGTGAGAGGCAGGCCGAGGATGACGATGTCACTGGTTCCGAGCAGTTCGTCCGCCGACACACAGTTAACGCCCAGTGCTTCTGCAGCACCGGCTTGGTCATCATGGTCGTAACAGATCAGATGGCAATCCCATCCTGTCAGGCGTTCTGCTATTGCTTGGCCGATGGCGCCAAATCCCATGACACCGATGGTGGAGCCGGCGATACCCAAACCGTAGAATCGGGGTGACCAACCGGCAAATTGGTCACTGCGCACGAAAAGGTCTGACGCTCTCACATGTCGCGTTAATCCGATGGTAAGACCAATTGCTAATTCCGCGGTGGGCACGGTCAGCAGATCGGGGACGAAGCTCAGGTACACGCCGCGGCGTGCGCAGGCATCCACATCAAAGTTGTCATAGCCTTTCAGTGCCGCACTGACGATTTTCAAGTTTGGACATTGTGACAGAAAATCGTCATCGATCCGATCCGGCATGAAAGCCATCACGGCGTCAGCCCCCGCACAGCGCTTCAGAATTTCTTCTCTCGGCAAGGTATCTGTGGTTTGGTTGGCAATCACCTCACAGGTTTGCCGTAATTGGTCTAGCACTTGATCGTGCAGCTTGTGTGTGGTTACTACAACAGGCTTTCGTTTTTCCATGATGATCCCTTATTTGAATGCCTTGCGAAGATAGCCACTAAAGCCATCCACTAGGGTTACCATCAACAGAATCATCAGCAGAATGGCACTGACTTCCTGATACTGCATTATCCGCAGGGAACCCATCAGCTCAAAACCGATGCCGCCTGCGCCCACCATGCCCATGACGGTTGATGCACGAAAATTGTATTCCCAGCGATAGATGGATACATCGGCAAACTGTGGCAATACCTGGGGAATGACTGCATGCCAGAGCACCTGCATCGGGCTGGCGCCGGCAGCGCGAGCCGCCTCTACCGGGGCGTTATCGACGTGCTCGATGGACTCGGCAAAAAACTTGCCTACCATGCCAATGGAATGCAGCCCCAATGCCAGCACCCCGGGCAACGCTCCGAATCCAACTGCAGCAACAAAAATAATCCCCATGATCAGTTCAGGAATGGAGCGCAGTCCGTTAAGCAGGGTGCGAGCCACAAAATAAATCGCCGGGTGCGGCGAAGTATTGCGCGCCGCCAGAAAAGCAATGGGAAACGACAGTGAAATTGCCAATGCCGTGCCCGCGATACTCATGGCCAAGGTGTCCAGCAGCGGCCTCAGCCAGGTTTGAACGTTAGTAAAATCCGGGGGTAACGACTCTGCCATCAGGGTAAGAATTGCCGGGATACCATCCAGTAACAACTCGATATCTAGCAGGTTGACATACCAGGATGCCGTACCGATCACGGCCATCACAGCCAGTGTCTGCAGTACTATCCTGCGCCAGCGTGCGCGGTAGTTGTGCAGTGCGGTTGCCCGTAATTGTTCCTGAGTCAGCGAAGCCGTCATCCCCGTCTCCCTTACATTTTGGCCAGATCAAGTTTCAGCAGCGTGCCCATCTCGCGGATCACGTCATAGTCGGAATCGGCGATAGCGGCGAAGCCCTCTGCCTTGAAATTCTTCAGTACTTCGGGGTCTTTCATTTCAAGAAAAGCCGCTTTTACCTTTTCTTTTAAGCCGGGTTCCAGATCGGACCGCATGGCCCAGGGATATTGGGGGTAGTCCTTGCTGTATCCTAGGATGTTAACTTTGGCCGGGTCTACCAGGCCACGTTCTACCAGGTGCCCCCAGATCACTTCACTGAGGCCACCAGCATCGGCGTTTCCGTTAACAACATTCACAGCGACGGCGTCATGACTGCCAACAAAATGCTCTGAATAGTCGTCGCCGGCCGTTAATCCTTTTTCTTTGAGAATGGTTTTCGGTATCAGATGGCTGGAGGTGGATGCCCGATCACCGTAGGCCATTTTCTTGCCGGCAATATCCTTGAAGTCTTTTATGCCACTGTCGGCATTGGCAATCACGATGGAACGGTAGGTGGCTTTGCCATTCTTGAGCAGAGCTGCAAAAGGCTCAATGTCGCTTTTGGTTTTAGCGAGAACATAGGAAAGCGGACCAAAATAGCCCAGGTCAATCCGGCCGAAACGCATGGCCTCGATCATTGAGGAGTAGTCAGTAGTTACAATTAATTGAATATCCTTGTTCAGACGCTCTTCCAGATATTGCTTGAGCGGCTTGTTGCGCTTTATCAGCTCCGACGCGTTTTCATCGGGTAGCAGAGCGACTTTCAGGGTGTCAGGGTTGGCATCTGAGGCATTGGCGCCAAATCCGAACAGCGTCAGCATAACTAACGACAGACAGGTGATCAGACGTTTCATAGTTGCATCTCCGTTTCAGGTTGGTGTTTCAGGGAAGGTCGGTTTTTTATGAGTTGAGATTTGGGTGTGTTGTTGTAAATGCGGGAAAGATCATGATCGGACAGCTCTTTGGGTGTACCGTCAAATACGACTGCGGCATTTGCCAGCCCGATAATGCGATCTGCGAATTGCCGGGCAAAGTCCAGCTGATGCAGAGAGATAACAGCCGTAATATCGTTTTCTATGCAGATGCCTTTCAGTAAATCGAGAATTTTAACCGAGGTGGCAGGATCAAGGCTGGCAACGGGCTCATCGGCAAGAATCATGCTGGGTTGCTGTGCCAGGGCTCTGGCGATCCCCACTCTCTGCTTTTGACCCCCGGATAACTGATCGATACGAGTGAAGAGCTTTTCGCCCAGACCGACACGCTCCAGCGCCCGCGTCGCCACGTCAATGTCCTCATTGGGTAGTGGTAGCAGCGATCGCCAGAAGCTGTGATATGCCAGCCGACCTGTCAGTACGTTTTGCAGGGCTGTCTGTCTTTCCAGGAGCTGGTGATGCTGAAATATCATGGCAGTATCCCGGCGATGCTGTCTGATCACCGGCGCTGAGAACAGCACTCCATGGTGAACCGACTCAACAGATCCTGATGTGGGGACAACCAGATGGTTCAGGCAGCGCAGCAATGAAGACTTTCCCGCGCCGGACAAGCCAAGCAGAACCGTCAGTTCCCCCTTGTGAAAATCCAGACTTGTGGATTTCAGTGCGGTTATATCACCGGGATAAGTGATACTCAGATTATGCACTTTCAGAATGGGTTCGGGCCCTGGTGGAATAGACATCGTATTACCTTTCGTAATCTGTAGTGCGCAAGTATTGTGAAAGGTGATATTGGAGAAGGTGTTTTACATTCGGGTTAATAGGCTGTGAACTTTTAATGACTGTCAGACAGTTCCGCGGATAGTGTCAGAGGCAGTGGCAGGCCCAAAGTGGTATTGGTTGTTCTATATTTCCCCCCTTTAACCTGTTTTTGTCGCCTGATAGAAAGATAATGTCATCTTTCGCCATTTTTCCAGGTTGTTTGTTTTCTATACTGGTTGCTGGTGCATAGTTACCGGCATTTTTGCTTCCTAATGTAGTTTGCTTTTCGGGTAAGGTGCCAAAGCCAGAAATATGAGCTAAATTTGACCGCTAATACGGCATTGAGGGTCCGGCCATGAGAAAAAAGATAATAATACACGGTAGTGTCGCACCTGGTTTCGAATCAGTGAAAGCCTTGTTCCAATCAGCAATGAACACCAAGGCAGAAGAAAAAGCTCAACTTTGTATCTACTATCGCGGTGAAAAGGTCGTGGACTTGTGGGCATCAAAATCCAGCGATAGTCGTTTTACAGCTGATTCTTTAGTCAATGTTTTTAGCAGTGGTAAGTCTTTGGAAACCCTGGCGGTCGCTTACCTGGTGGATCAGGGGCTGCTTCAATACAGTGACAAAATAGCTGATCACTGGCCTGAGTTTGCCGCCAATGGCAAAGGCGATATTACCGTTGCTGATTTAATGCGACACGAAGCTGGCCTGGTGAACTTTAAATATACCTTCGATCCGGAAGAGTTGCTCAGGGAGAATATCAAGCAGAACAGCGTGGGCAGTGTGATTGAGGGGCTTAACGCAAGAATCTCAAGTGATCCTCGCAAGCGTCGGAACTATCATGCGATGACGCGCGGATGGGTGATTAACGAGCTGTTCAGACGAGTCGATCCTCGGGGCCGTACATTGGGAGAATATTTACAAGAGGAGATTGCCCAGCCGCTTGGTGCTGATGTTAATGTCGGAGTGAGTACAGAAGATCTTGACCGCCGGATGCCCATTAAAGGATTAAATTTTGGTTATTATGTGAAGGAAAGCTTGAAGCCGAAATTTATGGGCAGACAGGTAGCCCAGAGTGCTACCGATATGGCTGGTACTTTTGCGCCTATAGCAATACAGGTAGCCAAAGGTATCCACAAAAGCAATTTGGCGAAACGCAAAAAGGCCAGGTTAGCAACAGGCGCACAGAATCAGGCAGTGAAAAAACATAGCGGCCCGTTCAAAGATCTGTCTTTTAAAAGAGATCGTGAGAAGATTGTTGATTTTTTCAATCAGGCAGTTATTGCTCAGGGGGAGTCTGCATCTTTTAATGCAAACTGCTCGGCTCGGGGGTTGGCAAAAGTGGCCGCAATGATGGCCGCCCATGGAAAGCTGGAAGGTAAAGAGTATATTAGTGAGTCTGCCTGGCAATTGCTCCACGGTAATATTGAAACCAGATCATTGGGCGGGACTGTAACAACGCATTTTACCCAGGGTGGCTTGAATCTGTTTACCATGAAGGGTTCAAAGAGGAACATAAGGGATCGTGCGTTGAATAAGGGGCGTGAGGGTTTTTACGGTTGGATGGGGTTTGGTGGCTCCATCTTTCAATGGAATCCTGAGGAAAGTATTGGCTTTGCTTTTGTTCCAACATCAATGCACATGATGGACCTGTATAATGTGAGGGGAAAAGTCTATCAGGAAGAAGTGCTGCGCTGCGTCAGGGCTATCAGAAATGGTAAGCGGCCTGCACGCCGGGGTATACGCGGCCTGCTTGGAAGTTATCGTAATCCATTGGCGTCTTTATTTAGCTAGTGCTCTGAAATTGGGTGCGCCTCCTGTTTAGTTTGTGATCTGGCGCCAGGTTGACTCTGCGCATGCAGAAGTCAATATAAACCGTTATCTGAAAAGCTATTCCTTCTTTCTACGTCTAATAGTTGTTTTAGAATTGAAAGGTTGCTAGTGTCTGGTTGACTTGGTTCAAATTCTGAATCCAAGCCCCATGGGACTCCTCAAGGAAAAGGATCTTTAGATGAAAAATATCCCCTTCATTGTTCTACCAATCTGCCTGGCTTTCTCAATTTCCTCGCAGGCAGCGCCTGAAATTGATCAAGCTCAAACCAATCATAGCGGTGGCACTAATAACCTGAATGCAATAAATCGATTTGCCCAGACATTTACTGTCGGTCTGGAGGGTAAGTTTCTTGGGGTTGATCTGTGGATGGAGTTTTATGGTAATGATCCAGATGTCACGGTATCCATTCAGCCGCTGGGTCCAAACGGCTTTCCGGATGATTCGATTATTTTGGGCCAAAAGACGCTTAGTGGCTCAGCCCTGGTTGGCCCAGCTGCCAGAGCAGTGTACTTTGACCTGGAAGGCGCCAACCTTTTTGTAGAACCAGGAGATGAATTAGCCATTGTAATTTCCTCGACAGACAACCCACCTCAAACAGGCGACCTGGCTTTGTTATATTGGGGAGTCGGAGCTCTCTATTCGGGAGGTCGCGAAGTGAGGACATGGAATACGTCAAATGGACAACCTTGCGGATGGTGTGCAAACGATGGCCGTGACATGTATTTTACGACTTATGTAGATACTGAGTTGTTACCGGTTGTAGTGGTGGACGTGGACATTAAGCCGGGTTCATATCCAAACAGTATTAATCTCTCCTCAGGTGGTTCAACGCCTGTCGCCATCCTTGGCAGTCCTGAGTTGGATGTCAATAGAATTAACACTGATTCTCTGACGTTGGGCACCTCCGGCGTGAAGACCGTCGGGAAAAAGAATAAATCGCTGTGCAGCATCGAAGACGTTAGCGGTGACTTTTCTCAGTCAAACGAAGGTGCACCCGATGGACACCTGGACCTGGTTTGTCAATTCATAACTATTGAAGTGGTGCCGGAAGATGGCAACACTATCGCAACGGTAAACGGTAATTTTTATGATGGAACTGCGTTAGAGGGAGCAGATACAGTAAATATCGTGCCGTAACAGTATTCATTCATTGGTAAGGAAGGGTTCGCCTTTGCATAAGTAAGGGCGAATCTCCGCGTAAAATTATAGATAAATTCACGAAATGGCTTCTCAGCTGCGCTCCAGGTTTGCCGTAGAATGCTGCGTTATCCTCATGAGCCTGAATTCACATGCGAAGCGCACCACCTAAAACCCATAAAAGACTTCCGCTGGCGTTCGGTATTGCAATAGTATATTTAATTAAAGGTGAAATTGGAAAAAATTATGGATTAAGGTATCTTGGTGTAATAGCTGGTTTCAGTCCATTTGTAATGTGCCTGATATCTGTTTATGTTTATACAAGTAACCATAAATCGCTATATG
>JAWVYU010000187.1:0-10007 GCA_033722575.1 Ketobacteraceae bacterium | reverse complement strand
TCGATACCAATACTTACGCATTTCACTTGCCGATTCAAAAAGGCGAGGTAAAGGATTTCTATTTTCGGGTACAAAGTCAGGGGTCTCTTAGAATCCCCATTGCCATACATTCTTACGACAGCTTTATTCACAGAGTGGACATCCAGAAAACGCTGTACGGCATTTTTATTGGCATTATGCTGGCCATGGTCTTGTATAACCTGTTTCTGTATGTTTCCTTTCGCGAGGCCAGCTACCTTTATTACGTTCTGTTCAACGTTTTCTACATACTCTTTCACGGCAATCTGAACGGGTTGGGGCTGCAGTTTGTCTGGCAGAACTCGCCCTGGTGGGCCAATCAGACGCTGGCAACAGGAATTGCCGGTACCGCTTTATGGGGAGCACTGTTCACCCGTAACTTCCTGCAGACCCGGGACTACACGCCCTATTTCCATCAATTTCTGAATGCCATTTCGATTGCGGCTTTTGGCATGGTGATATGGAGCCTGGTGGCCGGCAATTATTCCAGTGTGATCCGGCCTGCCATGGTACTGACACTGGTTACCTTTATTACTTTTCTGCTGGCAGGAATCCGCAATCTCATGCTGGGCAACCGGAGTGCGCGGTTTTTCCTGTTGGCGAGTTTTATGCTGATTGTTGGTGCTGTGGGCGAAGTGCTGTCGGCGGTGAGCCTGATTCCGACCAATACCTTCACCAACTCACTGTCGATTATTGGTGCCTGCTTTTTTTCCCTTTGCCTTTCCTTTGCCCTGGCGGACCGGATCAATCTGTTGCGGCGTGAAAAGAATCGCGCCCAGATGCAGGCTCAGCGGAGCTTGCGGCTGGCCAACGAACATCTGGAACATGCCAATAAAACCAAGGATCAGTTTCTTGCCACCCTCAGTCACGAGCTGCGGACGCCTATGAATGGCATCATCGGCAGTCTGGATCTGCTCCAGCAGACCGAAGACGCCAGAAAAAAAGACGAGTTTGTGGAAACCGCCACCGGATGCGCCGCCAACATGGTGCTGATGATTGAGCAGTTGCTGGGATACAGTGAGCTGCAATCCGGTACATTGCAGCTGGTCAATCAGCCCTTTAACCTGAGGGAGAACATCAACACCCTGAGCCGGACCTTTGAGCGGCTCGCAGATCACAAGGGGTTGCGCTACATCTGTGAAGTAGACGATAGTGTCCCCACGCGGGTAGTGGGGGACCAGAGCAGGCTTAACCAGATTCTGTCACTGATGCTCGACAACGCGGTCAAGTTTACCGACAAAGGTGAAATTGGCATGCGTTTCAGTCTGGCAGAAAGTGATGACGATCCCCGCAAATCCAATTTTCATATCAGCATCTGGGACACGGGAATCGGAATACCGGAAAAGAAACAGCAACAGATTTTTGATTATTTTTATCAGACGGACGCCAGCTATGACCGGGAATTTGGCGGGCTGGGCATTGGCCTGGCGTTGTGCAAGCACCTGGCCGCACTGTTTAACGGTGAAATCAAGGTAAGCTCAAAAGAAGGTGAAGGAACCCGTTTTGATATTGTGATTGAGCTGGATATTGATGCCTCGCAGCCGGACAAACCCACAAAGCCCTATACTGGTACCGGTGCAGGCAGCGCTGCATCGCCGCGCCAGATTCTGGTGGTAGAGGATAACATGGTGAACCAGATGCTGCTGAAAGGCATTCTGAAAAAACTCCGTTATGGGGTGGTGACTGCCAATAACGGCCAGGAGGCGGTTGATTTCGTGAAGGACAACCCGGTGGATGCCATTCTGATGGATCTTCAGATGCCGGTAATGGATGGATTCAGCTCCACGCGGCTGATCCGGGAAATGGAGGGGTGCAAACAAACTCCTATTCTTGCGGTCACCGCCAACGCTTCCGCCGAAGACAGGAAGCGTTGCATGGAAGTGGGCATGGATGATTTCATCAAAAAACCCGTGGATATCAAAACCATTGAAAAACACCTGTCGGAATGGCTCAGCTGACCGGCGAGGTGACTGACTGCTGTTCTGCGTCCTGACCGTCTTTCCGGGGCTTTTCTTTCTTTTCCTGATGATCGTGGGGCGAATCAGCCTGGTGATGCCAGGTCTTGTTGGCCAGCATCATCAGCGCGGGGGCCAGCAGAAAGGTTGCCAGCAGGGCCAGAATAATGCAGAACGCCGTCATCAGGCCGAAACTGATCATGTTTTTCATTTCTGACTGAGTGTAAATAAAGAATCCGATACTCAGCACAACCGAGGTAATCAGCATGGCCCGCCCGGTGGATAACAGGGTTTTCTCAATGGCATAGGCGGGATCGCCGGTTTTGGTGTAGAGCCTGCGAAAGCCATGCATGAAATGCACGTTATCATCCACCGTCAGCCCGATGGCAATGGAACCGATCAGCATGGTCAGCATATCCAGGGGAACACCCGCCAGGCGGATAATGGCCAGCACAATCATAATAGGCAACAGCGAGGGGATCATGCTCAGCAGCCCCAGCTTGAAACTGCCGATCAGCAAAATCATCATCAGGGTAATGGCAATGGCAGCAAAGCCGTAGCTTTCGGCCGTGGAATACAGCATTTTTGCAAAGGTGGCCCCCAGCACCGGCGTCACACCTGTGATAACGATTTCTTCCGTATAGGGTTCCATTTTCTGCTGGATATAGGGCCGGAACCGCTCCAGTAATTCGGTGGCATGGATGGCATCAATCCAGGGAATCATGATGGTCAGACGGGCGATCTGATAGCGCCGGTCGATCATGTTGTAAAGGTCATCCGGTTCATCCAGTTCCACCAGGAACAGTTCCTGACTGATAAGGGCAGGGTCGTCGGGAATGGAGAAATGCCTGTCGTCATTATCGTGCAGCGCGCGGTTGGATTCTTTCACAATATTGGCCACCGACAGGGTTTTCACCACCCGGTAGGTATCTGTTTGCCAGCCTTCCACTTCCTGCTGGACTTGATCCAGGGCGCGCATGAACGCGGGGTTGTTGATACCCCGCTCTGTGCCGGTATCCAGCATGACCTCAATGTTCAGGCTGGCGCCCATGCGCTCTTCCTGTTTGATAATGGCCTGCAGGGCAGGGGAGTCTTCCGGCATCCAGGTGAGCGGGTGGTGGCTGAACCGGGACTGGCTGGCGATAACACCGGTTACCAGAAACACCGCCATACCGACGCCGACAATGGTTTTGGGATAGCTGACGGAAAATCTGGCGCACCAATGCAGAATACTTTGCAGACCCCTGCTGGTTTCCTTTACCACTGGTCGCCGTTTCAATGGTAATAATGAAATCAGGCAGGGCAGAATAAATACGGTGAGTAAAAAGGCGACCAGCGACCCCAGCGCGCCATAAAGGCCCAGGGCAGATACAGGGGTCAGCTCTGAGGTGGCGAAAGATGCCAGTCCGGCAGCGGTGGTAATGCTGGTAAAAAAGATCGCCAGCCCGGTGTGTTCCATGGCATTGGCAAGGGCATGGATCTTTTCCTGCCCTTCATCGTAGTTGCGGTAAAAGATGGTGAGCAAGTGGATACTGTCACCCACACACACCGCCAGCAGAAACGACGGCAGAATGGAGGTGCTGACCTGCATGGGGGTATCCCCGATCGCCATAAGACTGAGGGTAACAATAACACCCAGGGCCATCACGATGATGGGCATAAACACGCCGGACAGGCGGCGAAAAATAATGAACAGCACAATTCCGATCAGCAGGTTTGCCAGGCTGGTAAACACCGTAAAATCCCGCTCCATGATCTTACCCAGCATCAGTGAGATGGGCATTGAACCTGCCAGCCGGATGTCATGGGACACGATGCCTTCGTGCTGTTCCGCCACCTCGTAAAGCTTGGCCAGGGAAGCCTGCATGTGCTCATTTTCCATGTACTTTTCCTGGATCTCGCCGTTGTCGTCCTTGACATAACGGTAGGCTTCCAGACGCACCACAAGGGCCAGCAGGTGCCGGTCTTCAGAAATCAGAAAGTTAACGTAGTTGGGGTTGTCGAAGGTATAGTTTTTGAGTTTTTCCAGCTCCGCCGGATCGGTAGGGAGCTTGACGGGCAGCAGTTCTTCGATATAGAGCGTGTCGTCTGCACCGTAGGTATAGCGGGCGTTGATCAGGGAGTCCACGGTTTTGACGTAGGGAACTTCATCTTCAATCTGTTGGTGCAGCGCGCGAAACTTGTCGGCGAATTCCTGGGTGAAGATATCATCCACCTCTACGCTGACAATAAAGACTTCATCGCGGCCGAAGATGTCCTTGAAACGATCATACTGCTGGATTTCCGTGGCGCCTTCTTCCAGAAAACCTTCAATGGTGGTGTCCTGGCGAATGTCCGGTAGTTTGGAAGCCATCAGCCCGATGATCAGCAGGCAACCCAGCAGCCAGCGCCACGGGCGCCTACCGATGGCAAAACCCAGTTGGGCAAAACCCGCTTCTACGCGGCTCTTCCAGTTATTTTTATGCGAATTCATAGCGATACCCGTGAGAATGCAGTCCACCGTCCAAGTGGTCTGTTTTGGATTCTAGCGCAGATCACGGGCAGTTAAAATACAGGAATGCCGGAATTACCGGGTTGTTTTGGCCTGGTTCCCTTTGGGCCAGATAACCGAAAGCGGTTCCCTTGGCGATGGGTATTCCTTTTCCTGCATGGCTTCGCTCAGCTGATGCTTGTCTCCCACCATGCCAATGGCAAAGCCCATTAACACCTCTTCCTGTTCTGTATCAAGGCCCAGGTACTCCGCAACCTCGGCCTTTTTGATACCCGCCATACCATGGGTGTAAAGCCCGTCCAGCCTGGCCTGAATGGTCATGGCCATCCAGGCAGAGCCGCAGTCCAGCTGATAGGAGTCGTTGGGTTTGCCGTTTTTGCGGAAGTGCTTCCGACCGGCGAGAAAACCCAGCACACTGGCGTGCTTCGCCCAGGCCTGATTGGCCTCCACCAGAAGGTTAACGAAGTCGCTGAAGGTATCCGCGGTGGAAGTGTAAAAACGCCATGGTTGTTCGTTATAACAGGACGGCGACCAGCGGGCGGCGTCAATCAGGCGGTTCATTTGCTGTTGGCTGAGGGTTGCCTGGGCGAATGCCCTGGGAGACCAGCGCTTGTAAAGCACTTCGGCTACGCCGGGGACGGGATCTCGCTGGTCGAAAAAATTGTCTTCAGACATGGTCTGGCTCCTTGCGGTCAGATGGAATGGTCACGGCTACCAGCATATCTTACTCAGAAGGAATTAAAACGTTAGCCCTGCGCTGTCTATGGCACGGTTCTGTTTTTTCGAAAGGTTCAGGCGAAATTATCCGATATGGCTTATTGCCGCCATGGTTTACAGTACGGGCAATCAACACGGGAGTCAGCTATGGATTATTATCGACCCGCAACCAGTCGCGGCAGAGCAAATTTTGGTTGGCTGGATAGCAAGCACACCTTTTCCTTCGGCCATTACTACGACCCGGAGCACATGGGGTTTTCGGTGCTGCGGGTGATTAATGACGACACCGTGGCCGGCGGTGCAGGCTTCGACACCCACGGCCACCGGGATATGGAAATCATTTCCTATGTACTGGAAGGCAGCATTATTCACCAGGACAGTATGGGTAACCGGTTTGTGGTGCCTGCGGGGGAGGTACAGCGTATGACAGCCGGCACGGGTATTACTCATTCCGAATACAATGCATCGGACACTGAACCATTAAAGTTCCTGCAGATATGGATTCTGCCTGAAAAGCAGGGACTGACTCCGGGATATGAACAGGCCCGCATCCGGCAGACCCGATCGTTGACGCCCCTGGTTACCCCTGATGGTCGTGAAGAGTCTTTGCGTATCCATCAGGATGCGTCGATTTACCGTCTGCGTCTGGCAGCGGGGGAGGAGCATTGCCTGCAGCTGGATAACCGCGCCGGGTATCTGCATGTCATTGCCGGCGATGCAAAATCCGATACTGTAAATCTGCTGCCCGGAGACGGTGCCGGACTGGTGTCCGGGCCATCATTGCCGCTGGTGGCTGGGGATCAGGGTTTTGAAGCCCTGTGGTTTGACCTGCCGCGATGATGGGCGAACAGGCCGGACTCACAGATCTTCTGCTGTTCGCGTGTCTGGCGGTAACGGGAGTGCTGCTCACCGGGATTTCAAAATCGGGTTTTGCCGGTGGCGCCGGCGTGGTGGCTGTACCCATGCTGGCGCTGGTGATGCCGGCTTCCCAGGCGGCAGCCCTGATGCTGCCCATACTCATACTGATGGACGGCCGGACGGTTTATCTGTACCGGCGCAGCGTGCGCTGGTCTGAGCTGAAGACGCTGCTGCCCGCCGCCATTGCAGGTATTGCGCTGGGGGGCCTGCTGATGGGGTGGCTCAGTGATGCCGGGCTGTCCCTGTTGCTGGGTGCTGTCAGCCTGATCTTTGCATCCTGGCAGCGTATGGCGCCACGCCTGATGGCTTTCCGTGGGTCAGCCTGGATCTGGGGTGGGCTTTCGGGCATCACCAGCACCCTGATTCACGCCGGTGGCCCGCCACTGAATATCTATCTGTTGGGCAGACAGTTGCCAAAACCCCTGTGGCTGGCCACGGCTGCGGTATTTTTTGCCGTGATGAATCTGATCAAAATTGTGCCTTACACCCTGGTGGGTGCCTGGCAGGGCGTTCCCTGGTTACTTATGCTGGCGCTGATTCCCTTTGCGTATTTGGGGGTAGGGCTTGGGTACCGGATCCAGCATCGCCTGAGCGAGGCAGCCTTCATCAGTTTATGCCGGCTGTTGCTGGGCACTACCGGTTTGTTGCTTATGGCCAAACCGGTCTGGAGCGGGCTTATGTAACGTTTTTATAGCGCTGGTATAACAGAGATCTTCCACTTTCCGCTATTTCAACAATGGGTCACATTTGGCGCGGTTCCTCGTCAGCGGATTGCTGATCCGGGTGGTCCCGGCTTTGCTGTTGCAGTTTTCTGGCTACATCGCCGGGGGACCCGGTGCGGCGGGCAAACAGTTCATAGGCAACCGGCACCACGAACAGCGTAAACAGCGTAGCCGCAATGGTGCCGGTCATGACCACAATACCAATCACCATGCGGGTTTCCGCCCCTGCGCCGCTGGACACGATCAGGGGAATGGAGCCCGCAGCCGTGGTGATACCGGTTATCACAATGGGCCGGAAACGCACCTGGGTAGCTTCCAGAATGGCTTCCTTGAAGTGCATGCCCTGATCCCTTAACTGATTGGCAAACTCAACGATCAGAATGCCGTTCTTGGAGGCCAGCCCCACCAGCATGATCAGCCCGATCTGGGAATAGATATTCAGGGTGCTGTCGGTAAGGTAGAGGCCCGCCAGCCCCCCGGCCATGGCCAGTGGCACGGTGAGCATGATCACAAAGGGGTGAACATAGCTTTCAAACTGAGCCGCCAGCACCAGAAACGTCACAAAAATCCCCAGCATGAAAATAAACACCACACTCTGGCCGGAATACTGGTAATCCCGGGACTGACCCTTGTAATCAATATTCACGTCGTCGGGTAAATGGGTGCGTACCTTGTTTTCAAGGTAAGCCAGGGCATCCCCCAGTGACAGGTCGTTTTCCAGATTGGCTTCCATTGTCAGGGCCCTGACCCGGTTATAGCGGTTCAGGGCATTGGAGTCAGCAACTTCATCCAGTGTCACCAGGTTGGCCAGGGGGATCAGCTGATTCAGTTTATCGGAGCGGACATAAATATTTTTCAGGCTGGTGGGGGTGCGCTGGGTATCGCGAATACCCTCCAGAATCACATCGTATTCCTCCCCTTCATCGATATAGGTGGTGACACGGCGCGAGCCGAGCATGGTTTCCAGGGTGCGACCGATACTGCTGATGGACACTCCCAGATCGGCGGCACGGTTATAATCGATGTTAACGTGCAGTTGCGGCTGGGTTTCCTTGTAGTCCCAGTCAATGCCCACCAGCCCGGGATTATCCTCCTCGATTTTTTCCATCAGGATATCCCGCCAGGCCGCCAGCTGTTCATAGCTGCCGCCACCGATAACAAACTGCACCGGTTTCTGCACGCGCCCGCCAAAGCCCTGGCGCATGATCGGGAATGCCCGCACTCCGGGGAGATCACTGAGCTTGTCACGGACTTCGTTCATGATGGTGAAGGCATTGCGGCGTTTTTCCCAGGTATTCAGTACGACGATAATGATGCCGCGGTTAAAGTTTTCCACGTTGCCAAAACCCAGAGGCGTGCGCACCAGCAGCCGGATGATTTCCTCGTTCTCCACATAGGGCATCATGCGGTCTTCAATTTCATCCATGTACTTTTTCATGTACTCATAGGTGGCGCCTTCAGGGCCGTTAACAATCAGGTAAAACGCGCCGCGATCCTCTTTGGGAGCATATTCCGAGGGTATTTTCTGAAACATGAAATAGGTGGCCGCCAGCAGGCCCAAAAACACCAGAATCACCAGCACGGGGTAGCGAAGGCACAGATCTATGGCTTTGGCGTAGCCCTTTCTTACCCCGTCGAGCCCGCTGTCGACAGAGCGGACCAGCAGGCTGGGGGTGTTGTCCTGTTTGAGCAGTTTCGAGGCCAGCATGGGTGACAGGGTCAGGGCAATCAGCGAGGAAAAGCAGACCGCCGCGGTCATGGTGAGTGCAAACTCCGAGAACAGGCGCCCCAGATCCCCTTCAAGAAAGGCAATGGG
The DNA here is from genome assembly GCA_033722575.1 of Ketobacteraceae bacterium. Classification (GTDB taxonomy): domain Bacteria; phylum Pseudomonadota; class Gammaproteobacteria; order Pseudomonadales; family Ketobacteraceae. The sequence continues at coordinate 1,370 of JAWVYU010000187.1, read as the reverse complement.
AACGAACACCGCCACCAGCACCAAGGTGGTGGCGACAACTGCAAAGCCCACCTGACGGGTGCCGCGATAGGCAGCCAGCAGCGGTGGCTCGTTGTATTCCTGAATGCGCCGCACAATATTTTCCAGCACCACGATGGCGTCGTCCACCACCAGGCCGATGGCAAGCACCAGCGCCAGCAATGTCAGCAGATTCACTGAAAAACCCAGCACAAGCAGTGCGGTGGCCGTGGCAATTATGGAAATGGGCACGGTGACTGCCGGTACAATCATGGCCCGGGTGCTGCCCAGGAAAAGATAAATCATCAGCACCACCAGGCTGATGGCAATGGCCAGCGTCAGGTAAACCTGTTGAATGGCATCTTCAACAAACACCGCCGAATCATAACTCTGCTCCAGGCTCATGTGTTCCGGCAACAGGGCGTTAACCCGGTCCCTTTCCTGTTTGGCCAGGCGGGTAACTTCAATGGTATTGGCCGTGGACTGTTTGATGATACCAATGCCCACCTGGGGAATACCGTTGCCGCGAAACAGATTGCGCTCTTCTTCCGTGCCCCGTTCCACCCGGGCGATATCCCCCAGCCGCACCAGGTAGCCGTTGTCACCCCGGGCAATCACCAGGTTGGCAAAATCCCTGGCGGTACGGAAAGCCCGCTGCACCCGCACGGTAAATTGCCGGGTTTTGCTTTCCAGGGCGCCCGCCGGCAATTCAACGTTCTCGGATCGCAGGGCCGATTCCACATCGCCGGCTGTCAGGCCCCGGGCCGCCATCTGGTTGCGGTCAAGCCAGATGCGCATGGCGTAGCGCTGACTGCCACCGATGCGGATTCGTGCTACACCGTCCAGCACAGAAAAGCGGTCCTTGAGGTAGCGCTCGGCGTAGTCAGTCAGGTCCGCCATGCTCATGCCTTCGCCCACCAGATTCAGCCACATGATGACATCGTCGTCGCCGGTGGCTTTCTGTACTTCCGGAGGATCCGCTTCGTCGGGCAGGTCATCGCTGGCGCCGGATACCCTGTCGCGCACATCGTTGGCCGCGGCATCAATATCCCGTTCTATGGAAAATTCGATGGAAATCCGGGAGCGGCCGTCGCTGCTGACGGATTCGATATATTTGATGCCTTCCACACCGGCGATCCGGTCTTCCAGCACCTTGGTGATCCGGGTTTCCACCACACTGGCGGCGGCGCCCGGATAGCTGGTATCGATACTGACTACCGGAGGGTCAATCTGGGGGTATTCCCGCAAAGGCAGGCGTTCGAACGATACCAGGCCAAAGGCCACCAGCAGCAGCGAAATGACCGAGGCAAATACCGGCCGTTTAATGGACACATCGGAGAGCAGCATCAGCGGGCACCCGAAGGAGCTTGATC
>JAWVYU010000186.1:0-10073 GCA_033722575.1 Ketobacteraceae bacterium | reverse complement strand
GCAGGCCCCTGGGTTTTCTCATAATTTTCCAGTTTGGACCGGATATCCGCCAGTGTGGCCACTTTTTTGGGTTCCTGGGGATGATTCTGGGTTTTCAGGGCGCGTTTCAGACGGTAGCCGAGTCTTTTGAAGGTTCGTTTTCTGTTTAACACAATGTCTCTCCTCATTGATAGCCCGGCAGGAATGCGCATTCTTGATGCTGGTAAGAGTGCCTGCTGCGACAGCTGGCTTTATAAGTCTATCAGTTAGAGTTTTGGTACTTTTTATGGTATGTGGGAATAAGTGTACCTAAGTGGTTTTTTTGTCGCTAGCCCCGTGTTATTAATTAGCGCCGTTTTGTGAGGTGATTAAAAATGGATCTGGAAAAAATACGTCAGGGTTTTGGCTTTCTGGCCGACGATCAGAAATGGCGCCATTTTCATTCGCCGAAAAATTTGTCCATGGCCCTGATGGTGGAGGTGGGCGAATTGCTGGAACATTTCCAGTGGCTGGATGAAGCCCAGTCCCGGGACTTGAAAAACAATCCGGAGCAAAAAGCCCTGGTGGCAGACGAAATGGCGGATGTTCTGATGTATCTGGTGGCCCTGGCCGACCGGCTGGAGGTGAACCTGGAACATGCCGTGGAACACAAAATGGAAAAACTGCTGAAGCGGTTGCGGTCTGCTGATGAGTGATACAGATTTGTCAGCTGACCGTAATTTTGATGATCTGGCAGAGCGGTTTTCCCGGCGGATTCATAACAGCCTCAAAGGCAGAATCCGGGTCGCGGTTGTGCAGAGAGATTTACGGGAAACCATTCCCGGGCTCGGGGAAAACAGCGCGACAGATAAACTCCGGATCCTGGATGCCGGGGGAGGTCCCGGTGGCTTCGCGGTTCTCCTGGCGGAGCAGGGACACGACCTGGTGTATTGTGATATCTCCGGCAAAATGCTGGCGCTTGCCCGGGAGCAGGCCCGGCAGGCGGGGGTTGAGGAATCCGTCCGGTTTTATCAGGAGCCGGTACAGACACTGCTGGAAAAAGACCGGGATTTTCAGGTAATACTGTTCCATGCGGTGCTGGAGTGGCTTGCCAAACCCCGCGAGGTGCTGGACCAGATCATCAGTGTCATGCCCGGGGGGGCAAGATTGTCGTTGCTTTTTTACAACGAGCGCAGCATTGTGTTCCGTAACTTGTTGCGGGGGAATTTTTATCGGGCAACATCCAGTGATCAGCGCGGCCATGAGGGCTCCCTGACGCCCTCCCATCCTCTTGATCCGGATGATGTCAAAGGCTGGTTACAGGCTCACCCGGTCAGTATCTGCTGTGAAAGCGGCGTCAGGACTTTCTATGATTACGGAGAAAGAAACCGGCTGGACCAGCGCACCCCTGAACAGATTATTGAAATGGAAAAGCGGTTTTCCCGGCAGTCTCCCTACCGGGATCTCGCCCGTTACTATCACATCATTATTCAGAAAAACCGGGGGCCCCGATGATTGACAAGTTACTCAGTCGCATGAGTCTGTTCCTTTGGTTGTCCATTGCCTTGACTGCGCTTTTTCCGGTGGTGGCTCTGGCAGCGAAATGGGATCTCTGGCACTTCCGCACAGCCTTTTCACTGCTTACGGGGCTTAGTGTCACTGGAGCGGTATTACTTGCCATTGTGGGTTTTGGGCTGGTGGCCAGTATCAATCGTGGCAATCAGACAGCCAAACATTCTGCCACTGCGGCCGTACTGATCCTGATTTTGCCCATGGCTTACGTATTTTCGAATGTCTATAAAGCCAGGTCGCTGCCCGTTATTCACGATATCTCCACAGATCTGGATAATCCACCCCGGTATATCCATGCACCGGAACTGCGTGACGAGGACGACAACAGCCTGCAATGGGATCCGGAAACGGTGCCTCTGCAACGGGCCGCCTATGCGGATATCCAGCCCATTTACCTGGCTGTGCCAATCAATGATGCCTGGTCGCTGGTGGAGCAGACCATCATGCAGTTACCCTGGGAGCTTACCTACCACAACAGGGAAAAACGCATTTTTGAGGCCACCTCCACCAGCTTCTGGTTCGGTTTTGTGGATGATATAGTGATCCGGTTAACGCCGGAGGGAGATAAAACCCGGGTAGATGTGCGCTCGGCTTCCCGGGTGGGTAAAAGTGATCTGGGCAAGAATGCACAGCGAATCCGTTTTTTTCGGCAGGCATTGATTGCCCAGGCAGGCTCCTGAAAAATACTCTTAAATCAAGAGGATATGAGGTTCGCGGCAGGGATGGGCAGGCCGGGTCTCAACTTGCCATAAAGTAGCGGCAACGGCGCCTTGAGCTATGCTTAAACGACGTGCAAGAACAATAAAGTTCTTTCTATAGCCGGTAACAAGACGCGAAACCAGATGAATCGGATCGGGCGTGCGCTGTGCGTCATACAGCTAGTTTTCTGTGCATTCGGCGCCCATGCAGACAATGGTGCGCTGGCACCGGTATCGTTGAATCCCGCCTTCCAGTCGGTAGATCTTGCCCGTCACGTGGACTATGTGGAAGATCCCAATCATCTGCTGACCATCAGTGATCTGCTGCAGCATAGCCCGGCAGAACTCAACTGGAAGCGCAGCAAGAACGTTCCCAATTTTGGCTATACCCAGTCGGCCTACTGGTTCCGGTTCAGCCTGGATAATCTGAGCCGGGTGGAAGACAGGCTGCTGATTGAGGTGTCTTATCCCTTGCTGGATTCCATCAAGATATTCTTCGCTGCCAGTGGCCGCCTTATTTCATCCTACCAGACCGGCGACACCTTTGATTTTCATGGCAGGCCCATCAGCCATCGTCATTTTGTATTTCCCCTGCCGGATACCAGTGCCGATGAAATGGAAGTGTACCTTCGCGTGGAAACAGATGGCACGCTGGAGCTGCCGATCACTCTGTGGCAGGAGACCGCATTCTGGGAAAAAGAGCAACCCATACTGATCGTTAAGGGAGCCTACTATGGCATTATCCTGATCATGGTGATCTACAACCTGTTTATTTATGTGTCTGTTCGCGAAGCCAGTTATTTTTACTATGTCTGTTATGCGTTGTTTCTGGTGCTCTTCCAGCTGGGAATTGACGGGGTTGCCTATCAGCTTTTCTGGCCTTCGGCGGCTGGCTGGCACAGTGTCAGTTTTGTCATGTTCGCCGCGTTTACCCTGAATTTTCTGTGTCTGTTTTCGAACAGCTTTCTGAAATTGCATGAGCGGAATCTGTTCGCATCGCGGGCCATGTTGCTGGGCAGCATTGTCATGCTGATCTGCACGGTGGGCGCCCTCATTTTGCCTTACCGGCTTGCCATGCAAATGGTGGTGGCGCTTTCTGTTCCTATCAGCTTCGGCTGTTTTGCGGTAGGCGCCTATATGCTGGTGAAAGGGGTGACCATTGCACGTTATTTTATGATTGCCTGGACGGCATTTCTCAGTGGTATTGTGGCGCTCTCATTGAGCAAAATAGGCATTTTGCCTATTAATTTTTTCACCAATAATGCATTACAGATTGGCGCTGCCATTGAAGTAGTCCTGTTTTCCCTGGCGCTGGCAGACCGGATTAACACTGACAAGAAAGAAAAACTGACGGCTAAACAGGACGCCATCAATAACCTGAAAAAATTCAAATCCCTTTATGACAACGCCATAGAAGGGATTTTTCAGTGCACCCTGGAAGGGGACTTTATCAGTGTTAATCCTTCCATGGCGCGTTTTATGGGTTACCACAGCGCCGATGAGTTTCTGCGCCGTATCGGCAAGGATGATCACCGCAAGTTTCTGGATATGGGACAGTACCATGAATTCCGCAGAGCGGTGCTGGAACGTGGCCAGGTTCTGAATTACGAAGCCCAGGGTTATCGTCGGGATGGTGCGCCTTTCTGGTGTTCACTGTCGGCCAAGCTGGTGGGAGACGATCTGATTGAAGGTTTTGTGGTGGATGTCACCGATCGCAAGAACAGTGAAGAACAGCTCACCTTTCTGGCTCGTCATGACCCCCTCACCGGACTTGTTAACCGCCGGGAGTTCGAGATACGGCTGGAGCGGGGGCTGATTACGGCCCGGCGGGAAAACGTGGCCCACGCACTGTTATACATGGATCTTGACCAGTTCAAACTGGTTAATGATACCTGTGGCCACATTGCCGGCGACGAGCTGCTGCGGCAAATTACCATTCAATTACAGGATCACATGCGCAGCATTGATACCCTGGCGCGCCTTGGGGGTGATGAGTTTGGTGTGTTGCTGGAAAACTGCAGCAAGGAAGATGCCACTAATGTGGCCCACAAGCTCCGCCAGCTGATCCAGGATTTCCGGTTCGCCTGGGACAACAAGGTATTCACCCTGGGGGTGAGCATCGGTCTGGTGATGATTGATGACAAGACGGAATCCATCAAGAGTCTGCTAAGCCTGGCAGATGCTGCCTGCTATGCTGCCAAGGATGCCGGGCGTAACCGGGTCCATGAGTACACCCCGGAAGACTGGGAGCTGGCATCCAAGCAGCGGGAAATGCAGTGGGCTTCCCGGATCACCCAGGCCCTGGAGGAGGATCGCCTGGTGCTTTACAGGCAGGAAATCACGCCGATAGCGAAAAGAGCGGAAGGTGAAGCGGAAGGCGCCCATTTCGAGATACTGGTACGCATGGTGGATGGCGAGGTGGAAGTCTACCCCGGCGCGTTCATTCCCGCAGCGGAGCGTTATAACCTGATGCCGGCACTGGACCGCTGGATACTCACAAAAATGTTTGCCTGGCTGGACAAAGAGTCTGACCAGCTGGATTCCCTGGCTGAGTGTGCCATCAATCTATCGGGGTTGACATTGAGCGATGACAGCTTTCCTGATTTTCTGCGTGAACTCTTCAAATCCTACCCGATACCCCCGGAGAAAATCTGTTTCGAGATTACCGAAACCGTGGCAATGACCAACCTTACCAACACGCTCGAGTTCATCAATGAGTTCAAGCAGCTGGGCTGCAAGTTTTCGCTGGATGATTTTGGCAGCGGCTTTTCGTCCTACGGTTACCTGAAAAACCTGCCAGTGGATTACCTGAAGATAGATGGCACCTTTGTGAAAGATATCTGCGATGATCCTATTGATTTTGCCATGGTGGAATCCATTAACCGTATCGGACATGTCATGGGCAAGCTCACCATTGCAGAGTTCGTGGAATCGGAAGAGATACTGGAAAAGCTGCGCACTCTGGGTGTGGATTATGCCCAGGGTTACTGGATTAAACGGCCGGAAAGGCTGGATCCCTGAAGGCGTGCTGTCACAAGGATGTCATTGAACTGACACATTATTGAGTGGAGCGTTGTGGTAACTTTACGCATTTCCACTGAAGTTTTTGGTGTATATGAATCATATTGATCGGGATCCGGTTCGTACTCGGGCAAAAGAGGACATCAAACAGTTGCTTGACCTGTGGGATGCCCGGCCCATGGCAGAGGAATCCATTCATCAGTTGCGGGTTTGTACCAAACGGCTGCGGGCCTATTTACGCGTGTATCCCCCTGCCACTGACATTAGTGGGGCAAATCAGGAACTGAAGTGTCTTGCAGACAGTTATGCCAGTGTCCGGGACGCCCAGGTTGCGTTTAAAACCCTGAATGCTCTGATCGCGGACTGGCCTGATAAAAAGCGAAAAAAATACCGGGAAGTTATCGATTTTATCGCTCATCAAAAGCGGTCTGTGGAAGGCGGGCTGACGCCCCGCGAACCGCATGAGGCGTTTGAGTGCATCCTGCTGCACTGGCCCAGCTCTGAAAGTCAGGAAGAGCCCGGGGGTTATACCCGGGACGGTCTCGATCGCCTTTACCAGAAAGCCAGGCAGCTGGGCAACAAGGCATTACAGAGCGATGCTGATGAGCCATATCATCGCTGGCGTAAATGGGTCAAATACTGGCTGTACTGCCTGACGGGTTTATCCAGGAGCAAATTGCCCAAAGGCTATAAAAAGCGGCTCAAGCGTCTTGGTGATTCCCTGGGTGTATTTCATGACATCTGTGTGCTGGAGCAAAACCTGAAAAATCCTGATGTTTATCACGAATTCGGCAAACAGCTGAAACCGTTTTATAAAGCCATGGCCAATGAAAAAAAACGCATGCAAAAATCCTATAAAAAAGCCCACAAGAAACTGTTCGGGCTGTCCTGCAAGGAACGCGACCGTCTCCTGAACGGCCTGGCATCGGCCGAATCATGATCGCGCACTTTCTCACACTGATCAGGTATGGCAAATCCAGCCGGCACCGGAAGGCCGGAAGTACTGGCGCTCATTACACGGAGTGAGTTTGTTGCTTGGCGTCCGGAGGACAATATTGCATGCAACAGTTGCGGCCTGAACGCTTGGCCTTATAAAGCGCCTGGTCGGCGCCATTTAACAGGTCGCCCTTAGCCTCGTAAGCGAATACGCTGGTGGAATTCACTCCCACAGAAATGGTGACCTGTTCATGTTCCGCATGTGGGGCATGGATATTGGCGGCCTCTATGGCGCTGCGAAGCCGCTCACCCACGTCCAGGGCGCCTTCAATGGGCGTTCCCGGAAGCAGCACGACAAACTCTTCGCCCCCGTAGCGGGCTACCATGTCACCGCCGCGGTAGATGGAGTTCTCCAATACCCGGGCTACGGATTTTAAACAGTCATCACCCGCCAGATGGCCGTAGGCATCGTTAAACTGTTTGAATTTGTCGATATCAATCATGGCCACCGCAAGGTCTTTGTTTTCCCGTCTGGCCCGCCGCCACTCGCGGTCGAATTGTTTATCGAAGCCGCGACGGTTGACCACCGAGGTCAGGCCATCCATGAATGACAGTCGTTCCAGTTCTTCGTTGGCCCGGAAGAGTTCATCCCGCATTTTCGCAATGCGGGCCATGGCGCGGATTTTTGCCTGCAACACGACAGGTTTGACCGGTTTGACCAGGTAATCGTCGCCGCCGGCGTCAATCCCGGTGGACAGATAGGACTCCTCGGCGTTTGCGCTCAGAAAAATGATGGGTATCCATTGGTCACCACCAATTTTACGGATGCGGCGGGTGGCTTCGAAACCATCAATACCGGGCATTTCAACGTCCATCAGAATCAGGTCCACGGTTTGCGCCCGATAGGCTTCGATGGCGTTTTCGCCATTCGTGGCAGTAATCACCTCATGACCCATCGACCTAATGACTTTAGAAATCACCAGGCGGACGGGATCGTTATCTTCGACAACCAGAACCTTCATGTAGATGCCCAGACCGCTTTTTATCAGGAAAGGAAAACAAAACCAGTTTTCAGTTTAGACGTAATTTACTGGTTGACGAGGTGTGAGGCGGGGAAAGTCAGTAACGTCCTCCCGCGATTCGACAGATCTGCTATTATTCCGCGTGATCAATATTTCGACATTAGCATCTGTATGTAAAAGTGAAAACTCTGTACAATCCCTGCTGATCATTTCGGGCCAAAAGCCATTAATTATCGTACGACTTGCTACCAGCACAATTCGTAGCCTATGCAGTCTCCAGGAGCCACCATGTCAGAAAACAAATCCAAAATCATCTACACATTAACTGATGAAGCGCCTGCTCTGGCAACCTACTCATTACTCCCTATCGTTAACGAATTCACCAAAGCTGCGGATATAGAGGTTAAGACCAGCAATTTGTCACTGGCGGGGCGTATCCTGGCCAATTTCCCCGACCGGCTGACCGATGAGCAAAAAGTAGAAGATAATCTCCGGGAACTGGGGGATCTCACCCAGGAGCCCACAGCCAATATCATCAAACTTCCCAATATCAGTGCCTCGATTCCCCAGCTGATAGCAGCGATTACCGAGCTGCAGGAAAAGGGCTATGACATCCCCAGCTATCCCAGCTACCCGAAGAATGCCGAAGAGGAACAGATAAAGGCCCGGTACGCGAAAGTGCTGGGCAGTGCGGTGAATCCGGTGCTCAGGGAAGGCAACTCTGACAGAAGAGCGCCGGCTGCTGTCAAACGATATGCCCGTAAGCACCCTCACTGGATGGGGAAATGGAGTCAGGCATCAAGAACCCATGTTGCCCATATGCGCGAGGGTGATTTTTACCATAGTGACATTTCTACCACCATGACCAAGGCGGATACTCTCAGAATAGAACTGGTGGATCTGAAGGGGCAAGTCACGGTACTGAAAGAAGTTCCGGCCCAGGACAAGGAAGTGATCAGCGCCCAGTTTATGAGTGTTAAAGCACTTTACAAATTCCTGAACGAGGAAATGGATGGCGCCCGGAACGCAGGCCTGCTTTTTTCATTACACCTGAAAGCCACCATGATGAAGGTTTCCGATCCTATCATCTTCGGACATGCTGTCCGGGTATATTTCAAGGATGCCTTTGAGAAACACGCTGATACCTTGAGTGAACTTGGTGTTGAGCCCAATGAGGGGCTGGGCAGTGTGCTCCGGGCGGTGGACAAGCTGCCGTATTCGAAACGTGCTGAAATAGAGTACGATTTTCGCAAGTGTTACGAAAGACGCCCCATGATGGCAATGGTTGATTCCGATAAAGGTATCACGAATCTGCATGTGCCCAGTGATATCATCGTGGACGCGTCAATGCCAGCCATGATTCGCAGCGGTGGCAAGATGTGGAGTGCGGATGGCAAGCTGCAGGATACGAAAGCCATCATTCCCGACAGCTGTTACGCCACCATGTATCAGGAGGCTATCAATTTCTGCAAGCACCACGACAAGTTTGATCCTAGCACCATGGGTACGGTTCCCAACGTGGGTCTGATGGCTCAGAAGGCAGAGGAGTATGGCTCCCATGATAAGACCTTCGAATTGCCCTGTGCTGGTACCATGCGCATAGTTGATTCGGATGGAAAGGTTCTGCTGCAGCACGAGAACCTGGAAGCCGGGGATATCTGGCGCATGTTCACCGCCAAGGATGAACCGATTCAGGACTGGGTTAAGCTGGCCGTAAACCGGGCCAGAGCCAGCGGGATGCCGGCGGTATTCTGGCTGGACGAATATCGCGGTCATGACAGGGAAATGATAAAGAAGGTTGAGCACTACCTGCAGTATCATGATACGGACGGTTTGCAAATCAGAATTCTCAACCCCGATCTGGCCATCAGGCATACCATGGAACGTCTGCTGCGTGGCAAAGATACCATTGCTGTTACCGGCAATGTGTTACGTGATTATCTGACGGACCTGTTTCCCATACTGGAGTTGGGCACGAGCGCAAAAATGCTTTCAATAGTGCCCCTGATGAAGGGTGGAGGTTTGTTTGAAACAGGAGCCGGCGGTTCCGCGCCAAAGCACGTACAGCAATTTGTGGAAGAGAATCATTTGCGCTGGGATTCGCTGGGTGAATTCCTGGCACTTTGTGTCTCTCTGGAAGATGTTGCGGCAAAATCAAAAAATCCCAAAGCACAGATATTGGCATCCGCGCTGGATGAGGCGATAGGGAAAGTATTGGAAAATGACAAGTCGCCATCGAGAAAGGTCAATGAGCTGGATAATCGTGGCAGCCACTATTATCTTGCCAAGTACTGGGCTGAAGCACTGGCAGCACAATCCCACGACTCCGGGATGAAAGCGTATTTCTCACCCCTGGCCAAGGTGCTTGCGGAAAACGAAGAGCAGATTATTGCCGAGTTAACCCAGTGCCAGGGTAAATCGGTGGACCTGGGCGGTTATTATTTGCCGGATCCAGATAAAGTCGAGAAGCTCATGAGGCCCAGTAAAACCTTGAATGCCATTATGAACCACGGCCGGCCCGGAGAAGTCTGAGCTGTTGCCTGTCATGGGCGTGGAGGCTGTTTCATTTGAATACGGTATATCAAGGTTCTCAAAAGGCTGTGTCAGTCCTGGAGTTTGCCCCCAGGGCTGGCCTTGGCCAGGGAGGATAGTACACCACACTCAATCATTTACCTCCTCCCTGACAGTCATTTTGCTTTTCTAGCATATCGCTTTCGTCCGGTCAGCCAATCCTTGCTTCCGGAATCTTGGGTAGTATCAGGTCAATTGATCAATAGGGCAGCCTGGACTCAGGCTAATACAACTCGCTTTCCTGCCGATCCATCAATCCAACGCACGCCCATAAATAAAACAAAGACATTAAGGT
>JAWVYU010000185.1:0-10091 GCA_033722575.1 Ketobacteraceae bacterium | reverse complement strand
TGCTGATTGATGTACCACTGCAGCTGCTTGGGAGGGAAACGGGACTCATCCAGATCCAGGGACCGCACAATGCGTTTGATCATGCGCAGCTGATCATCCTGGTCCAGAATCTGGAAATTCTGCGGCAGGCCGGCGTCCTGCCAGTGAGTGCGCAGCAGGCGGTGAGCGATCCCGTGGAAGGTGCCCACCCACATGGCTCCCAGGGGCCGCCTGAGCAGATCTTCAATCCGATGGCGCATTTCCGCGGCAGCTTTATTGGTGAAGGTGACCGCCAGTATATTATGGGGAGCGAGGCCCCGGTTCTGGATAAGCCAGGCGATCCGGTGCACCAGCACCCGGGTTTTGCCGGATCCGGCGCCGGCCAGCACCAGCAAACGGGGAGATTCCGAGCAGACAGCTTGCTGCTGGGCAGGGTTCAGTTGATCAGTCAGTGCGTTCACAGGCGTTTTTGTACTTTTGAATAGCTCAGAAAGGGGTCTATAGGGGAACACAGAACCCCTGAACGATCAACTGTACCTCCTTGAAACCATTAATAACTTCCTTAGCGAACGCCTGGTTGAAGATTTTCCTAACAAAATTACCATTATTGAAAAAATCATCCTATAGTTTCTCTAAACTGCCGTGCATTTTTGCGCCTGAAATTCAGGCAGTCTTTTTAGCGGCGACCCTGGTTCAGACATACGCTTTATTGCTTAGGGTTATAGAAAACAATCACCAAAACGGAGTTTTACTCTAATGAGAAAACGAAACCCCTTTAAGGTAACAGCCCTGGCGGCAGCGGTAGCCTCCACGACGCTGCTTCCACTATCGGGACACGCCTATGAGACATCATTAGGCGATGTCAATGTTCAAATTGATACGACCCTGTCGGTGGGCTTTGGTTGGCGCGCATCCGATATTGATTACGAAGGGGTTGGTGTTGAAAACTCGAGAGCTGCAGGCCAGAACCCGACTTTCAATACAACCACCGCCCAGTGGGAGAACGCGCATCTCCACGGCACCGGCTCTCAGGACAACAGTAACCTGTTGTACGAGAAAGGCGAAACCTTCTCCGAACTGGTGAAAGGCACCATTGATCTGGACCTGACCTACCGCGACTACGGCGCCTTTTTCCGTGGCCGCTTCTGGTATGACCACCGGATTGTGAACGGCGACGGCGGCAGCAGACGCCCCGAATACTATCCCACTGACCCCATAGAGCCCAATCCCAAGCTGGGCCGGGGCGGCGAAATGCTCGACGCCTTTGTCTGGGGCGATTTCTGGGTTGGCGAAATGCCCCTGAATATGCGACTGGGTAATCAGGTTATCAGCTGGGGTGAGGGGGTTTTCTTCCCCAACGGTATCAATACGATCAACCCGGTTGACGTGAGCGCTCTGCTGGCGCCCGGCGCAGCGGTAAAAGAAGCGCTGATTCCCATCAAGGCCTTCTATGCGTCCCTGGGTGTTAACGAAAACCTGTCACTGGAAGCCTTCTACCAGTTTGAATGGGAAGAAACCCGTCTGCCGGGCTGCGGCACCTACTACAGCACCACAGACCTTGTGGGTTACAAGGGCTGTGAGGATGGCTTCTACTCTCTGGGTGGTGACAGCGGTGCCGAGGTTCAGCTGACACTGGGAGGCACGCCCATCAGTTTCGCCGCCGAGGACTTCCGCCTGCCAAGGGGTGAGGATATTGACGGCGATGATGACGGCCAGTTCGGTCTGGCTGCGCGCTACTATCTGGCCGCGCTGGAAATGGAACTGGCAGCCTACTTTATCCAGTACAACTCACGGCTGCCGCTGCTGAGCGGTTACACGCCGGACATCGGCAACAACGGCATCTCCATCCAGACAGCCAGCGGAACCACGCTGCTTGCACTGGGTGGCGGCAGCTTCAACTCCAACACCGACCTCGCGGATATCCGGGCGGCACTGGCACTTTCCGGATCATCCCTGGCCACGGCTTTCCTGCTGCCCTACGCACAGTACGTGGTGGAATACCCGGATGATATCAAGCTGTTCGGTTTGAGCATGAACACCACCTTTGATTTCGGTTTACCGGGCGGTGCCACCTCTGTCTCAGCGGAGGTCAGTATGCGCAAGGATCAGCCATTCCAGATCGAAGACGGCGTGCTGTTGGCAGGGCTGGTGGGGTTCCCCTCCCAGATCTGTGAGGACAGCCCGACAGCCTATGACTGTTACGCACCCGGCGCCTTTGAGCAGAACGAATACGTGGCCGGTTACATTCGGGAAGACTACTACCAGGGTGAGATCGCCTTTATTCACTTCTTTGATCAGATCCTGGGTGCCAACCGCTGGACCACCGTACTGGATATCGGCTTCAGCTACGCCGACATCCCGGACAAGTCCGAAATGCTGCTGAACAGTAGCTACAACGCGGCCCTGGCAACGGCCTGGTTCCCGGACACCCCCTGGTTTGCGGCAGACCTTTCCACCAGAGCGGGTGCCGGCGCAGCCGGTATCGCCTACGAGGAGGACTACTATCCTGACCGCGCTGCCTGGGGTTACAAACTGCGTTTCTCCGGTGAGTACGCCAACGTCTTCGCCGGTATCAACATGGTCCCAACCATCAGCTTCAGCCACGACGTCGCCGGCACGACGCCAAGCCCGATTACGAACTTCCTGGAAGACAGAAAGTCCATCGGTCTTACGGCTGAATTCATTTATCAGAATATGTACAGCGTCAAGATCGGGTATACAGACTTTTTCGGAGCGGAGCCTTACAACCAGCTCGCCGATCGAGATTCCTATACCCTCAGCGCCAGCGTTTCATTTTAGTTGGGGGGGATACGACAATGACAAAGACAATGACCAAAACTACGTTTCGTAAAAAACTACTGGCTGTGGGCCTACTGGCTGCATTTGTGGGGTCGACCCCGGTGCTTGCCAAGGTAAGCCCGGAAGAAGCCGCCAAGCTGGGCAAAAGCCTGACCAAAACCGGCGCAGTCAAAGCCGGCAATGCCGATGGCTCAATCCCGCCATACGAAGGGGGTCTCACCCAGGCGCCGCCCTGTTACAAAGGTGGCAGCTTTCTGTGTAACCCCTTCCCTGATGACAAGCCGGTATTCACCATAACCAAGGACAATTACCAGCAACACAAGGACAAGCTGGCCCAGGGCCATATCGCCATGTTTGAGAAGTATGACACCTTCAAAATGCCGATATACCCTTCCCGTCGCAGCTCAGCGGTTCCGGAAATTGCCGAAAAGGAAACCGTGATGAATGCCACCCAGACCGAACTGGTGCAAGGTGGTAACGGGCTGAAAAACTTCAACTCCTGGGGTTATCCGTTTCCCATCCCGCAGGACGGTGTTGAGGCCATCTGGAACCATATCGTGCGCTACCGTGGTACTGCCGCCCGACGGATTACCGGTCAGGCGACGCCCCAGGTGAACGGTTCTTTCAACGTGGTACTGTTCGAGGATGAAATTGCCTTCCGCCGCTCCGTTGAGGATCTGGAACCCGGTGAAGATGAAAACGTGCTGTTCTACTTCAAGCAGAAAGTGAAATCCCCGGCCCGTCTGGCGGGTAACGTACTGCTGGTGCATGAAACCATCGACCAGGTAAAGGAGCCCCGGAAAGCATGGATCTATAACGCCGGTCAGCGCCGGGTGCGCCGGGCACCTCAGGTTGCCTACGATGGCCCGGGCACCGCGTCTGATGGTTTGCGTACCGCTGACAACTTTGACATGTATAACGGTGCTCCTGACCGCTATACCTGGAAACTGGTTGGCAAGCGCGAGATGTACATTCCCTACAACAGCTACAAGCTGGATGAAAAAGGGGTGAAGTACGAAAAAATCATCAAGCCAAACCACATGAACCCGGAGCTGACCCGCTATGAGCTGCACCGGGTGTGGGTGATCGAGGCCAAACTGAAAGAAGGTACCCGCCATATCTACGGGGCGCGGACTTTCTATCTGGACGAGGACAGCTGGCAAGCCGGCATCATCGACCTGTACGACGGCCGGGGCAACCTGTGGCGCGTTCAGGAAGCCCATCACATGCAGTACTACAATGCAACGGTACCCTGGTACGCCATGGAAACCGTGTATGACCTGCAGAACGGCCGCTACCTGGCACTGGGCCTTGAGAACGAGGAAGAAGAAGGTGTGGTGTTCGGGGTAAAAACCAGCAAGGTGGACTGGAAACCCCAGGCACTGCGCCGCGAAGGACGCCGTTAATACAGCAAGGCTAAGTCACTTAGCAAAAGAAAAGGGGCCTCTGGCCCCTTTTCTTTTGCCTGTCACCAATTGGATAAACCACCTACACACAAAGAATCAACATCAGTCTACAGTTTGTAACAATGCCTTATGGCACACTAAGTGTTCAGATTTCGATCAGAGCAGAACTACTTGAACTGTCTGAACCAGATCACTATGCTGTAGCTTTGCTGACCTTTTTTATACAAGAATAAGCGCCGTGGAACCGGGACCAGTCGGTAAACGACAGGATAACAGGTAATCCACAGCAGTCAGCGGACCCGGGATAGTCTGGAAAAGCTCCGGCGAAGAGCCTTTCACTTGCGGGCAATGATAATAACAAGACAATGACAACTCCTATGAAGCAACAGCGAATCAAGCCAGGGATTGCGCAAGCTGTGACTAAGACACTGAAAACGGCGGCCATGGTGGTGTTCCTCAGCACCCTTGGGATCAGTGCGGCCTCAGCAAGTAGCTCGGCAAAAATCAGTACCCTCAACTCCCAGATAACCAATCTCCAGCGATCCGTTTCCCAGGATGAATCCGCCATTGAGCAGCTTGAGCGGAAAATCTGGGGTCTGGACGCCAGAATCCTGGAAGCGCAAAAACAGATCCGCAAGGAACGGGATGAACAGCGTGCCGCCTATCACGACATCAAACGAACCGTAAAAAAACAGCGTTTTGATATAGAAGCCACTGAAAAATCGATCGAGCTGGTGGATAAGGACATTGAAATGGTCCAGCGCGACAGTCAGCGCTCACAGGAGTATTTCAACAGCCTCAATGCGCTCAAGAAGCAGTTTGAGGAAGCGTCCCACAATGAAAAGCTCCGGGAAAACCAGCTGAAAGTAGAACAACTGCTGTCAGAAAAGCAGAAACTGATTGAAACCCTGAACGCCCAGCAGGCCAAATACCGCCTGCTGGAAGAGAAGCTGGAAATTACCCGGCAGAATATGGAAACCACCACTGTGGAGGACGATGCCCGCTTTGCCGACCTGATGAAGGAGCGGGAAACCAGCGGAGAGCGCATTACTGCCATGCGCAAGCAGGTGAAGGATGATAAAGCCAGCCTCGCCACACTGAAACGCAGGCTGGACCAGGCGAAAACCCAGCTGGCCCAGGCCCGCCAGGCTGAGGCAAGATCCATTGCCACAGCCAAAGCTCAGGAACAGGCCAGGGCACCGGAGCCGGAGCCGGAGCCAGAACCTGAGCCTGTGGCGAACACCAGCCAATCCCGGTCTTATGTGTTTGTTATTTCAGGGGAACAGGACCCTAACATTGAGGACTCCCTGAAATTGAAAGACTGGGTGGAGTCTTATGGTGCTGAGTACATCCAGGCCCACTGGAACGGCTTTGATGCCAGCGACCCCACCCGGGGCAGCACCGAAACTTTCAAGCGCCAGTTCCTGCGCAAGCTGGAATCCATCGACAAGGATGCCAGGATCCTGCTGATCGGCCACGGCCGCGGGGGTGGCGCAGCCATTGAGGCCGCCACCGAAATTGCCTTTAACGCCAACCGCACCATTGATTTTCTGGCCGTGATAGACCCGATCGGCGATGAAAACCTGCGTGCGAATATTGTCTACAACACCGCAGTGAAATGTAACAAACCCAATCCCCAGGATCAGATTCTCAATACCGAGTACCTGACCTGCCTCAGGGAATCCAAAAAGCGCCTGATTACCTCCAACGTCAAGCACTTCTATAACCGCTGGCAGAAGGATGCCAGTGGCCCGGCGGATTTCTACCGTCGTATCAGGGCCATAGGTGACAATGGTGAAGATATTTCCATACCCACGGCCACCGGCCGTTTTGTCACCGCAGAATCCATTATTGAAGATCAGAAACGTGTTTTTATTGGCGATGATAAGAATGCGCACAAGAAGCTTCTGGCAGAAGAGGCCAGAAACCTGCCGCGACTGTTGGTTAAACACCTGCGTTAAGGAGTCACTGCAATGAAAAAAACAAGAACCGTTCTGACTTCATCCCTGCTGGCCACCTGTATTGCGGTGCCGGCGCTGGCCGAAAACGTGGTTAAGGTTCCCCGGGAGCGGGGCGCAGTACATCAGGAATTCAAGACGTTGCTGAGCGATTACATCAAGGAATTCAAATCCGGCATCGGCAGAATTGCCCTCAAGGGGGAGGCCAGGGGAGATGAGTGCCAGGTGGATTTCTATACCAACCAGGAAACCACCTTTGTCACCGTTAACGTGGATGATGGAGATTTCTATAACGAGTTTTACATTGATCACCCCACCGAGTCCTTCCGCCAGGTCCTGTTTCAGAACCTGACCATGCACGACGACGGTGTGGAACTGAAAGTCGTGAAAAGAGATGGCGGCTATTCCATCCAGACCGATGGCAAAACTCTGGTCCTCACCAGCAAGGCGGATTCCGGCAAGGATTCCACCTGCACCCTGAACCTGGCCCAGGCCAGTTTCTTTGAAGGGGAAACCGAATAACCACAGTTTGATTAAACACTCGCACGTGTAATCCGGGCCTCTTCATGAGGCCTTTTTCTTTTCCGGTCAGGCAGACTTTTCAGCCAGTGCACAGATAATTCGCCATTCCTTCCGGGTCACCGGTTGTACTGATAACCGGCCCTGCCGGAACAGCACCATATCCCCCAGCGCCGGTTGTGCCTGCAGCGCTTTGCGGCTGATCACCGCCGGGAATTTCTCAACAAAGCGGATATCCACCGCATACCAGCGGGGCTCGGAAGCATTGGCCCTGGGATCATAATAGGGGCTGCCTGCATCAAACTGCGCCGGGTCCGGGTAGCTTTCACTGACCACCTCGGCCCGGCCTGCCACGCCCGGCACAGGGCAACTGCTGTAGTAGAACAGCACCTGGTCGCCGGGACTCACCTCATCCCGGAGCAGATTACGGGCCTGATAATTGCGGATGCCATCCCAGCGCCCGACACCGGAGGGTTCATTCGCCAGATCATCCATGCTGTATTCATCAGGCTCTGATTTAAACAGCCAGTATTTCATCAAATGCTAGCCTGCTGTCAGCACCCTGATTTCCGGCGGCGTACGCAGGTCCTGAGTAAATATCTCCGGTGCACCCTCGAATCCCTGATCCAGATAGATGCTGACCACAAAGCCAAAAAAACCGCTCTGGGGGAAGTTGAGAATCTTGTAACCCAGATTCGGCAGCTGCCCCACGAACCGTTCCGGGGGGTCTTCGTTGTCAAAGCTGTCCAGCAACTGCAATGCAATGGGCTCATTGGTGTCCCCCAGGAAATTGAAGAAGGCCACCAGGTCAAGGTTCCGCTGGGTGGAGGCCCAGATCCAGTTCTGGGTCTGATTAATGCCGGATTCAATCATCTGTTGTTCGGTGGCGTCGATCACGCCATCCACAATGCCCCCGTTCTTGGGACCCAGTGCCGTGCGCATGGTGGCGCCCAGCAGCTTGTTGCCTTCTGTGGACAGGGTGAGCACAGGATCCACCAGCAGTTTGCGCCTTACCGACGGCATCAGCACACGCACATCGTAAAGCATGGCTTTGGGATAGTGGTGAAGCTGCAGGCTGATTTTCAGTATGGGCAGGTTCATCAGCCACAGGGTGACTTTCAGTTGTGTGGTGGAGCGGATAGGGCCGGTAACCTCCCCAATGGGTAACGCCACGAACTCATCATTATCCAGCGAGGTTTGGGTAATAGGAGTGACCAGCCCCCCTTCCATGCGAATTTTCATGGAATCCAGTGGCGGCTCCCCCACAAAATTGCGCGCTGTAAAATCGATCCACTTAAGATGGTTTTCCTTGTCGTAGGTGAGACTGTAAAAATCCGTTTCCACCTGCGCCAGCTCGGAGCTGTAGCGCACGTATTGCTCCTGGGAGCGCAGCTTGGAATGCCGTAACAGATAGGCGTACCGCTTGATGCCTTTCTTATCCGTCAGCTGAATTTCTGCCACCAGTTCGCCATCCACAAAGTGATGCTTTTCTTTGCGGGGCCCGGCGTCCTTGAACATGAACAGCAACTTGTCATTGGGATCCATCAGATCCTTGGTGCCATCAATGGGTACGTCCCAGTTTTCAAAATAAATCGCGCCTCCGGTGTTGTATTCATCAATCTGATAGGGCACCGGTTCCAGCACATCATCAATAATGGCCGCCAGGGACAGCTCCGATATATCAACCCCCAGGGCGTTGGGCACATCCTTGCCGCTTATCTGGATAACCTTATAGGCATCAATACGGTCCAGAGGGGGCAAAGTCACTTCGGAATAGGCCTGAACAGCACCACCAGCCTGCAGAAACAGGACAAAAAAGCTCAATATACGGACGTAATTCATAATTCTTCTTCTTATTTACTGAAAACCCTGATGATATGTATTAGAACCCGGTTCTATCAAGTACTGAATGGTGCTCTGCAGTCGACGAATGACAGTTCCTATATCAAAAGGAATAACTTAGAATCAGCCAAAGGACTATGGAAAGTCAGGCATTAACAGACAGAATACAGAAATATACAGCAACAGGCACAGCTGGCCACTACCCTTCGAGAAGCCCTTGTGGCTCCGTAGGGGTTTTGTACTGATAGCGGTGTGATTCTGATAGCGGTGTGATACTGAACATTGCTGTCAGCAAGGGGGAGCCATTATGAAGCTATTATGGTTGTTTACGGTTTTGATCGGTTTTGGTGTCAGCCAGTACTCGCTGGCTGCCTCCGTTACTGACTGGGGCAACGCCAGGCCCAGAGTGGAAAGCAAGGTGGTGGGCAAGTGGCAACTGGTGGCCGTTTATGAAGGCAGCCAGAACCTGAGCGCTGACAGCACCCCCAGAGACTACTGGATATTCAAGGAAAACGGCTGGGTGGAACACTTCGAGGAGCCCCACGGTCTGCGCCGCTCCACCTACTGGCTGGATGGCCGCAACCTGGTTGTGCGGGAGCGCAGCGGCAGATCATCAAGAACCTTTCTGGTGACCTACGTGGACGGCGACAAAATGATCTGGAAGCATCGCGATAACGGCCGTACCTTCACCTACAATTTTGCCCGCTACCAGTAGCTACGCTGAAGCTCGCCCGGCCCGGGACCGGAAACGGGTTTCGGCAATCGTCATCAGGGCCGTGGTGGTGTATCCTCAGAAGGGTGACCACCCCGATATCTGATAACGTATAACGAGTTAATACATCCGCTATGTCCAGACAGAAAAGCCAGTCCTGGGGACGTTATTTCGACTACTCCCACCAGCCCTCTGCCCTGAAAGACCGCAACGATGCCCTGCCAGAGGTGGACGGCCCCATTTTACCCTACGGTATGGGCCGCAGTTACGGGGACAGCTGCCTGAATGACGGTGGCAACCTGGTGAGCAGCCGGGGGCTCAAGCACTTTATTGATTTCGACCGGGAAAACGGCGTTGTGCGCTGCGAGGCCGGCGTGACCCTGGCGGACCTGCATGAGGTCACGGTGCCGGCAGGCTGGTTTGTGAAAGTGACACCGGGCACCAAGTTCGTCACCATCGGCGGAGCCATTGCCAACGATGTCCACGGCAAGAATCACTGGCGCGCCGGCACCTTCGGTTGTCATGTCACCCGGTTCGAACTGCTGCGCAGCAATGGCGAGCGCCTGGTCTGCTCCCCCGAGGAAAATACGGAGCTGTTCAAAGCCACCATTGGCGGGTTGGGTCTGACCGGTATGATTGTGTGGGCCGAATTCCGGCTCAAGCCCATCAAAAACCCCTATATCGACGATGAAAGCTTCCAGTGTCCCACGCTGGATCACTGTATTGAGCTGTTTGAAGAATCCCGGGAAGGTTATGAATACCGGGTGGCCTGGATGGATTGTCTGGCCAGCGGTGAAAACCTGGGCCGCTCCATTTTTACCCGGGGCAATCATAACCAGACCGCTCCGAATAACACCAGGATTTCCCGGCAGAAGC
>JAWVYU010000184.1:0-10123 GCA_033722575.1 Ketobacteraceae bacterium | reverse complement strand
GGTCCCGCAATCTCCACCCTCACCACAGAATCGTCGGCGGGCAGCGCATCAACGATCAGCTGGGCCAGTTCCCGGGGATTCTTCCGGGCCGGCTTGGCCAGGAGCATCGCCAGATTGGTGGCCAGATCGCCATGGCTCTTGTCTTTTGTGCGATCAATATTGATCCTGGGCTGGGTATCCGCGGGAATGATCTGGTTGTCTATAAGCTGGTTGAACGCTGCCAGCAGCAGTGATTCTATGTGTTCTTTCATTTCAGGACTGGGGTCTGTTCAGATTGGCGATGAATGGGGCCCGGGGCCCGGGCTGAGCTGGCGCACATTATCCCTGTTCCTTCAGCCGATTGCCAGTGGCCGCCGCTGTACTGTTATTCCAGGTAAAGCGGATCCACATCCAGGTGCCATTTGACCTTATTGGTCAGGGGGTGGCTTTCCGCCAGTCCCACCAATTGCTGTAACTGATGCTGCAGCAACGGGCGCGACGGGCTTTTGACCACCAGCTGGAACCGGTGGCGCCCGGCTTTGCGCTGCATCAGCGTGGGAACCGGCCCCCAGAGTTCCAGGTCCGGCGACATTTGCGTCTGGAACGCTGTCTGCAGGCCCTGCAAAAATTCCCGGGGCAATTGTTCTTTGGTGGCTTCGGCGCGCAGGAGCGCCAGGTAGCCGTAGGGTGGCAGGCCAATCAGCTTGCGTTCCGCCAGCGCCATGTCGGCAAAGGCGTTGTAGCCTTTGAATAGCAGGGTTTCCAGCATGCTGTGATCCGGATGGTGGGTCTGGATAATCACTTTGCCGGGGTGGTCGGCCCGCCCGGCCCGGCCTGCCACCTGCTCGATGAGCTGGGCGGTATGTTCCGGGGCCCGGAAATCACTGGCAAACAGGCCGGCGTCAATATCCATAATGGCCACCAGGGTCACTTTGGGAAAGTGGTGACCTTTTGCCAGCATCTGGGTGCCCACCAGAATGCAGGGTTTGCCGCTTTGCACGTACTTGAGGTGGTTCGCCAGGGCATGTTTGCGACTGGTGGTATCCCGGTCAATACGTATCACCGTGGCTTTGGGAAACAGGGCTTCCAGAGTGCTCTCCAGGCGTTCGGTGCCCTGGCCGATGCTGCGCAGATCAGTACTGTTGCAGTCGGGACAGTGCCGGGGAATTCCGGACTGTCGGTCACAGTGGTGGCAATGCAGATGGGGAGGTGATCTGTGATAGGTCATGCGGGCATCGCAACGGCCGCACTGGGCATACCAGCCACAATCATGGCACATCAGCACCGGCGCATAGCCGCGGCGGTTGAGAAACATCAGCACCTGCTGGTTGTTCTTCAGGGTTGCCTTGATGGCCTTTTCCAGATCCGGGGTCAGTCCCTCTTTCATGGGGGTATGCTTCAGGTCAATCAGGCGCACTGCGGGTGGTTTGGCGGTGCCCGCCCGGTGCCACATGCGCAGCAGGGTGTAGCGGTCCTGCCGGGCATTGTGCAGCGATTCCAGTGAGGGTGTGGCGCTGCCCAGAACAATGGGAACCCGGTCCAGGCTGGCGCGGAGAATCCCCAGGTCCCGTGCGGAATAGCGAAAACCTTCCTGCTGTTTATAGGAGGGGTCGTGTTCCTCGTCGATAATCATGATGCCGAGGTCTTTCATGGGGGTAAACAGGGCCGAACGGGTGCCCATGACGATGGCAGCCGCTCCTTCCCGGGCCTGGCGCCAGGCATCCAGCCGCTCCTTGTCTGTGAGGTTCGAGTGCAACACAACAATGGGCGCCCTGAAACGGCGCCGGAAGCGGTTCAGAGTTTGCGGGGTCAGCCCTATTTCCGGCACCAGCACCAGTGCCTGGCGGCCCTGTTGCAGCACGGCTTCGATAGCCTGCAGGTAAATCTCGGTTTTGCCGCTGCCGGTAACGCCGTTCAGCAGAAACGGCTGAAAGCCCTGGTGCTCCCTGATTTTCTCGAAGGCTGTTTGCTGTTCCTCGTTCAGCGGCAGGTGGGGTTCCGCCAGTATTTCCCGGGTGTTCCAGGGTGTGAAAACCTGGGGATGCTCGTGACACTCCGCCAGGCCTTTCCTGGCCAGTTCCCGCAGGATGGTGTTTTTTATATCAAGGCCGTTGATAAGCCCCTGAGACAGTCCCCTGGGATGGTTGCGCAGGGTTTCCAGCGCCTGCTGCTGTCGGGGTGCCCGCGCCAGTTGCTCCAGAGGCACCAGGCTGCCTTTGTGGGTGGCAGTCCAGATATCCACCGTGGGAATCAGTGGCGTTTCCGCCTTGCGCAAAGCCACCGGCAGGGCGTGGGAAAACACATCCCCCGGTGGGTGCTGATAGTAGCGGTAAGCCCATTGGCACAGACTGAAAAGGGTGGGAGAAAGGGCCGGTTCTGCATCAAGCACTTGCTGCACCGGCTTCAGCTGAGCCGGGTCCATCTCGGTTTCCCGGCACAGTTCCACCACAATCGCCACCAGGTTCTGGCGGCCAAAGGGCACCACCACCCGGGTGCCAGGCGCCAGGGTGTGCAGCACATCCCCTTTGGGCGGCAGATAATCGAACAGCCGCCGCAGGGGGGTGGGTACTGCAACGCGAATAATGCAGTCAGTTTCGAGTGACAAAACGGAAAATCGCCTGTTGGTCAGAGGCCGGCAGCGGCCAATAAAAGTTGCTAGCTCAATAGTTTAGCGAACGGTTGCGGGGTTTGTCCCGGTTCGTTGGGATGTTTTTCTTGCCAACGCTATTCTCTCTGGTATGATTTGCGCCCTTAACCCTGTAGCTAAACCTGTACGGTGCCAGGCAAAGGCCCTGGTTGCGGTGCGGAGAGGAAAACACCATGAAAGCTGATATTCATCCCAAATACACTGAAATCACTGCCAAATGCAGTTGTGGCAATGAAATCAAAACCCGCTCCACCATCGGTGAAGATATTCACCTGGACGTGTGCTCCGCCTGCCACCCCTTCTATACGGGTCAGCAGAAAGTGGTAGATACCGGTGGACGTATCGACAAGTTCAAGAAACGTTTCGGTGGCATGCGCAGCCGTGCCAAATAAGGCTCGCTTACTGAAACGTTTAGCAAAAGGCTCCCTCGGGAGCCTTTTTTGGTTGTGGCTGGTGGCGGGACTGGCCCGGGCCGCACCGGACTCTGTCTGTGAGCTGACAGGGGAGGCGCTGGCGCAGTCGCAGGAGGTGCAGGTCCGGGAAGTGTTTGATGGCGACACTGTACAACTGGCCGATGGCCGCAAAGTCCGGCTGATTGGTATCAATACGCCGGAACTGGCCCGGGATGAGCGCCCGGAAGAGCCCCTGGCCAGGGAGGCCCGCGTCGCGCTGGCGGTCTGGCAGGGAAAAACGCTCAGGCTGCTGACCGGCGAAGAGCGCAAAGACCGTTACGGGCGTACCTTGGGGCATTTGTTTGCCCCCGATGGCAGCAATATTACGGCGGCGCTGCTGGCCGAAGGGCTCGGCTTTCCCGTAGTCATACCACCCAATGTGGCTTTTTCTGATTGTTACCGGCAACGGGCCCACGCAGCAGGCAGCAGGGGAGTGGGTGTATGGCACCATGGATACCACCGTTTGCGGGCCCCTTCCGTGGCGGAAGATCTGCAGGGTGGATTCGGGCGTTACCGCGGCAAGATCGAACGGGTTTACATCACCGACAAGATTATCTGGATAGACTTTATTGGTGATCTGTCCGTGCGGGTGGCAAAAAAAGACCTGCCCTATCTGCAGGGAGAAGTGCTGGATGACCTGCTGAAAGCAGTAGATCAGGAACGGGTTCAGCAAATGCCGCAGCTGACGGTATCGGGATGGGTTATGGACCGGACCCGCTGGGGTGCAAGAATGGCCAGGCTGGTGGCTTCCGGCAAACGCAATCGCTGGCAGGTGAATGTGCGACACCGCCATCACTGGCAGTGGTCTGTGCCCGGGAGCGACAAACCGGTTCCCTGAGGCTACACTCCACTCCACACTTATTGTGATTAAAAGGCCTTTTCGCTATGCTACACGGCCTTTCTGACGGGGCTGTTCCCCCGCGGAACAGGGCTTGGGTAACGTCTTTGACCGTGATGGTCGAAACCTGTGAAATATTTCGGGTTGCCGCGGGTGTTCAGCCTGCCTGGTAACCCCTTTGTGTTTGATTCGTTTGTTTAAAAAGCGGCAGTGCTGAAAAGCCGTTTGCGGGATTTGGGCTGGAGCCAGCGTTTGGCGTCCGGTTACCCGTAGTTGATTGGTGGCACCGGTAGAGAAGAAATTATGTCTGATTTGAAGCAAGATGCGCTCGATTATCATGCGAATCCGCGCCCCGGTAAGCTCAGCGTCGAGATTACCAAACCGACGGAATCGTCCCGTGATCTGTCCCTGGCCTACAGCCCGGGGGTGGCCGAGCCGGTGCGTGAGATAGCCCAGGACCCGGAAATGGCCTATCGCTATACCAACAAGGGCAACCTGGTGGCGGTTATCAGTGACGGCAGCGCCATTCTGGGGCTGGGCAATCTCGGTTCGCTTGCCAGTAAACCGGTAATGGAAGGCAAGGGCGTGCTGTTCAAACGCTTTGCCGGTGTTGATGTGTATGATATCGAGGTTGATGCCGAAAACACCCAGGCTTTTATCGACACCGTGGCCCGGATCTCACCCACCTTTGGCGGTATCAATCTGGAAGATATCAAGGCGCCGGAGTGCTTTGAGATTGAGCGCGTACTCAAGGCACAATGCAATATTCCCGTTTTTCATGATGACCAGCACGGCACGGCAATCATTGCCGCTGCGGGGCTGATCAATGCGCTGGAACTGCAGGGCAAGAAGCTGGCAGACGCAAAGATCGTCTGTATCGGTGCCGGTGCAGCAGGGGTTGCCACCCTGAAACTCATTATGGAAATGGGTGCAAAAAACGAGAACATTTATGTGCTGGACCGGAAAGGTGTGATCCATTCCGGCCGTGACGACCTGAATCAGTACAAGGCCGCTTTTGCCCATGAAACCAGCAAACGGACCCTGGAAGATGCGCTGGCAGGTGCCGATGTGTTTATTGGCGTATCCAGTGCCAATCTGCTGACCGCTGACATGCTGCGGTCCATGGCCCCCAGGCCTATCGTGTTTGCGCTGGCCAATCCTGACCCCGAGATTCTGCCGGAGGTGGCCCGCGAAGTCCGTGAGGATGTGATCGTCGCCACCGGGCGCAGTGATTACCCCAATCAGGTGAATAATGTGCTTGGCTTTCCCTTTATTTTCCGTGGTGCGCTGGATGTCAGGGCGTCCCGTATTAATGAAGAAATGAAAATCGCGGCGGTCAAAGCCATCAGTTCACTGGCCAAGGAAGAGGTGCCGGAGGGTGTGCGGGCAGCTTACGATGGCCTGGCAATGTCTTTTGGCCCTGAATATATAATTCCCAAACCCATGGACCCCAGGCTGCTGGGGCGGGTGTCCAGTGCGGTTGCCCAGGCGGCCGTGGACAGCGGGGTTGCCCAGAAGCCTTATCCTGCCCATTACCCCCTGAACAGCCTGGATGACATCCGGATCGTCTGACGCTTGATCTGACGCGTGAGAGTCTGAGGGCTGTCTCAGAACAGCCCTTCAAAGCTTGGCGCTTCCTCCTGATCCGGCAGCTGGATCGGATCGGTTTTATCCGGCTGCGGTACATGCTCACTGCGGAACTGCTCGAAAATGGCATTTGACTGCCCGGCGCTTGCCCGCTTGCCGGTTTCCGGATCGATTTTCACCGTGGTAATGCCTTCCGGTTGCTGGGGGTTCTGGACCGGGCTGTCGGCCAGGGCCTCGCGCATGTAGTCAATCCAGATGGGGAGCGCCGCGGTGCCGCCATATTCGCGGCGACCCAGGGTTTCCGGCGCGTCGAAACCTACCCATACCGTAGTGACTACATCAGGATTGAATCCCGAGAACCAGGCATCTTTCTGGTCATTGGTAGTACCGGTTTTACCGGCAATATCCGGGCGGTTCAGTTGCAGGGCCTTGGTGCCGGTGCCGCGCCGGATTACGTCCTGCAGCATGGTTGTCATCAGATAGGCGATGCGCTTGTCGATCACCCGCTCTGCCACCGGCAGGGGCCTGGTCTCTTCTTCTGGGGGGTTCTCTCCCGTCAGGTTTTCCAGAAAGCGCGGCTCCTCTTCCGGCTGGCCGGCGAGCTGTTCTGTGGTGGCGCTGTCCACATCAGGCGCTTCTGTCGAGGGTGCCTCGGTCAGCTCGGCCTCAGCAGCCAGTTCCTCGCATTCTTCGCACACCGTAATCGGGGCAGCCTTGAAAAGGATTTCACCGTCATTGCTTTCAATACGGTCGATAAACCAGGGTTCAACTTTATAACCGCCATTGGCGAACACAGCGTAGCCGGTGGCAAGATCCCAGGGGCGTATGGCGGCACTCCCCAGTGCCAGCGACAGATTGTCCGGCAGGTCGGCGGCGGAAAAGCCGAACCGTTCCGCAAACCGGATCGCGTTTCTCGGGCCAATCTCGCGCAGTACCCGTATGGATACCAGGTTGCGGGATTTGTACAGGGCCTGTCTCAGGCGGGTGGGGCCGTAAAAGCGGCCACTGGAATTTTCCGGGCGCCAGGTACTTTCCAGGCTCTGATCCTCGAACACCACCGGCGCATCATTGATAACCGTGGCAGGCGTCAGGCCATGCTCAAGGGCGGCTGAATAAATGAAGGGTTTAAAGCTGGAACCTGCCTGTCGGCCCGCCTGGATAACGCGGTTGTATTTACTGGACTGAAAGTCAAAGCCGCCCACCAGCGCCAGCACGGCACCATTTCTCGGGTTCAGTGACAACAGTGCTGCCTGTGCAGTGGGTATCTGGGCCAGTTGCCAGCTGCTGTCTTCCAGTTTTCTGGTGCGGATAATGTCACCACGCTTCAGCAGGTTTGCCATGGAGTCCGGCTTGGGGCCCCGTTCGTTCGCATTGTAGTAAGTGCGCGCCCACTGGGCATTCTCCAGGGGAATGCTGATGATGCGCCCGGACTTTAGTAATACCCGGGATTCGGTCTCGGTGCTTTCCAGTACCAGGCCGGGGACCAGTCCGTCTATGGTCCGGTAGCCGTCAAGGTATTCCAGAAACTGCCGGTGCTGTTCGCTGAGTGCCGGCTGTTTCGGCTGGGGAGTGTCTTCCGCAGGCGTGGCGTCGCCACCGTTTTCTGTGTCCGGATCCACGGACGCAGGTTCTGCAGTTTGTTCGGGAGTGGTTTCCCTGGAAAATTCTTCCAGCAGGGCTATGGGTTCCGGCAACTGGACATGGCCTTCAGGGCCCCGGTAGCCATGGCGCTGATCGTAGGCAATCAGCCCCTGCTGCACTGCCTGGTTGGCGGTGTCCTGCAGCCGGCTGTTAATGGTGGTATAGACGCGGTAACCCTCGGTGTAAGTGTCAGCACCGTACAGGTCGTACATCTCCTTTCGGACCATTTCCGCCAGATAGGAAGCATCCACCTCGGATTGCATGCCGTGCAGCTCAGCGGTAATGGGGGCTGCCAGTGCCTCCTGGTAGGCCTGCTGGTCAATGTATTCCAGTTCCAGCATCCGCGACAGGATCCAGTCCCGGCGCACAATCGCCCGGCTGGGGTTGGTAATCGGGTTAAAGGCGGAGGGCGCCTTTGGTAAACCGGCTATCATTGCCAGCTGAGGCAGGTTCAGTTCATTAATGGATTTACCGTAATAGACATTGGCCGCCGCCTCTATGCCATAGGCACGGTGGCCCAGATAGATTTTATTGACATAAAGCTCCAGGATCTTATTCTTTTCCAGCTCCCGCTCCATCTGCAATGCCAGCAGAATCTCATTGAATTTCCGCAGAAACGTCCTTTCCCGGGACAGAAAGTAGTTCTTGGCCACCTGCATCGTAATGGTACTACCCCCGGTCTGGATAGAGCCGGTAGTGGCCAGCTCTATAAACGCACGGGTTAATCCTTTCGGATCTACGCCATGATGCGAATAGAATCTGGCATCTTCTGCTGCCAGTATCGCGTGTATGAATTTGGTTGGTATTTGATCAAATGTGATAGGGGTCCGTTTTTTCTCGCCGAATTCTGCAATTAATGCCCCGTCCGCGCTGTGAACCCTCAACGGAATCTGTAATTGGATATCGAGGATTTTTTCGACAGGCGGTAATTTCGGGCTAAGGTATAGTAAGGCGCCGCAAAAAATGAGAAGTCCGGCAGTGGCTCCGGTAAGGAAGCACCAGCCAAAGAATTTGAGTATTGGATGAGCTGATTTCATTGCAGGTGGGTGGTTAAGCCTTTGTTGTATGAAAAATGTCAGTAACTGTGAATTATACGACGATATTGATTGCCTGATCTAATTGCAGGATTGGATATTGTGGTATTTAATGTAATTAGGAATGAATTTTTTGTAAGTGTGCGAAAGTGCTCGCAAAACAATAACCGGTAATCGTCCCAAAACGAGTGTGATAGGAAGCTAATAGTGTTCCCCTTCCTGAGTAAGAAAGCAACTACAGCAAAACTTGGTATCGATATCAGCTCAACCTCTGTGAAGTTGTTGGAACTGAGTCGTTCCGGTAACCGTTACAAGGTTGAAGCCTACGCCGTTGAGCCTTTGCCTCCTAATGCAGTCGTTGAGAAAAACATCACCGACGTGGAGGCCGTAGGCGAGGTGATCCGCAAGGTCGTAACCCGTTCGCGCTCCGGTCTTAAGAATGCGGCGGTGGCCGTGGCGGGCTCTTCGGTTATTACCAAAACCATCGAGATGGATTCGGGTCTCAGCGAGGATGAGATGGAAAGCCAGATAAAGGTAGAGGCTGACCAGTACATTCCCTATCCCCTCGATGAGGTTTCCATAGATTTTGAGGTTCAGGGCCTGGTGGAAGGGGCGCCTGAGCGTGTTGAAGTGCTGCTGGCAGCCTGCCGTAATGAAAATGTTGAGCTGCGAGTGGATGTTCTGGATGTGGCCGGGCTCACCGCCAAGGTGGTTGATGTAGAAGCCTATGCCATGGAGCGGGCCTTTGGTCTGGTCGCTGACCAGATCGAAGGGGGCGAGGATCAGACCGTAGCCATCGTGGATATCGGTTCCACCATGACCACCCTCAGTGTTCTCCATGACGGCCGGACCATCTATACCCGGGAGCAGCTGTTCGGTGGCCGACAGCTTACTGAAGAGATCCAGCGCCGCTATGGTCTGTCTTTTGAGGAGGCTGGTCTTGCCAAGAAGCAGGGTGGTTTGCCGGATGATTACGAGACCGAAGTGCTGGAGCCATTCAAGGAGGCAGTGGTTCAGCAGGTAACCCGGTCGCTGCAATTCTTTTTCTCATCCAGTCAGTACAACGATGTAGACCACATTATCCTGGCGGGTGGCACTGCCTCTATCCCTGGCCTGGCGGAATTGGTGCAGGACAAAGTGGGTACCAGCGCAACCATCGCTAACCCCTTTGTGGATATGGCGATCTCGTCCAAGGTGAATGCGTCGGTTCTCAGTAACGATGCCCCGTCCCTGATGATTGCCTGCGGGTTGGCGCTGAGGAGTTTTGACTAATGACAAAGATTAACCTGCTCCCCTGGCGTGAGGAGCGACGGCAGGAGCTGAAACGACAGTTTTTCGTGATCCTTTTTGGGGTGGCGCTGATTGGTGCCGGTTGTGTTTACCTGGTGGAAATGACCGTTCAGAACCAGATTGAAAACCAGCGTAACCGTAACGAGTTCATCATCAGTGAAACCAAAAAGCTCGACGAAAAAATAAAGGAAATTGAAGAGCTTAAGAAAAAACGCGAGCGTCTGGTTGAACGGATGAACGTCATTCAGGATCTGCAGGGTAACCGCCCCGTGATCGTGCATGTATTTGATCAGCTGGCCAAAACAATCCCGGACGGCGTGTTTTACCGGACCATTCAGGCCAGCGGAGACAATTTCACTATTGAAGGGCTCGCTGAAGCCAATAACCGTGTGTCGAACCTGATGAGAAACCTGAGTGCGTCCCCGATGTTTGCCGAACCGAATCTGTCTACAGTGCAGGTGGAGCAGCGTAACGGCGAGGACTGGAGCCGGTTCCGTCTCACCGTCAAGCGTGAGAACCAGACTGATAAAAAGGGTAAAGGGGAAGGCTGATGGACGTTAGAGAGTTTGTTGATTCCCTCAATAATCTGGATCCCGAGAACATTGGTGGCTGGCCGCTGCCGGTCAAGATGTTCATGTGGATTCTGGCGGCAGTT
>JAWVYU010000183.1:0-10138 GCA_033722575.1 Ketobacteraceae bacterium | reverse complement strand
GCCCATGTTGCTGAGCATTGACTTCATTGACGACCGCATTTCCGCAAGGTCCTCAACAATCAGCACTTTCTTCTTGTGATAGGGGATAACGTCCAGAGCCATAAGCTGCCGCTGAAATGTCCTAAAATCATTCACTCTTACTGTAAGTTTAGGACCAATATCAGGGTGCGCCAGCTTTAATGTATACAGCGCAGGTGGTATCAGTGGAGGGGCTTCTGGGCCACCAGCATGGCGGTATCGCGATCACCGGCTTCAAGATTGCCGCAACGACCGTTTTCCTGGTAGAAACGGATTTCCAGCCCCGGGAACAGATGTAATAACTCATTGTTTTCCAGAAGAAATTCCTTGTTCGACGGGCCTTTGTCACTGAGTTTGCCGGCGGTGAATGTCTGATAGAAAAGCACGCCCCCGGGTTTAAGGGAGGCGGCGATGGCCGGGCAGATGCTGCGCTCCAGATAATAGGACACCACAATGCAGTCGAAGCTTTGGGGCACCGGTGGCAGGGCTTTCAGGTCCCTGATTTCCGTAGAAATTTTCAGGTCTGGCTGTGCCGCCTGCTGTTGCAGTCTGGCCAGGGCCACGGCCGAGATATCCCAGGCCTGGACTTCCAGGTTACGCGCTGCCAGGAACAGGCTGTTGCCACCCAGACCGCAGGCCAGGTCCAGGGCAATACCGGTTTCCGGTAACAGATGGCACTGCTGCTGCAGTACACTGCAGGGGCCGGGTGTTTGTGTTTTTTCCCGGTAGCGCTGATTCCATTTGCTGGCGTCTGGATGGTCCACAGCTAGAAAAACTTATCCTCGTCAATGGCTTGCGCAATTCTCTCGGATTGTCTGGCCATGAAAGTGTTGATTTCCCGCTGCCGCTTGTCGGTGGGAGGATTGTCACGATCATAGGCCATCATTTCACAGGCCAGCCGGCGGCAGCGGTCCGATATCCGGGCATCCGCTGTGCGGCGGGACAGGTTGTAAAGCGCGATGGCCGCTAGCTCGAACTGGGAGGTAACGGATTCCGGGTCCACGCCCTGTTCCCAGAATTGTTTTTCCAGATTGATTTGCGCCTGGGGTTTGCCCAGGTGGGCGCTGTAGCTGTAGCCGTTATCCCAGGCCGCTGCCAGTGCCGGGTCTTCAAAGGGATTGACGGGTGTTTCAAGACCATTGAATTCGCTGCGGCCCAGTTCATAGGCCATGGCTTCTGCCTTCTCGTGATAGCTGACCTGCTGATCGGGGGTTTCTGCTCTGTACCTTGCCAGCATCATTTGCGCCTGGGCTTCCACCACCAGCCTGGCGCGATGAGCGCTGAATTCTATCTGATCGTTGAATTTGCGTTGATCAAAATCCCGGATATGGGAATCCGGGGAAAACAAATCGTCCGCTGCCGTGAAGACTTCGATATCGCTGTCTTCTCCGGGCAGGTTTACAAGTTCACTGAGGTTCACCCTGATAACTCCAGTTGGATCCTGTTTAACTTCCCTGAGTTGAACGGTACAAGCCTAAAATCCGGATATGAATTCAAGAGTTGAACGTTCTGATGATTACGCTGCTGCAATAAAAAAATAATAAAAAAGCCAGTGGTACCGGCCAGCAGAGTTTACCCCAAGCACGCCACAAAATCAGTCATAAACTGATCAGTCTTAAGGAGTAATCCCCGGTCAGTCAGACACTTTCAGTATGACTTTGCCAACGGTTTGATTTTCTTTTACTTCTTCTATTGCTTCGGTGGCGTCTGCAATGGGGTATTCTTTATGGATCACCGGCTTGAGAACCTCTTTATCGAACAATGGCCACACCTTCTCCTTCATTTCTGCCACCAGGTCGCCTTTGTCCTTATCATTGCGGCTGCGCAGAGTAGAACCGATAATCCGCAGGCGTTTCACCAGGCAGCGTCCGATATCCAGCTCGCCTTTGCGCCCGCCCATCAAACCGATGATGACCAGCGCTCCATCAGTGGCCAGGCATTTCAGGTTGCTTTCCAGGTAGTGACCGCCCACCGGATCCAGGATGACCTTGAATCCACGTCCGTCGGTGAAGGTTTTGGCAGCCTCAAGAAAATCACCGTCATGGCGGATATGCCCGCCGTTGGCTCCCAGCTTATGGCAGGCGGCCAGTTTTTCCTGACTGCCCACGGTAACAAAACAGGGCATTTCGAAAGCCTTGCACAGCTGTATGGCGGCGGTTCCCACACCGCTGGCGCCGGCATGGATCATGACTGAATCGTTGGCGGAGGCGCCTCCCTCCCGGAATATATTCAGCCAGGCGGTGGCGAACACTTCCGGCAGGGCCGCGGCTTCGCTGAAGCTGAAACCCGCAGGAATGGGAAGACAGTGATTTGCTTTACAGACCACTGTCTGTGCGTAACCACCGCCCGCCAGCAAGGCGCACACCTTGTCGCCGGGTTTCCACTGGCTGACCTTGGATCCTGTTTCCCGGATCACACCGGCACATTCCAGACCGGGAATCTCGCTGGCTCCCGGTGGTGGCGGGTAAAGCCCGGCGATCTGCATAATATCAGCACGGTTGACCGCTGTGGCTTTGACATCAATCACCACGTCTTCGTCGCCCCATTCCGGCTCGGGCATTTTTTGCCAGCTGAGAGTTTTGTCCTCGTTGATATGGATAGCTTTCATGGAAACCTGCCCCTGTTGCCAGATGAATTTTCAGCGCTCAGCTTCAGTGGCTTTAAAGGCTTGATAAGCCTCGTAGCGCTGTGCTTCAAGTGTGGTATAGCGCAGCCATTGATCCGCCTTGTCGCGCACGTCTTCAAAGGTCAGCGCTTTTTCAAAAATCTTTTCTGCTGTGTCGAACTGTTTCAGCCGGAGATAGCATTGTCCCACCAATAGCCAGATTTTTTCCGGCGATTCAATACTGCCTTTTTCCAGTGCTTTCTGGAACGCTTCCGCCGCCTGTTGCCATTTCCCCAGGTTAAAATACGCGTTACCCACCATCACATTGATCTCACCGGTGGCGGACATGGCGGCGGCTCGTTTCAATACCGGAATGGCCTTTTCAAACTCCCTGGCATCAATCCAGGCGCTGGCCAGGAATTTCAGATGCCGCACACTGGCGGGTATGATTTCCCCGGCAATACCTTTCTCCAGCACCCTGGCTGCCTTATAGGGTGCCCCACCACTGAACATGAGTGATGCCAGTGTCAATAATTCCGATGCCTGATCCAGCATACCCTCTTTGTAGGCAATTTCCAGAACCGATAGCTGTTTGCTGCGGTTATCCAGCAATCCATACGCAGTGGAAAGTGCCAGAAAATAGTCTTTTTTGGGATATATGCGCAGCAGCCATTTCATGATACTGACCCGCTGCTCAATAAGCCCCAGTTCAGCGTAGCTTGACTGAAGCATCACCAGCCACTGCTCCACCGGTGACAGATTCTTTTCTTCCAGCATGCTCAGGGCTTTATTCAGGTTATCAACCACCAGGCGATGATTGTCAGTCTGGTAGTAAGCCTGTGCCAGTAATGCGTAGGCGTCTTCGCTGGGGTTTTTGATTATGGCAAACCAGCGTTTCAGTGTCTGAATAGATTGCGGATAATTTTCGTTCTCAAAATAGATTTGTGCCAGCGTGTACAGGGTTGACTGCAGTAATGCCTCCGGGATGGGATCCTGTTTGATCACATGTTCAAATGTTTCAATGGCCTGATCGATACGGTTCTGCTGGTAGTGCAAAAAGCCAAGCTGGTTGTGAATCATGGCTTTTTCATAGGGTGAGAGCGCACTGCGCTGTTTCAGTTGCTCAAGTATTTCCTGCGCTTTCAGAGGATTGTCGCTATCAATCAACAGTTGGGCACTGTTCAGACTTTTGTATATGTCCTCAGCAACGGTAAAGGCTGCCCCGGCTGGCGTGATAAATCCTGTCAGCAAAACGCAGCACAGCAGCCGCAGCCAGTGGCTCAGCCGCCACTGATCCGGTTGACTGGTGTTGTCAGTCTCAGAATAATCTGGTTTCATTACTGTTTGAGCCTGAAAGTGAATTTGTTCTGCACGCCCTGCACCTCCACTGCCTGCCCGCCGATTACCCGGGGCTTGTATTTGAATTTCAGCACCGCGTTGATGGCGGCCTGTTCAAAGGCGCCCTCGGGTCTTGCTTCAACGATTTTGGGGTCCCGCACACTGCCATCGGTGGTAACGGTAAAAGACACCACCACATAACCCTCAACGCCATTGCGCAAAGCCCTGCGTGGATACTGCGGTGGGACCTTTACCATCGGCAGAAAATCACCGTCGCCGGAGCCAAAGCCTGACCCGGGGCTGATATTGAAACTGGGTTTTACGGACACATTACTGATATCGTACTTGCTGACCGGCGCTTCAAATGCCTTGCTCTCCAGTTCCAGTGTTTCCGGTTCGGGCAGGGGTTCGTCGGGTTTTTCCGGTTTGAATTCCCGGGTTTTAATAGCTTCATCCTGTTTAACCCGGATAAAGTTCACGGTCTGATAATCGTGGCTCGCGGATACATCATAACCGGTGGCCAGAAACCCCTGCATCGTCATAAATAATGCAAAGGTAATGATCATTGCGCCGACCTGAGTGTAAATGTAGCGTTGAAAAACTTTCATTCGTCACTGGCTGCAATAGCGATGTTGTAAATACCAGCCTGTCTTGCTGCGTCCATGACATTGACCAGCTTTTCATTGGTTGATTTCTTGTCGGCCTGAATCACAATGGAGCTTTGCGGGTTTTCGGCATGAAGCCGTTCGATAATGGCTCTAAGGGCTCGTACATCCACCTGGCGTTTGTCGATCCAGATTTCATCATATTCGTTGATGGCGATAAAAATATTGGCCAGTTCCCGCTTTACCGCCGTTTGCGCCTCGGGTTTGTTAATCTCGATACCGGACTCCTTCACAAAGGATGCCGTCACGATAAAAAAGATCAGCAGAATAAATACCACATCCAGCATGGGGGTGAGATCGATGGGTGATTCCTGTTCTTCTGTAAATTTACCGAAGGGCCTGCGCATACTCTTATCCGGTGATCCTCAGTTAACTTTCGATCTTGAGATTTAACGCCAGTCGCTCTGTTTCCCGCTCTGCCTTGCGGGATACCAGGGTAATGGTGATCAATCCGCTCAGCGCGCTCACCATGCCCGCCATGGTGGGTATGGTGGCTTTGGATACACCGGCGGCCATGGAACGGGTATTGCCGGTGCCGAATACCGCCATGGCATCGAATACTTCAATGGCACCGGTAACAGTTCCCAGCAGTCCCAGCATGGGGCAGAGCGCCACGGTGGTTTTTATGATGGGAATCGAGAACCGGGCCTGTGCCCCCAGGCCGGCAATAATTGAATGCCGGATCTGGTGAGCGTACCAGGAGCTGTATTCGCTGCGCTGGTTCCAGCGGGTTACCGCCTGACGCACCAGCCGCGGAAAGGTCACATTGAGAAACCAGATGCGTTCCAGCAACAGCAGCCACATAAACCAGGTCAGAAAAGCAATGGAAATCAGTACCGGCCCGCCGGCCAGCACAAATTCACGGGATATCTGCAGTCCTTCAACCAGATACCACATGGTCCTTTTCCTTTTCGGCAATAGCCGCCACCAGCCCCGTGCTCTGTTCTTCCAGCACCATAATGATATGGCGGTAGCGGCTGTTAACCAGCGCATGTATCAGCACAATGGGCACTGCCACTGCCAGCCCTTCTACCGTGGTTACCAGCGCCTGGGAAATGCCACCGGCCATGAGTTTCGGATCCCCGGTGCCAAACAGGGTAATGGCCTGAAACGTCTTGATCATGCCGGTGACCGTACCCAGCAGCCCCAGCAGGGGTGCTACCACCGCCACAATCTTGATGGTGGAAATAAAGCGCTCCAGCGGCAGACGTTCTTTCAGAATGGCCTCACCCAGTTTCAGCTCCAAAGCTTCCACATTCAGGTGGCGGTTATCCATATACACCTTGAAAATACGGCCCAGGGGGTTTTTCAGACTGACCTTGCGGCTCTGCATCTGTTTGTTAATTTTGCGGGCGGTAATCAGCAGCAGTGTCATACGTTCGATACTGAGTAACAGTGCCAGCGCTCCAAGGGCCAGAATAAAATAACCGATCAGGCCCCCCTGTTCGATGCGCTCCAGAATGGAGGGTGTATCCACCAGTGCGCTGAGGATGGCCCCACGGGTGGGGTCGAGCCCGACACCGTGAAGGCCATCGGTTTCTTCCTGGAAGTTTTCGCCGCTGGTCTGGTAATGGCCCGGCGGCTGTTTCGCGTAGGGGAGCAGTTTGCCCGTTTCCGATACAAACTGCAGATAAACACCATCAGATAACAGGTTAAAGCTGCCCAGGCGAATGACTTCCTGCTGCTGTGGCTGCCCGCTTTCTGAAATCACATTGGTCTGAAATCTGGCCACCTCACCGGTGGCCGCAATTTCCCGCTGAATTTCAAACCACAGCTTTTCCATTTCATTAATGGAGGGCAGGGAATCGCTTTGGGATACCTTGTCGACGATACCGTCAAAGAACTCTGAGCGGCCCGGGTACTGGGCAGAGGTAATAGAGCGTTCGAGTATTCCGGAAAAAGTGCCGGCACTGGTTTGCAGATGTCCGAACATTTCCTTCAAAGAGCCCATGCGCTCATCCAGGCGGCTTTTCAGCTCATTGATTTTCTTTTCGTTGCGCGTATAGACGGCTTCCAGGGTTTCGCTGCGCTGCTGGGCGGCCTTGCGCTCGGCAATGGTGTCACTGAGGATGGCCTGCTGCTGGTTTTTATTGGCAAGAAACCGGGCTTCCCTGGCCTTGTGCTCGCGGCTTTCCTCAATGCGCCCCTGCTCCACCATTTCCAGCAGTTCCTCTACGCTGGTGGCACCGATCAGGGCAACACTGTGACTGGCAAAAACGGACAGTAATAGGGCCACCAGGTAACGGATCATAAGGCACCTTCCCTGGCATCTGCCGCATTCAGCGGGATTTTGATGATATCCGGGGATATCTGCTTCTTCGCCATTTTCAGCCCTTTGCGGATATCCCGCCGGAAGCGATTGGGCACTTCCACCCATTGCCGGGTGTCGCGGTCCCAGGCACCAATGTCCTTGCCATCCAGGGTCTGGTACAGCAGGCCGATCCGGCCGATCCGTAAAAATTCCACATCCCGTTGCGTGCCGGGCAGCGTACCCCGGTAAGCTTCAATAGTGTTTCCGTATTCCAGCTCTATGGAGTAGGCATCGAATACCTGTCGGAACTTCTCGGCAATGGTAACATCGGCCCGGTTCATCATGTCCTTGAGTCGGGTCACCCGCGTCTGGCGCTCTTCCGGCAAAAACGGCAGATCCAGCTGAATGAACTGCTCCAGGCCGTGGATCATGCGCAGCAGTAGGGGTGCCATCTGCCGCTCCATCACCGAAATGTTTTGCAGGGTCTCGTTAATCTCCCGGATTTTTGCTTCCTGACGTTCCAGCTGATTCTCCAGCTGAGCGTTATAAATATTCAGATCTTCCAGGCGCTTGCTTTCCAGCTGGAAACGTTCGAACAGCGCACGGGCCTCTTCACTCAGATCATTGATACGTTGTTGTGAGGCCACTGCCTGCTGCTGCAGTTGCTGTCCCTTGCCAATGAGTTTGTCGACACTGGCCACCGGCTTCTCCGCCTGTGCCACAACGGGATGAGCAAAAAACACCAGCACGGTCAGGGCCACAATCCATTGCCCACGGCGTGCCAACCGGCTTGGAACTTGCTTGATCATCAGAATGTATCCGTAGAAACGACGTTTTGCTTATGGTTCTTATGGGTAATACTAATTGCCCTGGCATAGCGGAGGCCAGGCAGGCAATGCCTGTAAAAGAGTTCATCCTAACACATTGTTTTTAGGATAAAAGAAAATATAAAACCCTGGCCGGAGGCAGGCTCCGGCTCAGAAAAGCACGCCCTGCTCCCTCAGATTGATGATTTCCTGGTCGGAAAGTTCCAACTGCTCCCTGGCAATCTGATCGGTATCGCGCCCCGGGGAAGGTGGAGGGGTATAAGTGTCCTCGTAGGTGTGCGACAGCTTGATGGGATTGCCGGGCTGCTGCACCCGCTGACCGTTTTCCAGCGGCACGTCCACCTGCATACTGCGAGCCCTGATCTGAGGGTCGCCGAACGCGTGGGCAAAGTCATTGACCGGAGCGGCCGGTATCCGGTGTTTCTGCAGCTGCTCCAGCCAGTATTCGCAGCTGTTGGCGGCGAAATGGACCTGCACCGCCGCGTTAATCTCATGGCGGTGTTCCCAGCGCTGGGGCTGATGCTGGAAACGTGCCTCCATCAGGAAAGGATCATCCAGCAGCTGTGCCAGCCGGCTATAGAAGGCGTCTCCCATGCAGGCCACGATCAGGTGCCGGGTACGGGTGCGAAACGTCCCGTAGGGCACGTGCACGAAATGGCTGTTACCCACAGCGGGGGGTTGCACACCACTCATCAGGTACATGGTGGCCATGTAATTCAGCATCGAAATCTGGCAATCCTGCATGGAAATGTCGACATGCTGACCCGATCCTGTACCTTCACGTGCATGCAGTGCGGCCAGTATCCCCATGACGGCAAACATCCCGCCCCCAAGATCCCCGATGGGAATCCCGGCCCGCAGAGGCTCGCCGCCTTCTTCACCGGTTATGGACATGCCGCCCCCCATGCCCTGAGCAACCAGGTCAAACGCCGGGCGGTTGCGATCCGGCCCGGTTTCCCCGAACCCGGTAATAGAGCAGGTAATAATGGCCGGGTTATGCTGTTTCAGGGTCTCAAAATCAATCCCCAGACGTTCGGGAACCCCGGCGGCAAAGTTGTTGACCACCACATCCGCCGTGCTCGCCAGCCGGTAAAAAAGCGCTTTGCCGGCCGCCGACTTCAGATCAATACAGATGCTTTTCTTGTTGCGGCATAGCGTCAGAAAGTAGGCCCCCTGGCCGTCAATAGCATAAAGGTCACTGTCCGCCAGCAGCCTGCGGGTGGCTTCTCCACCCGGTGGCTCCACCTTAATGGTGTTGGCTCCCATATCCGCCAGCAACTGTGTGGCATAGGGCCCCGACAGCATGTGGGTCAGGTCCAGAATGGTAATGTCGTCCAATGCTCGCATCGTGAATCCCCAATGGTTATTTTGGCAGGTGCGTGCACCGGAAAATATCAGGATTGTATACAATTTGGAATATGCGATGACTGAGAAAGCTGTTGTGGCAAGATAGTGAATCCTCTATAGCTATTATTTAAAAAGGGTTTGTGAGCCAAAATAGGAAATGTTTGTGTTAGCGGTTATCCGGCATTAGTATATCCTCTTAACGATTATTGTATGCAATGACCAGTTAACCTGCCGGAAACCACCGAGGCCTGCCATGAACGAATCCGTTGCCGAAAACAACCACCAGGAAGTCCGTAACGATATTGATCTGAAGCGTCTCCACCATATCCATCACGCCGCCTACCGTTGCCGGGACGCCGAACAGACACGCTGGTTCTATGAAGACGTAATGGGCTTTCCGCTGGTGGCAGCCATGGTGTTTGACGAAGAGCCCGGTGCCAACAAAAAACGCGACTACATGCACCTGTTCTTTCAGATGGGAGACGACAACTTTATCGCGTTCTTTGACGTACCCGATGACGTGGAAGAAAAAATGTTTATCGCCCGCCACGGGTTCGATCAGCACCTGGCGTTTGAAGTGGGCACCATGGAGGAACTCAAAGCCTGGCGACGCAAAATCAACAAGGCAGGCCGCCCCTGTTTCGGACCCATTGACCACGGTTTTATCCAGTCCATCTACATGTACGACCCCAACGGCATTCAGCTGGAAATCACCACCCGTTCAGAACGCTATGACCAGATCATGGCCGAGGATGCCGCACAAGCTCACCAGACTCTAAAAGAATGGACAGAAAAAACCCGCCCCATCAAAGAAGAACGCCTGGGCGCAAAAGCACTGGACATGCGTGAAATCGATATGTCCAAAGTGGATATGAGCAAAATGAAAAAAGAAAAACCAAAAGCCCATCACAAACCGGAATCAAAATAATCTGCATAAAAATGATAACGCCCGAAGAGAGAATGGCACGGCGGATTTCAGGGATACGGCGTGTCCGTCGAAAGCCCCGGAAATCCGCAGTGCCCGTCGCTCCTGACTCGTTTCAGGATTAAATTAGCCGGGCCTAAAAACATCGAGTAATAAAGAGGG
>JAWVYU010000182.1:0-10145 GCA_033722575.1 Ketobacteraceae bacterium | reverse complement strand
GATCTGGCCGGATACCTGTACGTGGTACTCAACAGCAAGGTGGCCGAATCGGTGACCTCACAACTGTCGGGCAGTCATGTGGTTCAGGTGAGTCTGGTGGCGGCGTTTTGCCTGCTGTTGCTGGTGGTGGTTTTGCTGGCGCTGGTGTTTCAGCGTATCACCCGGCCGTTGCGGGAGCTGTCCGGCGACATCAATGCCTTTCAGCAATCCGACTGGATGAGCGGCAGTCTGGCAGGTGGAGCGGTGGCGCCGGAAGCGGCGCGCAATAACTCCGAGATTGATGTTCTCAGTCGCAATTTTGCTGCCATGAAGCAACGGATTCAGGCCCAGTTTTCCCATCTGCAGGAAAACAGCCGGCTGCGCCGGGAACTGATTTCCAATATCTCCCATGATCTGCGGACGCCCCTGGCTTCGTTGCAGGGATACCTGGAGGCGCTTTACCTGAAGCGGGACTCCCTGTCAGAAGAGGAACAACAAAAATACCTGGGGGTTGCGCATCGTAATTCCCGGCGCCTTGCCACGCTGATCACAGAACTGTTTGAGCTGTCCAAGCTCGAAGCGGGAAAAGTCAAACCGGAGCTGGAGGCTTTCTCGCTGCTGGAGCTGGTTTATGATGTTGTCCAGGATTATGAGCTGGCCGCAGCGGAACGTCAGGTCCAGCTGAAAATACAGGCCGAGGGAACCGGTTATTTTGTGGAAGCGGATATTGGCCTGATTCAGCGGGTGTTACAGAATCTGATTGATAACGCCCTGCGTTTCACTCCGTCGGGTGGAGAAATCGAAATCCGGCTGTTTCGCTATCAGGATAAAACCCGGGTTACCGTCGCAGATACCGGCCTGGGAATCAGTGAAGCAGACCTGCCTCACGTATTTGATGCGTATTACTCCACCCGCCATAAAGCGGAAGTTGCTGACAGTGAAGATTCCCGGGGAACCGGGCTCGGGCTGGCGATTGTCAAGAGGATTCTGGAGCTTCACAACGCGTCTATCAATGTCCAGTCCCGTCCGGGAACCGGCACCCTGTTCCAGTTTGAGCTTGATTTTGCCTAGCGCCTCCGACACGGTTATTCTAATGGCCTCATTAACACCAGTCAGATTAAGCAGGGCGCAGTATGTCAGACAAGCCATTGGAAGAAATCAATTACGGACCATTAACAGGATTGCTGGGGGAATGGCGGGGTGATCGTGGTATCGATATTGCACCGGAGCCGGAGGGTATCGAACGCAGCCCCTACTATGAAACCATTCTGTTCGAGGCAGCAGGGGACGTGGATAATGCCGAGGAGCAGTACCTCTCAGTGGTGCGTTATCATCAAAAGGTATTCCGCAAATCCAACGATGAACAGTTTCACGACCAGGTAGGGTATTTTACGTGGGAGGAAGCCACCGGCATTATTACCCAGAGCTTCGTCATTCCCCGCGGTGTTGGCCTGGTGGCCGGCGGCAAGGTGATATCGGATAATGATGGCGAGCTGGTTATCAAAATGGACGCCAAAGATGAGCCCGACGGCTGGAATGTCTGCCAGTCCCCTTTCATGCGGGAAAAAGCCCGCACCTTGTCATTCACTCACACCATTACCCTGAAGGGTGATGAAATGTCCTATGAGGAACGTACCCTGCTGGATATTTACGGGCGCGAGTTTGATCATGTGGACAAGAGTAAACTGACCCGGGTCAGCTGACAGTCCCCTGTCCTGACATTTCATTGGCTGGCACCTGTCGGAAATGATGGGTGCCTCACATCAGCAGCAACGGGCTGACGCCGAAAAACATTCGGATCAGCAAATACAGCAGCAGCCCGGAAGGGCCCAGCATCAGCGTGGCGATCAGCGGTGGAATCAGCAGCCAGTGCGAAATCCCCTGAGCGCCGCCATCACTGACAATAAACAGCCCCACCATCAGGTCGAAGGCAACAAAATGCGTCCAGCCCGCCAGGGTGGCGCGGGGGTGCTGAAACAAGCGGATCACCCCTTTCAGACTGAAAAAGCTGCCGCCGGGAGCGGAACCCGGCTGGTCAAACCGTTTTCCCAGTAGCAGAAGATACACATAATGCAGGCTGGCGCCGATAATGAATCCGGCCACCACCAGTCTGCCGGCCTCCCAGAATGGCAGCACCATCAGGATCAGCCAGGGGATAAGCGCAAGACGGTTCTACCAGGCGAATAACGTTGACAGGGCAGGGTGAATCGTCATAAAGGTACCTTTTTGTGGTAGGTTGTGACCTTGAGTAAGAAACATCATATCAGGCATTGACCGGAAAACCCGTAGAGAAATTGCCATGCAAGTCAGAAATCACAACGCGGGATATGGCCTTGTTGCTATTGTGCTGCACTGGTTAATGGCGGGGCTCATCATTGGTATGTTTGCCCTGGGCCTTTGGATGACCGATCTGACCTATTACCATGACTGGTACCGAACAGCACCTCACTGGCACAAATCCACGGGGGTTATGATTTTTTTTCTCTGGTTGCTGCGCCTGTTCTGGCGCGTTTGCAATCCGCGACCGCAGCCCCTGGACACCCATGAGACATGGGAAAAAATCATTGCCAGTATTACCCACGGATTGTTATACCTGTTAATCCTGCTGGTCATCATCAGTGGTTACATGATTTCCACCGCCGACGGCAGGGCGCTGGAGGTGTTTGACTGGTTTGAAATACCCGCCTTCACCACCGGAATTGAAAATCAGGAGGACCTTGCCGGCGAGGTGCATTTTTACATGGCCTGTGTTCTGATAGGTGTGGCGGCGCTGCATGCCGGTGCTGCCCTCAAGCACTATTTTTTTGACAGGGACAGTACGCTTCAACGTATGATAAACCCATCCATTTCATCTTCATCAACACGACGTTAAGGAAGCCTTATGAGACCAAGAATATTTCTGATTCCCCTGATGGTATTGTTGGCAGTAACGGGCATGCAGCAGGCAGTGGCGGCACCGGAGAAATACATCATCGATACCAAAGATGCCCATGCCTTCATTCATTTCAAGATCCAGCACCTTGGCTACAGCTGGCTGTATGGCCGTTTTGACAAATTTGACGGCGTGCTGATGCTGGATGAGAAAAATCCCGAAAATTCCTCCATCAAGGTTACCGTGGATACTGCAAGTAT
The DNA here is from genome assembly GCA_033722575.1 of Ketobacteraceae bacterium. Lineage (GTDB taxonomy): Bacteria > Pseudomonadota > Gammaproteobacteria > Pseudomonadales > Ketobacteraceae. Next base: position 7,034 of record JAWVYU010000182.1, on the reverse strand, counting down.
TAACAGCAATCATGCGGAGCGAGACAAACATCTGCGGGGAGAGGATTTTCTGGATGTTAAAAAATATCCCACTGCGGAGTTCGTCAGCACCTCCGTGAAAAAGACCGGCGAAAAGACCGGGCTGATGAAAGGTAAACTCACGCTGCACGGGGTGACCCGGGAAATTGAAATACCCATCAAGCACGTGGGTGGTGGCAAGGACCCCTGGGGTGGATACCGCCATGGGTTTACCGGCAGTACAACCCTGAAACTGAAAGACTACGGCATTGATTATGACCTCGGGCCCGCTTCTACCGAGGTACAACTGATGCTGGACATAGAAACCATCAAACAGTAGCCATCAGGGCGGGCGGCTTCAGCGGCCCGCCAGGCTTGCCCTTTGCCGGGCGCTTGCTAAGCCTGCCTCCCTGCAGTAAAGTCGGAATCAGTGTTAACGGACTAACCAACCTCATAAACCACCACAGCAGGCCTGTTATGAAAACCACGGACGGCAACTCTCCTGATCACTCCTGGCGCCTGGACAAGCACAAGCACGGCATTCGCGTTTACACCCGGCATCAACCAGGCTCTTATTATCGTGCCTACCGGGCTGAAATGACCCTGGAAGGGGACATGGCACCCTATCTTGCATTGTTCGAGGACGTATCCGGTTACCGGGACTGGATGCATACCACCATCATCAGCGAGCTTATCGAACAGCCCGCGGACGACGAAAAACACATCTATATGGTGAATCGCAACTTTCCGATTGCTGATCGCGATTACTATGCCCGCCTCAAAACCTGCCGGGATGAGCAGGGTGACATACGGGTGCACTGGGATCTGCTGGAGCGGCCTTTGCACGGGGGCAGGATTCGCGTGGAAAAACTCAATGCGCTTATTACAATGGAGCCGCTGGACAAGAGGCGCTTCCGCGCATCGCTGCAAGGGCATTTTGAACCCGGTGGCAAGGTGCCTGCGCTGCTGGCCAATGCGCTGGTAACCGACATGCCGTTTCACACCTTCCTTAAAGTGCGGAAGCTGGCTGCCAGCCGCCCGGCGCAGCAAATCACCGGTTGCTAAACGCCCGCATGATTGGTAACAGTACCGGGTGCGCCCTGGCTCAGTTGTGTGCGGATTTTGTCGGGTATTGGCAGCTTGGTAAAGGCCTGTGAATCCACCAGCACGTAGACAATCTCGCAGCGGGCAACTGGCTGATCGCTGTGATAATGACTGATGTCGAAGTCCAGTTGAAAGGAAGTATTTCCCAAACGACCTGCACTGACCCTGATGGCAAGCACATCATCGAACCTGGCCGGCGCCTGCCACTGGGTTGTCTGTTTCACCAGCTGGGTATCCAGTCCTGCTGCCAGCAGATTCCGGTAATCGCCGAATACCGCACGGAAAAATTCCGTGGCTGCGGTATCAACGTAATCTCCATAGCGGGCATTGAATACCACCTGCTGGGCATCGCATTCGTAGTAGCGTACCCGCAGCAAATACGTAAAGGGCGCCTCCTGATGAGTCGCCTCGTTCTGGCTGGTCATGCTAATGAGCGGGTTCTCCTTTGCAAATCAGATACTAGCGTGGCATTTCCAGATTCTGACTGGAAACAGGCGCCATCTGGCGAATATCTTTTCATATTTTTTGCCCGTCTATCCTAAGTACGGAATATTATGACTCATTCTGCAAGAATTGATTAGGCTCTTACCTGGAGGTTGTTAAATTCTTTACCAATACTGCAGGTTATATCATGAAACCACTACATCATAGGCCAGTGCCTGTTTATGTGCTGGTTGTTCCCTTTTTGTTTTTTGCCGCGGGCTGCAGTACTCACAGTGCCCGGTTGATGCAACAGACCGAACAGCAAACCCGGGAACAGGCGATTATTAACCGCATCGCTGAATCCCTGGAAGCCCTTGAGCAACGTATGTCAAAAGCCCAGGCCAATGAAGTGGCGAGATACGCTCCCCGTCAGCTTGACCGGGCAAATGCAGCCCTTGAGGGCGCCAGAGATTATTATCAGCGGTTCCGGATGCAGCCGGGTAACGTGAACAAATCCATTTCACTGTTTTTTGGCGATACCATGGGCGAGAAAGCCTTATCGCTCATCTCGGAAGCCAATGATGCACTGACCCGGGCGGAAGCCGTAAAGCAGCGGGCTGATAAGCTGTTTGCCGAAGTAAACGAGAATTTTGAATGGCTCAGAAAATTTCAGGCCCCCACCTACTTTCCCTACGAGTATGACGATATCGAACGCCATCATCAGCGCCTGATTGCTATGGTGGCCGACGGCCGTCTCGATGCGGCACAGGATCGCAGTGCCACACTGAAACGGGAACAGCGGGCACTGGAGATTGCTGCGGCCCAGCGCTTTTATCTGGATGCCATCAGCAAGCGTATTGAAAGGGAAGACCGCTACACACTGGAGCGCTATGCCCGCCTCAGCTACAACCGGGCGGTGAGCGCGCTGAACCGTGCCCGGCATCTGATTGCCCGCGACCCAAGAAACGAGGGCCAGGTGATAGCCGCCCGAGATTATGCGGAGTTTGCCTTTGAAATGGCCCATGCCATCGCCGCGGATATGACCAGGTTGCAGCAGATGGAGCGTGAGGAAATGGAGCGCTGGCTGATAGTGCTGACCAACCGGATTTTGCAGGTCAGCCAGGCGCTGGGCACCGGTGACCTGCGGCGGCAGCCGGTGCTGGAGCAGCTGGCCCAGCTGGTACAGGCTGCTGCGGGGAGCCAGCAGATCGCAGACCGCTCCAGTGAACCAGGGGGAGATAAAGCATTGGCCGATGATGACACGGCGGCCGCAGAGGCCAGTGACGGCGATGAGCAGGACGCCCCTGTGACAGACCGTCTGTCCCGGCTGGAAAAATCGCTCAGTGAACAGATACAGGCTTTGTCCCGTGAAGTAGCCACCATGAAAGCGGCGCAGCAGCAGGTTTCTGTTCCCCTGTATGAGGATGACGGCTACGTGCCCCTGAATGAGCGCAAAAGCCTGTTTAATTATCGCTGACCGCGACCAGGGTGCGTTTATTGCACCCTGATATGGCGGAACTGCACCTCTACCGGGTGTTACCGCATCTAAAAAAATCATCAGCTTCCGTGTAAGATGCCTGCAGTTGTGTTTTGTCTTTTTTATTGACCAAGCGGGGGCACAGACTGTGGCTGAGCAAAAGTTTGACGTGGTGGTATACGGAGCAACCAGCTTTGTGGGGCAGATTATCTGCAGGTACATGCTGGATCAATACGGTGCGGATGGAGAGATACGCTGGGGAATTGCCGGCCGCTCGTCCGCTAAACTGGATTCACTGAAACAGGATCTGGGTGCGGCGGCACAGTCGCTGCCAGTGATCACAGCCGATGCGGCTGATGAAAGTGCACTCAGGGCCCTGTGTGAACAGACCCGGGTGGTGCTCACCACCGTCGGGCCCTATGCCTACTATGGTGAGCCACTGGTAAAAGTGTGCGCCGAAACCGGTACTGATTACGTGGACCTCACCGGCGAGGTCCAGTGGATCAGGGCAATGCTGGAAAAATATGAAACCACCGCCAAACAGAATGGCGCACGGATTGTGCATTGCTGCGGATTTGACTCGATTCCATCGGATATGGGAGTGTTTTTTGTTCAGGAGCAGGCCCGCAATAAATTTGGCAAACCCTGTCAGCGGGTCAAGCTGCGGGTGAAGGGCGCCAAAGGGGGCATGTCAGGAGGCACCATTGCCAGTCTGATGAATGTGGCGAGCGAAGCCGCCAAAAACCGTTCACTGCGGAGAATTCTGGCAGACCCCTATGCGCTATGTCTGGAGGGGCCCAAAAACACTGCCAGTCAGCCCGATGTCAAATCAGCCACCTACGACAAGGATTTTGATGTGTGGCTGGCTCCCTTTGTGATGGCAGCCATCAATACCCGGGTGGTGCACCGTTCCAATATGTTGCTGGGTTTGGGTTATGGCAACGGTTTCCAGTACGACGAGGCCATGATGACCGGTAAGGGCGCCAAAGGCTGGGCCACGGCACAGGGAATGACAGCCGGTATGGGGGGCTTTCTGGTGGCGGTCGCCATCAAGCCCACGCGCTGGTTGCTGGAGAAATTTGTATTGCCGGCACCGGGTGAAGGACCAACCCCGGAAGAACAGGAGAACGGATTTTTTGATCTGCGCCTGTATGGTGAAACCGAAGGCGGCCAGATCATCCGTGCCAAGGTCACCGGTGACCGCGATCCCGGTTACGGATCAACGGCGAAGATGATTTCACAGGCAGCACTCTGTCTGGCAAAGGATATTCCGGCCACGGAAAAATCCTGTGGTTTCTGGACACCGTCCACCATATTCGGGCACAAGCTGATAAAACGGCTGGAAGCCAGTGCCGGATTAACCTTTGAGGTGTTGTAGCTATTGGGGTTTTTTACTGGGTTGCTGGCCGGCGGTATTGCTCAGCCGCCAGCCTGGCCGCCAGACTAAAAGAACACTGCATCAACAATCAGCGTGGCGGTAAAAATGCCACCAAAGCGACGCGTGTACCAGAACGCGGCGGCAACGTAATACAGTGGCCAGACCTTCTGTACATCTTCGGGCGCCTCCTCCGGTGTGGCTGGTGGAGGCGCTTTAAAGTATTGCCAGATGCGGAGCAGGGAAGGAATGGCCAGCCCGCTGAGTAACACCACCGGGCTGAAGTAGCCTGTTATCACCAGCAGAACAATCAGCGGATACTGGGCAATAAAAAGCCCCATCACCCAGCGACGGCTGCGGGCATGCCCCAGAATAACGGGCAGGGTACGAATACCCTTGGCCTTGTCGGCATCCAGTTTGTCAATGTGTTTGCCGAACAGAACCGCCGTGGGCGCCAGGGCATAAGTGACGGCGGCCAGGATAACGGCCACGCTGATGTCACCGGTAATCACATAATAACCACCGCCAATCATCAACGGCCCCCATACCAGCAGCACCGCAGGTTCACCCAGTCCGATATATTTCAGCGGCCAGGTGTAGAACAGCACAAAAAAAGCGCCCACGGCGGTCAGGGTGATGACGGCATCGCCGCGCACCATCCACAGGTAAACACCGCATAAAACCGCCAGTGCCCCCGTAACCGCCGTGTACAGCAGGTTCTGTTTTACGCTCATCAGGCCACTTTCAATGGGCTGAACACCATAACGGGTGCGAAAGTAATTGTTTTTGTCCACGCCCTTCCAGTGATCCGTCAGATCATTCAGCAGATTGTTGGTGGCATGGGCCAGACACAGGCCCAGCGTCACGAACAGCCAGGGAATAAAATGAAATTCCCCGGCTTTAAACGCAAACAGGCCGGCGAGGGCGGCGGACGTGAAGGTCATTACCAGCACGGCTGCGCGGGTGGCGATCAGCCAGCGGGAAAAAATATCCAGAGACTGCCAGGTAACAGCGTCTATTCTGGGCATACCAGTCAGGGCTTTTGCCCATACAGTGGGGGTTAGTTTCATGTTTTTATTCGTGAGTTGCCTTGGGAAACGGCACCCAGTTTAAAGGTAAACGGCTATGCTCACAAAGTGGCTGGCGGCACCACCCAGCACAAAAAGATGCCACAGCTCATGGAAACCGAAGTTTTTGCTGATATTTGGCCACTTGGTGGCGTACACCAGCGCGCCAATGGAATAACTCACTCCCCCCATTACCAGCCACACCAATGCACCAGTGGAAAGCGCCGCCGTGAGCGGCTCAATCACAAACAGGCACATCCACCCCATGGCCAGATACAAACCGGTGCTGATCCACCGGGGAGCATGGAGCCAGAACATTTTTTTGATAATGCCCAGGGCGGCAATGCCCCAGCAGATACCAAACATCCACCAGGCCTGGGCACCCTCCAGCGCCAGCAGGCAGAACGGGGTGTAGGTGCCGGCAATCATGACGTAAATGGCCATGTGGTCGAGCCGCTTCAGTGCCCGGATACCCGCTTCGCTGATTTCCATCAGGTGGTACACCGCGCTGGAGCTGAACATGACAAACATACTCAGCCCGAAAGCCAGGTAGCTGGCCAGGTAAAGCCCCATGTTTTCTTCAGGCAGCCGCGCCAGCAGGTAGGTAAGGGCCGCAAGGGAAAGGGCAGCCCCCGCCAGATGGCTCAATCCTGATACCGGTTCCCGTAAATGGCGTGTCATTGGCATCTGAACAAATGTTTTCTTCTTGATGGTGGATGTGCATTCTAGGATAACGTGCAAAACGGCTTAATTCCAGACTCTATCGGGTTTTGTGCTGCAGGCATAACCAGAATGGCGTTGTCAGTCCGGAAATACCGTCAATGTGGGTGAAGCAATGGTAGAACAACTGTTTTTTATGTGGGTGTGATGTTGGTGACGATCTTGAGTATCCGGGACTGAAACGGCAGACTGACCGCTGCCAGGCTCAAGACAGGTCACGGAGGCCATGCCCATGCAGGATATGCTGGAACAGAAAGTCAGTTGCCCCTATTGCGGTGAGTGGATCGAGGTTTTGATCGATAGCTCGGTGGAATCACAGGAATACATTGAGGATTGTCAGGTGTGTTGCCGGCCCATTGTTTTCCGGGTTGAGGTGGCGATGAATGGTGAAGCCAGCGTCCAGCTTTACCGGGAAGATGAAGCTTATTGAATCGCGGTGCAGGTATCTGAAAGAGCAACGCCGGCATCTGCCGGCGTTTGTCGTTACTGACTTCGGGCTCTTCCAGTACGGTGTCAGGAGTCACCTTTTCTTGGATTCAGCTTGATAATGCCGGTAGCATCCAGTCGCTGCTTTTTAAAGAAGTCCTGATCTATTTCGGCATGAACCTTCACCCTGTCTCCTTTTTCGATTTTCAGGAAACCCTGATCATCCAGCGGGTTAAAAAGCATTTCTTCCACGCTCACCATCACTTTCTTGTCACCGATGTCTATCTGGAAGGCGTCATCTTTCACCTTGGTGACTTTACCCTGCAGGGTGGTGGCGGATGGAATTACCGGAATGCTAACAGCGGTTACCAGTGTCTGTACAGACTCTTCATCTACCGGGCTGGCAAAGAAGGTGGTGTTGATGCTTTCAACAAAAACACTGGAG
>JAWVYU010000181.1:0-10180 GCA_033722575.1 Ketobacteraceae bacterium | reverse complement strand
CCCCCCCCCCCCCCTCGCCTCCAGGGGCGACACCCTGGGTATCCCCCTTTGGGGGACGGAAGGGGGTCAATGAGGGCAAAAGCTTGCTTTTGCCTTGGGCACCGGCCACGGTGCCTTAACTGAAGCCGCAGGCGTGAGCGTAGCGAACTTCAGTTAACCCTGTGCCGCGCGAGCCGCACAGGGAGGAGCCCAGGGGGCTCCGCATCGCAGATCAACGGGCGTTTCGTGCGTAAGGCCCCCCGGGCCGGTTAGCTCGTCAGAGCTAATAGCAACGAAACGACGCGGGCTTTGTAGAGGATCACCAAGCTTTAGCTTGGATGAGACTCTTAAAACCGCCGTTGATCCTGCGAAATCTATGCGCTGATTTAGCATGCAAGTCATTGATATCAGGAATATATTCGTAATATATTGCGTGATACGATGAGCTTGTGACGGCAGCGGTGCTGCGAAATTCATCCGCGGAGCGGGCCGGAGGCATGAATTTCCGTTCTCGGGGCTTTACGCCCGCCCTGTAGTGTGTAATATTACACACTACAGGGCGGTATAACAGGAGGCGTCCTCAGGGTGTAATAACCTTACATCCTTGTTTTTATTAGTTTTTTAACTGTTACAGGGAGAAAACATGATTAAGTCGGGGTTCGGAAACAAGAAAGGCGGGGTAGGAAAGAGCACGTCAGCCATCAATCTCTCGGCGGTGGCGGCCAAAAAAGGGTTCAAGGCTTTGTTGGTGGATCTGGATCCCCAGGGGTGCTGCACCACCAGCCTGGGAATCGATGAGCTTTCCATTAAAAATAATTTCATGCTGGAAGACTACGCGGCAACGCGGATGTTTTATGAAAAGGTGCCACCCTCAAAACTGGTCATTGATAGCCAGTTTGGTTTCGACATCATTCCGGCGGGCACCGACCTGATGACGTTGGAACAATACATTCCCACGGTACCCAACGGAGACAGCTTATTGCTTCGCGTGTTTAGTGCCGACAAGGATCTGGATTACGATTTTATTTTCTTTGACACCCCGGGTTTCCTCGGTCATATCGTGTCTTCCGTGATTAACGTGACCGGTGACATCATCATTCCCAATCTGGCCACCCCGGGTAGCACCCGCAGCCTGATTGATGTGTTGGAAATGCTGGAAGAGATGAATGAATTCCGCGCCTCCTTCCCGGGGATGGATCCCATTAATATCCGCGGTCACTTTTTTTGTCGCTCCGAAACCAACACCAAGATTCATAAAGAGCAGGATGCCGAAGTGGTGGAAATCCTGGGTGAAAAACATTTACCGGATTGTTTTATTTCCAAGACCACGGAAGTGGCGAAGTCGGAAGCCGCCTGCAAACCTATCGTGTGCATGCTGCCCAATCATAAAGTCTCACTGGAATACGAACGTCTTTTTGATGCACTGTTTAAGGAAGTTCTGTAATGGCTACGCTAGCTGAAAAACTCGCTGCAAGGAAAAAAGCAAAAGAACAATCGGCGATTGACGATTCGAATAACGCGGATGTGAGTCGGGCGACTCCACCACCGCGCAAAACCGAATCGTCCGGTGCGTTACTTCGTCAGCAAATGAATGCCGCCAACATCGATCAGTCCGTGCGTTATGTGGACATTGAGTTAATCGATATCGAAGAGCAGGTAAGAACGTCATTCGACCTGGATTACATTCAGGATCTGGCCATCGATTTTACGCTCAACGAGGCACACCCGTTTCAACCCAAATCACCCATCACCTTGTATGAGCGCCCCAATGGGCGTTTCCTGTTGGATACCGGGGAAAACCGGGTGCGGGCCGTGAAATACGGACGCGACAACCGGGAAGCCCTCGGCGTGAATGATGTCACCGCTTTTACGCAAATCCGCGCCAGCATTATCGGCCCGGAGCCTGAAAAAATTAAACGGGTGCAATCCCAGGTTAAAGAAAATATTCTCCGCGATGATCTGAACTACGTGGAGCTGGGTCGCGCACTGGAGATGTTTTTTCAGGAAAACCCCAACGCCACCCAGGCGCAAGCCGCCGAGTGGTGTGGTTTCAAAAATGCCAACAGTGGCCGCGTGAAAGTGAACACCGCGTTAAAGCTGATGAAACTGGATCAGGATCTGATTGATCAAGTCGCGGCTGACGAGCTGGCGGTGCAACGTGCCTTCGCCGAGCAGGAACAACGGACGCAAACACAAGCCAGCGGCAACCTGGTAGATAGCCTACAGGACGCGAGCGACACAAACTCAGCACCATCCAAACCGGCACCCAAGAAAGCCAAGCCGAAAAAACAGCAAACCATCAGCTTGCCGTTGGAGGTTGGCGTGGAGTTGATATCCCTGATCAACTGGGCGGCCAAGAAAGAAGGCCTGGATGAGTTCTCCCTGAAAAAATCGCCATCAAGAAAGGATGTGATGGACGCCATTAATAGTGATGAACTGAAAGAGTTGATGAAACGGATTTCTGGTTAATGCGCAATGTCAGAGCCAACACCCTTAAAAAGTATCTAACGGAAACCAACTTTAAACTGAGCAAAGAAGACCGTGAGTTTTTGGCGGACCTCGCCAAGGTGCACATCATCGATGAGAAGGATGCCGGTAAGCACCACTATAAAAACCGAAAAACCGGGGCCGCCAAACGACTGGACAGACTGTGTGAGATTGGACTGTTGGAGGTACAACCGGTCGTACAGCCGGGCAGGGGAAAGTTCAAGGCCTACCACTTTAAGACCGATCGTATAGCAGCTTTATTTGGCGGCAAGCGCCCCATTATTGGGAGAAAGCGCAATGCCTTGCATGAGGTGATCACCTCACGCATTTACTTTGCCGAAGGCAGGCCGGAAAGTTTCGTCACGGAATCAGCCTTCACCAAAGAACAACGCGCTCTTTTTGACGTGGAAGGCAAAACACTCAACGGCCGGGATGCCTGTTTGCCGGATGCGATGTTTGTCCGCAACGGTGAGGTGGTGATTGTGGAAGCCGACTCCGGGCAATACAGCAAAGCACAAATTGAAAACAAACAAGCCGCCTGGCGTGGATTTCAACAAATATGGGGACAACCGGCCAAGGCCTCTGCCCGGGTTAGCAGTGGCATGGTGCATACATTTGCATGAAGGAAAACAAAAAGAATCCAATTGAACTGGCAACCTCTTTAAAAGCCCTGAAAGACACACACGGAACGAACGGAAAAGTGGCCAAGATAATGGACATATCGGAAGCACAGGTATCGCGCTATATCGCCTTGCTGGATCTCCCGCCAGAGGTTCAGCAACAGGTCGCCACTGGCGAACTCCCGGTGACACAGCCGCTAAAGGCGCTGAAGCGCCGTGCGAAAGAAAGGAAACCCACGGTTTCAGTGCTCAACCACAATCAGCGTTTAGTGATCGAGACCCTGGCTCGCACGCTGTATGCCACCCAATCGCAACTGGCTCGCTATGCCGATAAATCGGTGAACGCGATTCGGATCGCCATCAACGATCTGGCGGACGCTCGTTTTCTGGAAAGCAGTAAAGAGCTGCGTCCCTTCGTTTACCGACTGTCATCCCATGGCACCGCCATTGCCGGTGCCCCCAAGCCACGTCACTGGATGAGTGCCAACGCCATCCATCAGCGGGTGCTGCGCAATGAGATTGAGCTGGCGATGCGCGAGCGGAATGCCAGCGCCACATTCATGGAACGGACCGCCTGTTGGAAGATGGGTTTGTTCCCCAGCGTGGGGGAACATCTGCTGACTTACAGCCATCAGGGAAGGGATCAAAAAGCCCTGGTGATCATCGATGACTACTTGATGGATTCCAAGCGCATCGAACGTTCACTCAAGCGCCTGCATGACAAAGACAAGAACTATGCATCCGGTGATCTGGTGCTCGCGTGGAAGGATGTCGTCGACACCATCTTTGTGTACACCACGGATGCAAAACACAAGGATCACCACGAAGCCTTCATTGACCAGCAACTGGGGGACATCAGCCAACCCATCGTGGTTCGCCATATCCCGGCAGTCTGGGAGGTGCTGTGATGCTCAGCATCATGTGGTTCGTGACCGGCGTGGTTCTATTGATCAACACCTTGCTGTGGAGTGTGTATATCGCATGGTGGGGTGTGTTCGGTTTGGTGCCAGTGGCGGCTGCCTTTTTCCTTTGCCGCCTGACATCCGGAAGGGAAACCGTTGACGACCCGGCCATCGGTTGGGATATCGGCGAAGGCATCGACATCGACAATCCCGACCAGCCAAGGAAAGTCCGCGTCGTACTCGAGGACAATGCGCTGAATCTGGGAATGCTGGCGATTGGCGGCCCCATGTCCGGAAAAACCGTGATGGCGATAGGCTTCCTGCATTACCTGGATCAGCACCGCCAAGGTGGCTGGGCGTACTGGGAAGGGAAGGGCGACCGGGAAATTTATCAGCAGGTCTGTGCCTGTGGCGCCAAACCGGATCGGTTCTTTTCAACGGAGCTGCCGCATTCGGATACGGTGAATATTTTCGCCGGACCCACCGAGAATGTGATTGATCGGTTAACCCGGACATTGATTTCGGATGAGTCCGAATATTATGGCAACGCGCAGCGTGCCGCGATTCGTAAAGTGGTGCCCCTGCTGAAATCCCTGGGAACTCCCGTATCCCTGCAGGACCTGTATGTAACACTGATCCTGCCAGAAGCCGCCATGTATGTCCTGAATCAGGCTCGTCAGAAACAGGTGCCCGCCACCATTATCGAAGCCGCCCGACTCTTCTTCGATATCGAGGAAGGGGAGCGCATGAATCAAATCAACGGCCTGCTCAACCGGATGGATATTTTTGTCACAGGCAGCATCGCCGGCCGGATCAACGCTTACGCACCCACGCTGGACTTGAGCAAAGCGGCTGCCGAGGGTCAAAAAGTATATCTCCATATGCCCTATGGCCAGCTGACGAAGGATATCGCCACCATGCTGACCGAGGAAATCGGTGTCATTGCCACCCACCGTCAGCTTTACGAAAACAACCGGGTGCCCTGGCCCCAGGTGTTTGATGACTGGGGCGCGTTTTTTTACGACAACTTTGGCCCGATCACCGCCCGCTGCCGTTCCGCCAAAATGCCGATTTCCTTTTTGTTCCAGTCTCGTGGCCAAACGGACCGGGTGGATGGCAACCGTATTTTCACCACGGAAATTACCGACAACATTGGCAGCCTGGTGATTCTGCGTATCAACGGCCATGACACGGCGGAGTGGGCGGCCAAACAATTTGGTTCCTATGACACCACGGAGCTTTCCCATAGCCAGAACACGGCTTACGAAGGCAATAACCTGACGACCATGCGCGCGCCGCGCCTGGATGCTGGCAACCTTAAAAACCTCAACGCCGGGGAGGCTTACATCAATTGCCTGGTGACCGGGGAGGGTGGTGCCGTTAGCAACCAGCGCTATAAAGCTCGCTTTCCTCTGCCGGATTTTTCCGGCGCGGAGACCATCGATTGGCCGCTGATTGAAGTGGAGGACAACAATGACCAACCCGGCCTCCACTTGTGGCGGGATTTTATGGATAGGGATCGCCTCCGGGAGCTGAAGAAACAGGTGGTCAAACAGTCGGAAGACAATAAAGCCCCTCAAGAGTCGAACACGGATCGCGTCAGGGAGGTGGATTTCCTATGAAGACCTGGTGGCATTACTACCCCATGCTGATGATTGCCGGCTTGATTCCCTTCGCCGTGGGAGCCCTGCCCACGGTGGAGATCGATGGCCGCTATCTGGGGGGCGGCCCCATCCGGCAAGCCGCCATCAACTGGCTGGCCAGCTGGCTGCCTTCGCCTGCCAGTGGCGAACTGGTACAAGCCTTTATGAACACCAACCAATGGGGAGAGTATTGGTTGTTCCTGCCCATCGCGCTGAACCTGTCCTTGCTGATTGGCTGGGTCACCTATGGCATTGGGCAAGCGGTGATTTCACTCAACAACTGGGTTTCCTCCCAGAAATATCACTCACAGCGGCAAGCCGCGAAACAATAAGGAAATACCTCATGAACATCACAATGAACAAAGCTTTTATCGTGCTGATTTTCGGGCTGCTGGTCATCTCGGTGGCCTTCCCGGAACTTGCCATGGCCGAACTGAAAAAGCCCAGCTTTGTACAGGACGTGAATGCCGATGACCTGGAGAAAGCGGGCGATGAGATCAGCAAATGGATCTTCATTTTCATGGCCATTATTCTCGGCCTTTTCTCTGTCCGTCCCGGTTACCTGTTTATTACCGGCAAGCCGGAAGAAGCCCTGGAAAAATCGAAGGAAATCATTATTGGCGCGGTCGTCGCGCTGGTGCTGGGCGGTATTGCCTTTGCGGTGGCCAATCAGGTGGCGGGGTAACGATGTACGCCTTTAACAAGCGCTTTCGGGCCACCACGTTTAAAGGCTTACCCTATGCGACCTGGGCCTACATGGTACTGGGCACCGTGTTGATTGCCCTGAGCATCGGCGCCTATGTCCAGGCACGTTCACCCTTGCTCGGTCTCTTGCTGTGCGGCTCGGGATTGCTGGGCTACTGGTATGCCCATCGAAGCTACCAGAACAAGGACAAGGCACGTTTGAATCTGTCACGTTTCATTGGAAAACGTGATCGGCTTTCTAAATCGATAGGACTGTAACATGGCGCGTTACTATAACGATTTATACACCTGGCATGCGCCTTTGGTGATGGCCGACGAAGAATCCCCGGTACTGATGGAACACAGTGACGGGTCCGTTTCGTTGGCCATGCTGTGGGATGGCCTGTCCACGGAGCTGAAACCGCTGGAAAAGGTCAAGGCCCTGTACTCGCACTACTATGACACACTCAAGAGCCTGCCGACGGAGCATGGCCTGGTCATGGAAAATCATTGGCTGCGACAGTTCGACGACACCATTGCGCAGCACTATCTGGACTATGGCGAGCGTCACATTACCCGCTGCGAGCCACTGGCCAAACTGGTTCGCCAATCCATGGCGGAGCACGTGGGAAGTCGCGGCATGTCCAACCTGGTCTTTACCGTGCTGACATTACCGGGTTCCCAGTCCCCCCTGGCCGGCATGTTCCCCCGACGAGAAAAGGCCAAATTGAGGAAGCGGGGCCGCTTGCTGCTGGAGATTGCCAAGGAACTGCAGTCATACCTCCCAGGTGCGGAAGTTTGCACCAGTGATGCCTATGAGCTGTTGATCTGGGAGTGTTATCACCGCGACCGCGCCAGGGACAACGCGCTGCCCGAGCCCAACCCCCGTTTCAAGCTGAGGGACCGGATAGCACTCAAACCAGGCTATAGCGGCAATTATTTAAAGCTTGGCGAGACATATACCCGGGTGGCGCTCCTGATTGATTACCCGGACGCCTTGCCCAATTGGTTTTACGAACTGGCCAATCAGTTCGGCGTGGAAATGCACATTACACAGATTCTCAAGCCCCTGGATGCCGGCAACGAAGTGCGAAAAAGCGCCTCACAGTCAGAGAAGGCCATCGAGTCCGCCAGCGTTCTGGGCGGGGAAGAAGAGCGCGGCAAGCTTACCGATCACAATAATTTTCGCAGCTATGTGGCCGACAATAACCTGTCGATTATTGGTAACTGTTACATCCTGAAATTTCACCACACCGATCTGGAGCACCTGGATACCGCCTACCGTGCCATTCGACGCATGCTCTCGACGGATGGTGCCGTACTGAGTGATAGCGAAGAAGAAGTCCAACGCCTCTACTGGCGCGTCTCGCAACCAGGGCAAGGTTATAAGTCCGCGTTTCTTCGCCCGGACCATACCTGGCAGGTGGCCCACATGGCCCCCATCATGACATTCGCCGACGGTGATCTGGAAAACCCGCAGATGCTGCGCATTACCGTGGATGGCAAGCTGGTCACACTGAGCTATCCGCCAGACGGTACCAACCATGCCTTAACGGGCGCGAAAACCGGCTCCGGTAAAGGTGTGGCGCAGATCGCCCAGATACTGGAACTGTTTCCCCTCGGCACCAACTTTTATATCGCCGAGGTAGGCCCCACGTACAAGTGGACGGTGGAAGGGCTGGGCGGTACCTACTTCCATCTGGATCCCAATAAAACCGTCATTTCACCCTTTCCCAATTGGGACATGGCGGACCGGGACAATACCAAGACCCCCCTGGACGCGGATATCGTTGCGCCGACCATCGGGGCGCTCATGCCTATTCTCGCCGGTCCCAAGGAGCACAACATTCGGAACCATCTGGAATCCGTGGCGGAACAGGTGATGCAGGCCATGTATGCCTTTGCAGACATCAGCGAACACAACGCACCGACGCTGGCGGACTTCCATCACTTTGCCGAGGAAGTGAAAGGCGAATTCAGCGGCACGCAGGGTAGGGCATGCCAGGCCATGATCGACAACCTGAATTCCTTTCTGTCTAAAACCGCTGGCAGTCGGTTTGAAAAGGCCGATACCCTGGATTTCAACAGCGGTATTGTCGGCGTGGATTTTAAACCGCTGATGGGGAATGAAGAGCTGGCCAAGTTTCTGCTGGTGTTTATCTCCTTGCGCTACAAGCAACTGGCCTTTGCCAACGCCCACCCCTGCCGGATTGTGCTGGATGAACTGCACGAGTTCAGCCGCATCGATCCCGTGCTGACCACCACCTTGATGAAGCAGTTAACACGGATGGGCCGGAAAGAGGCGGGGGCCTTTCATGGCATTTCCCAGGAGCCACTGGATCTGGAACTGGATGATGGCATTCTGAACCAGATCACTCACAGGGAATTGCTCTACCTGCAAAGCGGCCACCGCAAAGTCGCGGAACTCTTTCGGCTCAATGATACCGTGCTGGATCGTTGGCTATCGTTCCGGGATCCGGAAGCCGCAGGCCGGACCATGAACTATCGGCAGTGCATCAAAATGGTGGGGGAAGATGCCTTCGATCTGCACATGACGTTCCCGCAGCTCCTGCTGGATCTCGGCGACTCCGCGCCCAGGGCCCTGGCCATTAAGGAGGAAATCGGCCAGCAGACACAAGACCCCATCGAGCGTTTGAAACTCTTCAGGGAGGCAATGGATCATGCCACGGTTGCAGCATAGGCTTTTAAAACGGCTTCTTTTTACCATCGCGGGTATCACGCTACTGGTGTCGGTAGTGGTCGGGCTCATAATCTATCACCTGCATACCGGAAACGACGCAACGGATCTCATGACATCGCTTAAAGGTTCCCTGAACAGCGTGCATCCGGCTTCCTCCGAGCCTCCCGCAGACTCTTCGATGATCAAGACCATTGGCTATGGTGTCGGTGCCTTGATCCTGGCCTTCCTGATGGTCGTTGTTTCCTCCGCCATTCATCAGCTGATGCAAAAGGAACAAAAATGAAACGGATTGTTTTGATCTCACTGGCATGGGTTTCCCTGAATGCCCACGCGGATCTGACAGGTGCCGGCGATGCCGCCATCGTTCAGCAACTGGTGCTTATCGTGGAAAAAGCCAATAAGCAAATTCAGCAATTTCAGGAAATGACGGACATATCCAAGCGCCTGGAAGAAATGGAAGCGGCGAAAACCGTGAAAAAGGTTACCGACCAGGGTAACGAAATTGGGCACCTGCTGAACGAGCTGGAAAACACCGTGCAGCTGGTGGGGGATATCCGCGATGACCCGGGTGGGCTTCAGGATCTGGAACGCACCATCGGTTACCTGGAGCAGGATTTGGAAAGCGCCGATTCCCGTCAGGGTCTGGACAAAGCCAAGGCCTACGCCCGGTTGATCTCCGACCTGAAGCGCCTTGGCTTTGTCCAGAGAGCCAATCAGGCCGCCATGGAACAACTGGCCTCCGGCACGGACATCGAAGATAACCAGCGAATCAACGCCACCAACAGCACCATCATGACGGACATTCTCGTGAAACGGGAGCAACGGGAAACCATCCGGGCCGCCCACGACGTCAAAGCCGTCAACGAGCTGCTGCGCAGCAATAAATACAGCTCCATGGTTGAGTCAGGAGACAGTCAATGAACGCAAACAACGACAGTCTGGACCTTCTGGGACTCTTTGTTAACAACTTCGATGTGGACACCATTTATGAGTTGGGATGGTATGCGGCCTCTCAATGGACAGCCGTTGTCTCCGGGGTATTGATTGCCCTGGCCATTGCCATTCGCTCGTTTGAGGAAAAGGTCACGCTGGCCAGTGGCGGACAAACCAACTACCTGAAATTCGCCACCACCACCTTTCTGGTGGCGATAGCCATGGGACTCT
>JAWVYU010000180.1:0-10184 GCA_033722575.1 Ketobacteraceae bacterium | reverse complement strand
CACCCGCAGCAATGGTGCCTACGCCGGGCTCGGCCACCAGCTTCACCGACACCAGGGCATCCGGGTTCACCTGCTTGAGATCGAAAATCAGCTGCGCCAGATCCTCGATAGAATAGATATCATGGTGAGGCGGTGGCGAGATCAGTGTTACGCCCGGCACGGAATAGCGCAGGCGGGCGATCAGATCGTTTACCTTGCCACCGGGTAACTGGCCACCCTCACCGGGCTTGGCACCCTGCGCAACCTTTATCTGCAATACCTCGGCATTAACCAGATAATGAGGTGTTACACCAAACCGGCCGGACGCCACCTGTTTGATCTTGGAAACACGCTCGGTACCGAAACGCGCCGGATCTTCGCCACCCTCACCGGAATTGCTGCGGCCGCCCAGACGGTTCATGGCGGTAGCAATTGCCTCGTGCGCCTCAGGGCTAAGGGCGCCCAGCGACATGCCGGCGGAATCAAACCGCGGCAGGATTTTCTCAATGGGCTCCACTTCATCGACGGGAATCGGCTTGAGGTCACTGCGCAACCTGAACAGATCGCGAATCGCCGCCACAGGCCTGTCCTGCACCAGGCTGGCGTAATCCTTGTAGTCCTCGTAGTTACCGGACTGCACCGCTTTGTGCAGGGCGTGAACCACATCAGGATTAAACGCATGGTATTCACCGCCGTGAACGTATTTGAGAATACCGCCCTGATCAATGGGTTTGCGGTTCTTCCAGGCTATCTCTGCCAGCGCTTTCAGGTCCGCTTCAAAGTCCACGAAGCGCGCACCCTTGATGCGGCTGGTAACACCATTGAAACAGACATCCACCACTTCGTCGGAGATACCCACTGCTTCAAACAGCTGGGCACCACGGTAGGACGCCACAGTGGAAATACCCATCTTCGACAGGATTTTCAGCAGGCCTTTATCGATGGCTTTCTGATAGTTCTTGTGGGCGTCCACCGGGTCCATCAGGATCTCGCCGGTTTTGACCAGATCGCAAATCACATCATAGGCCAGATAAGGGAAGATGGCGGTGGCACCAAAACCCAGCAACGTGGCAAAGTGATGCGGGTCACGGGCGGTGCCGGTTTCCACAATAATATTGGAGTCACAGCGCAGGCCTTTATCGATCAGGCGGTGGTGCACGGCACCCGTCGCCATGAGGGCATGAACCGGCAGGGTTTTGGTATCCAGGTCGCGATCGGAGAGCACCAGAATCACTTTGCCCGAGCGCGCTGCTTCCTCTGCCTTGTCAGCGATTTGCTGAATCGCCACTTCCAGGCTGATGGCTGCATCGAAATTCAGATCAATTCGCTCGACGTCATAACCGGGCTGTTCAATCTGCAACAACGCGTTGAATTTATAGGGTGTCAGCACCGGTGATGTCAGTATGGCGCGGTCCGCATGATCTGCAGTTTCCTCAAACACATTGCGTTCCACACCCACACAGGTTTCCAGGGACATCACAATCGCTTCCCGCAGGGGATCGATCGGAGGGTTGGTTACCTGTGCAAACTGTTGCCGGAAATAATCATAGGGCGAACGCACCTTGGCAGACAGCACCGCCATGGGCGTATCGTCTCCCATGGAGCCTACTGCTTCCTGGCCGTTTTCAGCCATGGGACGCAATACCTGATCGCGCTCCTCATAGGATACCTGAAACATTTTCTGGTATACCTTGAGCTGATCCTCGCTCAGGGGGTTCACGTACTCGTTTTCGTCACTGAGGGTGGACTGAATCCGGATGGCGTTCTCTTTCAGCCATTTTTTGTAAGGTTTGCGGTTTTTGAGGCGGTCATCAATATCCTCTGTGTGCAGCACTTCGCCGGTTTCGGTATCAACCACCAGAATCTGTCCCGGGCCCACACGCCCCTTGGCCACCACATCCTCGGCCTTGTAGTTATACACACCGATCTCGGACGCAAGCGTGATGTAGTCATTGCGGGTAATCACCCAGCGCGCCGGCCGCAAACCATTACGATCCAGCATGCAGATCGCATGACGGCCGTCAGTCATAACCATACCGGCCGGACCATCCCACGGCTCCATATGCATGGAGTTGTATTCGTAGAACCCTCGCAGGTCCGCATCCATGTTTTCCACGTTCTGCCAGGCGGGAGGCACCAACATGCGCACGGCCCGGAAAATATCCATGCCGCCGGCCAGCAGGATCTCCAGCATGTTGTCGAGGCTGGACGAATCAGAACCGGTGCGGTTTACGATAGGGCTGATTTCGCTGAGATTGGGCAGCAGTTCGGATTCAAATTTGGGCTCACGGGCAAGCGACCAGTTGCGGTTACCCATGATGGTATTGATCTCACCGTTGTGAGCCAGAAAACGAAACGGCTGCGCTAAAGGCCAGCGCGGCAGCGTGTTGGTGGAAAAGCGCTGGTGGAATACGGAAATCGCTGTTTCCATGCGCTCGTCACCCAGGTCCACAAAGAACTGGGTAAGGTCTGCCGGCATCACCAGCCCCTTGTAGGAGACCACCGATGCAGAGAGGCTCGAAATGTAGAAGTCCGGATCAGACGCAAGCTCCTTTTCCACGTAGCGGCGGGCGAACACGAGCCTGCGGTTGATCTCCTGCTCGCTGACACCGGGTTCGGAATTTATAAACAGCTGCTCAATCTGAGGCAGGCTTTCCAGGGCTATGCGACCACAGACACTGGAGTCCACCGGCACAACCCGCCAGCCGACTACCTCAAGGCCCTGCTTTTGTACCTGCGCTTCCAGAACCGAGCGGGCTTTGGTGGCTTTGGCTTCATCACGGCTGAGAAATACCATCCCCACGGAGAACTGGTCAGCAAGCTCAACGGAAAACGCTTCTTTGGCCACTGTGCGGAAAAAGCTCTCCGGCATTTTCATCAACAGGCCGCACCCGTCACCGGTTTTTCCGTCCGCAGCGATGCCCCCGCGGTGGGTCATGCAGGTCAGCGCTTCGATGGAGGTCAGCAGCAGGTCATGGCTTGCGTGGCCCTTCATGTGGGCGATCAAACCAAAGCCGCAGTTGTCCTTGAATTGGTCAGGGTGATAGAGACCAGTACTCTGTACACTCATGTCTTAATTAGCCCTTTATTACAATTAGAATCTTGAACTAAGCCCGATCTAACTCAATTAATACTACAAATATCAACGACTTAGGGGTGATCTTCTAGTTAGACTAGGTTGGACTGGGCAAAAATGGAGAGCCATTTTACACGCGAAACCGGATGGCGACAAACTTATCCAGGACCAGCTATCCATTTCCGGGGATCTTGACTTCTATCTAAGCGCAAATCGCCACCCCAGACAAGTGAAAATATTTCCCGCGCCCTGTCAGGATAACCTTACAAATCAATAGGTTAATGGCCGCCTTTACTGACGTTTCTGAATTTCTTCCTGAACACTGGCCACTGAACGGGCCCAGGGGCTGGACTCGCGCAGCGGTTTGGGCAACTTGCTAAGCGCCTGTTTCGCAGACTCTTTTGAACCGAATAGCCCATATACTACCACATACCAGTCCTGATCGCGGTGAGTGGTGCGATAATAGGCAATATCTTTCAGGCTGGGGTACTTTGCCAGGAACTTCTGTACCGAAGCCTCCTCTCTTGCCCCCAGCATTTGCAGGGTAAATTTGTTCTTGTCCAGGGACATCAGCCATTTTTCCCGCGGGGACAGCGTGTCGGCAGCAGCTACCTGAACAGCGGCAGGCTTTTGAGCAGCCTCACCTTCTGCCGGTTTCGCTTTCTCTGCAGTCACCGGAGGCGCGGTTTGCGTTTGCCGGGGCTCCGCAGCCTGTGACGTGCGGCTGGCCACAGGCTGGAGCGCCTCTTCAGCAGGATCGGTCTCTGAATAATTGAAATCCACCGCCTCTTTGTCGGTCTCGAATGAGTCCAGCGCCTCTGCCGCTGCCGATGAGTCTTCGCCGGGTGATGCGCCCACAGGTGCTTCAGGCGTATTTTCAGCGGTAGCGGGCGCCTGATCGCCCCTGCCGGACTCTTCTGCGGCCTCGCGTTCCGGGGCGGGGTAATCGCTGACCCCTATCCCTCTTTTCTCCGGCGCATTGCTCACCTCGCCACCGGATTCAGCCAGTACCGGGGGTTCGCTCCCGGTGAAATCGGGCACGTACCAATAGGCAGTCAGCAGCAACGCTGCCAGCAAAGTCACTACAGCAGCATGCAGGAAGGGTAGCCTGACGGGCTTTTTGCGATTCTTTTCGTAGGGGAAGTGTTCGACCAGGATCTGCCTGGACACCATATTAAGGCGATCAATATTTCCCATCGACCGGTTTACGATTTTGCGCTTCTGATCGGGACTGAAGCGGATATCACTCAGGCCCGACGTGGTCATGCGATAATCCAGATATTCCTCAATCGCATCCGGATCCAGCGGTGGCACTTCCAGAAACTCGGAATCGAGATCGCTTTTGAGCACCGGGGCCAGCAGCGGTATTTTTTCCGGATCGGTACCATCCATTACCAACAGGCACCGCAGACCTGACCTGGCGGAATGCCCCAGCAGCCGGATCAGGAACTCTATGGCGGAAAGGCTCAGGTTCTGGGCTTCATCCAACACCAGCAGGGGGGTTTGCGAATAACCGTCCAGCTCCCGGGAATAGCGAACCAGGCTCTCTATGGCCGCATCCTTGTCAAAACCAAAATCCAGATGAAAACCTTCTGCAATACGCTGCAGAATCAGGTTCTCGTCGGCCAGTACATCCGCTTCAATATGAAGACACTGAAATACGGAGGGATCAATCCGGGATTCCATCTGCCGGACAACGGTGCTTTTTCCCACGCCATTATCCCCCAGCAGAACCAGCAGAGGGGGCCCGTAACGACACAGATGCATGAGCTGGTCCACCAGCTCCTGGCGGCCACCACCGGGAAAAAACAGGCCGGCCACACCTTCATCACTGAAAGGTTCCCGGTCAATATTCAGCGCTGCTTTGAACCGCTCGGTATTTAATCGCTCAGTATGGGTCTCAGACATGAACCGTATGCTTAGCCAACATAATCCTTCAGTAAGGCGGCGAGGACTTCATGATCAAAGTCATCGGTCACAATGGCATGACCCAATGACTTCAACAATACCAGGCGCAGTTTTTTGTCGATGTTTTTCTTATCTACCGCCATTAAATCCAAAAACTGCTGCGGTGTCATGGCTTTTGGCGGTTCGGTGGGTAACTTTGCCTTTCTGAGAATAACCTGGGTACGCTGCAGCACGCTGTTTTCCACCCAGCCCATGCGGCGCGAAAAGTCTACTGCCATGGCCATGCCTGCCGCAACCGCTTCTCCATGAAGCCAGTTGCCGTACCCGCTGGCGGTTTCAATGGCGTGGCCAAAGGTGTGCCCGAGGTTCAGTATGGCCCTGATACCCCCCTCTTTCTCATCCTGGGCAACGATTTCCGCCTTGATCTCGCAGGAACGTCTGATGGCGTATACCAGCGCCTCCCGCTCACGCGCCATCAGCGCCTCCACATGCTCCTCAAGCCAGACAAAAAAGGCCTGGTCATAGATCAGCCCGTACTTGATCACCTCAGCGATACCCGCGGACAGCTCCCGGTCCGGCAAGGTTGACAGGGTATCTATATCAATGAGAACCAAGCGGGGCTGATGGAAGGCACCGATCATGTTCTTTCCCAATGCGTGGTTAACGCCGGTCTTGCCGCCCACAGAAGAGTCAACCTGCGCCAGCAGGGTGGTTGGCACCTGAACGAAATCCACCCCCCGCTGATAGCAGGCAGCGGCAAACCCCGCCATATCGCCCACAACACCACCGCCCAGCGCAAACAGCGTGGTTGAACGGGAATGGGTTTTTTCCAGCAACGCAGTGAAAATGCGGTTAAGGGTATCGAGATTTTTGTGGCTTTCACCATCAGGCAGGGACACGTCATCCGCCTGAAACGACGGTAAAGCCTGCCTGAGGCGATCCAGATAAAGAGGGCCTACGGTATCGTTGGTAACCAGCATGACCTGACCGCCTTTCAGCGGCGGCAGCCATTGCTCCACTTTGTCAATCAATCCCGACCCAATGACAATATCGTAACTGCGCTCACCCAGACTGACGCGTAATGACTCAACCATGGCGTTCACTTTCCTTATGTACAGAAAGCGGCATTGTAGCAAAGATTGGACAGCAACAAAGAATGGATAAAGCAGCGATTGGGGCGGCTAGAGATGCTCCGTGACCAGCGCGGCAATTTTCTGTGCCACTTCGCGGACACCGCCTTCGCCGGTATTCACGATCATGTCGGCCACTTCTTCATACAGGGGCTCGCGCACCCGCATCAGTTCGGTCAGGACCTTGCGGGGCTCTGCGTTCTGGAGAAGAGGACGGTTGCGATCCCTGGCAGTGCGCTCCAGCTGTTGCTCGACGGATGTTTTGAGATACACCACCACTCCACGGGTCATCAGCACGCTCCGGTTTTCCTCCCGGGTCACCGCACCCCCGCCTGTGGCCAGGACGATACCGTCCAGCTCGGTGAGTTCATCGATCATGGCCGTTTCCCGGCGGCGAAACCCCTCTTCCCCTTCCACATCAAAAATCCAGGGGATATCGGCCCCGGTACGGGCTTCTATCTCCTGGTCTGAATCGTAGAAATCGTAATTGAGGATGCCTGCCAGCTGGCGTCCGATGGTGCTCTTTCCCGCACCCATCGGACCCACCAGAATCACATTGCGTTTTCCCAGCATCAGTTATTTGCGAGAACGTCCGTGACTATCTTCGGCGTGATGAAAACCAGCAGTTCGGATTTGTTGCTGCTCTGAAGTTCTTTCTTGAACAGTCGGCCAATAAAGGGCAGATCACCCAGGAAAGGTGTTTTCAGGGTCGCTGTGGATTCCTCTGAGGTGAACACACCACCCAGTACCACGGTCTGACCGTTATCAACAATAACACTGGTTTCAATTTCATTCTTGGCGATAACCGGCACACCGGATTCGAGTACCGTATCTGTACGCTGATCCTGGTTGATGATCAGCTCCATGATAATCCGGCCGTCAGGTGTGATATGGGGTGTAGCTTCCAGGGACAGCACCGCTTCCTTGAAGGAAGTTGAAGTTGCACCACTGGAAGAGGCTTCCTGATAGGGAATCTCTTCACCAGAAGCAATCCGGGCTTTTTGCTGATCCGCTGTCAGAACCTTGGGTGTGGATACAATGTCGGCCTTACCGTCAGATTCCAGCACCGACAGCTCAAGATCAATCAGGCCGGTTTCGCTGTCCCAGAAGCCCAGTGACAGTGAGGAAGCTGCACTTCCTGCCACACCAAAGTCCAGACCCAGGGTGTTGGTGCCGAAGGTACGGCCTTCACCGGCAAGAATGGACTCCACACTTTCTTCAATACCCCGGCCACGACCGGCCGCCAGGAACATGGAATCAATGTTTCCGTTGGAATCCACATCGAAATCGGTCTGCATCAGGTTCCAGCGAACCCCCAGCTCTTCCGATGCATCGGAGTTTGCAATCACAATCCGGGCCTCGATCATTACCTGGCGCACCGGGATATCCAGTTTCTCCAGCATGTAGCGGATTTCATCAAGCTTGGCGGAAGTATCCTGAACCACCATGGTGTTGGTACGCTGATCCACAGAGACACTGCCACGATCGGTGAGGAACCCGGACTCGGCAGTGAGCAGCGAGGCAATTTCCTCGGCCTTGGCGTAGTTAACGGTAATATATTCGGTACGGATCGGCGCCAGCTCTTCAACCTGCTTGCTGGCTTCCAGTTCCAGCTTTTCGCGGGCAGCGATTTCATCGGCTGGTGCCACCAGCATGACGTTACCCACCTGACGCTTGTCCAGGCCCTTGGTTTTCAGGATAAGATCCAGGGCCTGATCCCAGGGAACATTCTGCAGACGCAGGGTAATACGGCCATTGACGGTGTCACTGGCCACCAGGTTCAGTTCGGTAAAATCCGCAATAAGCTGCAGCACGGAGCGCACTTCGATATCCTGGAAGTTAAGCGACAGCTTCTCGCCGGTAAACTGGAAACGCTCTTTGCGCTGACGCTCCAGCTCTTCTGCCGCGATGGGCTTGACACTGACTGTAAACACCTTGTCTGTCTGGTAGGCCAGATACTCGTAGTCACCCTTGGCTTCAATGGCCACCCGGGCGTTTCCTGATTCGGAAATGGCATCAATAATCTTGACCGGCGTTGCGAAATCTACCACGTCCAGGCGACGATGCAGGGCTTCAGGCAGATTCACACCGATAAATTCCACAACCACCTTTCCGCCTTCTTCGCGCATGTCCACAGGAGCGGAGGGATCAGATACTGTGATCATGATCTGGCCTTCGCCGGATTCACCGCGGCGGAAATCAAGCTCTTCAATGGTGGGCTGACTGGGAGACGCCTTTTTCTTCATGGCGACACCCTGTGTCTGGGGATCCTCGGAGGACGCGGTGGAACCGCCGGTAGTTGCGCTACCGGTATTGCCGATGGTGACCAGCAGATTATTGCCGTCTACTTTGGTGGTGTAGTTAACCAGCGAGGTGAGGTTGACGATGACGCGGGTGCGGTCGCCGGCACCCATGATGGTGGCACTGCGGACATTGCCGTTGCCCAGGGCGTGGTATTTCTCGGCCAGCCCGTTGCTGACACCCTGCAGGTCAAGGGCAATCCGGGCAGGGGATTCGATAGTGTAACCTGCCGGCGACGGCGGCGTTGCGTCAAACTTCAGTTTCAGCTCGATCGCATCACCCGGTAGTGCAGCCGTTTCTATGCCTGTCAGTTTGGCAGCCCAAGCGACATTCGATAGGAGAGCCATAAGACTGAGCACAAGAGACAGTCCCTTTAACTTTCTCAGGTAATTGTTAGTAACGGACCTCATCATGATAATAAACCTCTTCCCGCTTATCGCTTATTCTTGTTCACTCAGGACTATGGTACGGGGACGCTCGATCCAACCTTCCTGCCCATCCGAGACTATTTCTATAACATCAATTTTT
Source organism: Ketobacteraceae bacterium (assembly GCA_033722575.1). Lineage (GTDB taxonomy): Bacteria > Pseudomonadota > Gammaproteobacteria > Pseudomonadales > Ketobacteraceae. The sequence continues at coordinate 1,262 of JAWVYU010000180.1, read as the reverse complement.
GTCGGCTTCACGTTCACGATTTTCCCGTGATTTCGCCCAATATAGTTACCTTCCCTGACCCGGTGCAGACCGCCATCGGGATCCTTCACCAGCGCAAACAGTGTTTGCTCCGGACGCCTGAGCGTACCAACCATGTCCAGGGAATCAATACCGTACTGTTCCAGTGGCTCCTGTGGACGGTTTAAATCCGGTTTTACATTGCTGCGTTTAGCGGCAATCGCTACCGTTTCCACCTCAACAGGCGGCGAAAACGGACTGCGAAGAGCCGCCGCACTGTATGAAAAAGTCTTGTAGGACTTGAACTCCGGTGGCGGCTCAATACGCCCCTTGGGGCGCTTTTTTATTTCTTCCATCTGGGCTCTGAGGTCCGCAAACTCGCCGTCGCTGGCGCATCCGGCGCCGAGGACGACAGCCAGTATACATAGCGTTACACTTAACAGCTTCATAGGCTTACTCTTGCTCATTGTAACGATAGGTTTTAGCTGTTATCGACATGGTCAGGTCGTTCATCGACTGCCCCGACGTTATCTGGAAATCGTGCAACGTCACGATACGCGGCAGCGCAGAAACCCCACTCACAAAAGCCCCAAGAGAATGGTACCCTCCCCGGACTGTAATTGATATGGGCAGTTCGATATAGAACTCTTTCTTGCTTTCGTTACCCAGACTGATGGTCTTGAATTCCAGCCCCGCTGCCAGCCCGGTGTGAGAGATATCCTCCAGCAGGCCAGGCACCTCGGTATCGCTGGGCAGCTGCCTCAGCAAGGCGCCGAATGATGTTTCCATCTCTTCCATCTGGCGCTTGTAACGATCCAGATTGGCGGCCTGGAAGGCTTTCTTTTCATAATCCTGCATCAAGCCGCTTTCCTTGCTCTGTTCTTTCTCGAGCTTGACCAGCGAGTCAGACAGCATCATGTAATACACCAGCCATCCGCAAAGAACTGCCGCCAGAATCCACATGAACATCTTGACCGGCAGCGGCCAGCCACCAATGTTCTCGGGATCCAGATTATTGAGGGAATCAACAAACTCTCTAACGTCCATCAGCCTTCCCCTTTGCCTTTCTTGTCAGTCTGGTTCTCACGCTTGACGGTGAGACGGAATCGGCTCCAGTCCTCGCCGTTACGCTGCTCCACCTGTACCGTAGACAGATTAGGCTCGGCAAACATCGGGGATGAACTCAGGTTTCTCATCAGATTCGATACACGGTTATTGGCCTCGGCGAGCCCTTCAATAGTGAAATTGTCTCCGCTGGCCTGAAT
>JAWVYU010000179.1:0-10240 GCA_033722575.1 Ketobacteraceae bacterium | reverse complement strand
GCTGACCCTGTCCAAGCTATTGTCTGTGCGCCAGCGGGTGTTTCAGATCGCCCACCAGATCTGCCTGCTGGAACACAAACCCATTCTGGACCGCATCATCCACGCGGCAAACTTTGCCAACCCCGATTCCGGCGGTGTGGCCCGTGTTGGCCTGGCCAACTACTTTGCCGGCGCCCTGCTGATGCCCTATGACACGTTTCTGTTAAAGGCTGAACAGGAGCGCTACGACATCGAGCGCCTACAGATTATTTTCAACGTCAGCTTTGAGCAGGTCTGTCACCGGCTGAGCACTCTGCAGCGTCCCGGCAGAACAGGCATTCCTTTTTATTTCCTGAGAGTGGACGCCGCCGGAAACATCTCCAAACGGCAGAGTGCCTCAAGCTTCCATTTTGCTCGGGTGGGCGGGGCCTGCCCGTTGTGGAATGTCCACGAGGCCTTTGCCCAGCCGGGCCGGATATTGCGGCAGGTGGCCCAGATGCCGGACGGCAAAACCTATTTCTGCATCGCCAGAACCGTCAGCAGGACCGAAGGTGGTTTTATGGTGCCCCAGAAAAACTTCGCGGTGGCCCTGGGCTGCGAAATCCAGCATGCCGGCAAACTGGTGTATTCCGTGGGGATTGATATCAATGATCCTGAGGCGGCCGTTCCCATCGGCGTCAGTTGCCGGGTCTGTGAACGCCCCAACTGCCCCCAGAGAGCGTTTCCGCCCATTGGCAAACCCATCCAGGTGAACGAGAACGAACGGGAGTTCCTACCCTACCGTTTCAGCACGTGAGTGGCCCAGAAACGCGTTGTAATGACAACAGGCTTCGAATTCTTCGTGATCATGGGAACAGATTAACCGGATATCGCTGTGATGGTCGCGATAGAGCTCGCGCAGGCGTTGCTGGTTGTAGAGCCGGTCTGCCCGGCTGCTTTCATCCATGGTTTGTACTGCCTGCAGCATCGGGGGGCAGGTGGGCTTTTCGGATTTGATTTCCTGGTGGGAAAAGTAGGCATCGCCGCAATGCAGCAGCCAGCCTTCTGTGGTGGAAATGGCAACCCCGCTATGGCCGCGGCTGTGACCGGTAAGAGGTATCAGCAGGATATCGTAGAGCTGATTGCTGAGCAGGCGCACCGAATCGAAACCCTGCCACTTTTCCCCTACGGGTTGATGAGTTTTCCAGTTAGGCTGATGACGCCAGTTTCCGGGCTGATAGCGAATCTTTTCAAACCAGGTAATCGGCTGCATGCCAGCAATGAATTCATTCTGGTGCAGGTGAACGGTGGCCTGCGGGAAATCCTTGATGCCACCGGCATGGTCAGTATCCAGGTGGGTCAGCACAATGTGCCGCACGTCGTCCGGGCGGAATCCCAATCGCCTGACCTGATTCACTGCACACTCATCAGGGTCGCCCACTGCCCCCAGTGATGCCATGGCCAGTTTGTCCCTGAGGTCTCCGTGGAGCACTTCGTTCAGCCCGAATCCAGTGTCTATCAATACCAGTCCGTCATCAGTTTCCACCAGCAGGCAATGGCAGACCAGCTTGCCCTTGCGCACCAGGCTGCCGGCCCCATTCACCAGGCGCTGGGTGCCGGGGCAAAGGGTTGCTGTATTCAGGTGATGGATTTTATACGCCACGTGTACCTCGTTGATATCCCCGGGTTTCTTATACTGAAAGAGCCGCATGATAGCGGCTCTTTAACAGACAGGACAAGTACCGGGGAGCTTCTATTGGGCGCTGACCATGACGCTGCCCACCGGCGCCTTGTTCTGGATAATGGGCTTGGTCTGCTCGCTGCCCTGGGAGAAATCAAACTCTACGGTGTCGTAGCCCGGCATCAGCAGGTAAGCCTTGGTGCCTTTGCCACTGCCCTTGAATTCGAATTCAAAGGTGTTTTTACCCACGTTGAAAGGGATATGCTTGAACGTACCGCTTTTGACATTGGCGATGTAGCTGGCGGTTAAAACACCCCGCTCACTACGGATACTCACCATGGTGTTCACCGGCCAGCCCACCTGGGCGCGTTTGCGCTGACGGGGGTATATCCGCACCAGGGTATCCGAATATTCCCGGTAATCGTCAGTGGCGGTGATCCTGTGCAGGGCGTTGTCTTTGTTGCGGATCTCGATGGTAGCCCCGTCTCCCGCCACATAGACATCCTTATCAAAACCGGTTTTATCCAGTTCAATATCAACGCTGGACGGCGCACTGGAGCCATCATCCACGTAAAACACGGCATGGTCTGCTATCAGCCCGTCAAAGGTAATCGCTCCTTTGACTCTGTTGACAGCGTCCACACCGGCGGCACTGACTTTGCCTTTGGCCCGCTCGGCCGCGGCCTTGCGTTCTTCCTCTTCTTTCGCGGCCACGGCAGCCGCTGCGGCCGCAGCCTTGGCAGCCGCTTCTGCCGCGGCTTTTGCCTTGGCTTCAGCCGCTGCCTTCGCTGCCGCTGAAGCCTGCTCAGCAGCCTTGCGCGCCTGCAGTTCTTCGTCCGCGCGGCGTTTGGCTTCTTCTTCCGCCCTGCGGCGAGCCTCAGCCTGTGCCGCTGCCAGTTTCTCCTGCTCCGCCTTTTCGCGGGCCTGCTTTTCCGCCTGCAGGGTGGCAAACATGGCGCCTATGGCCTTGTTGGTGCTGTCAATACAGGAGGAGACATTGCTGAGCTGCCGATCGATGGATTTCACCTGCGGCCAGCTGGAATAGGTATCGTAGTCCTTGTCCCCTTTCAGGGCATCACGCACCCGGTTATTGATCACCTGTGCCTGCTGGAAGGTCTTGCGTGCACTCACGTAAGTGGTATCACTGGGCTGCGAGTTGGCTTTTTGCTTGGCCTCCTCACAGGTTTTGCCGGCTTCCACCAGCTGATCGGCATACTTGTCGAACTTGGCCTTGATATTAGCCAGTTCGCGTTCCTTGCTGCTGATTTCTTTCTCAACTCTGGCAACGCACTGGTCGCCTTTGGAAAGATTACCTTCCACTACCGGCTTGGCCGGGTGATCAGGTTCCTGCTCAAAGATTTCGAATGCCAGGGTTTCATCCCGGGTACTCTTCTTGTGGGATATGGCACTGCGGAGCGTGGCATTCACGTTCTTCAGTAAGGCGTCGTCCACAGCCCGGGCACCGAGTTGTTTTTCGGCTTCCAGACAGGCGTTAAGATAAGCTGAGCTTTCCTCTTTTACGGTTTCGATGGAAAGCTTTTTCGTTTCCACTTTCTCGGAAATACGGGACACTTTTTTCTGGAGGCGCTCACATCGGCGCACCTGACTGGTGATGGAAAAGATATCTTTCATGGCAGGCGCCACTTCAAACGCCTTGTCGCTCAGCTCCTTGAATTGCTCCAGATTGGCCCGGGCCGATACCGGATCCTCTTCCTTGAGAGCTTTCTGGGCAAGGTCGCAGTGCTCCACCGCCCGATCCATGTAGGGCGTACCTTCCTCCACCTGTAATTGCTGTTCAACCCGCTGACAGAAAAGAATATTACCTTCCATGCCCCGCTTCTGGGTTTTCACAATGGAGGGGTCCATTTGCTGGGCTTCCTTGAAATAGCGCTGATATTCAAGCAGTTTGCTTCTGGCTTTGCGGACCTGATTGGAGCGCAACAGGCCGCTGGCTTCCTTGCAGGATTCAAAGCCCCGCAGGTAATGATTCACCGCGTCATCAAACTGGTCCGCCCTGGCCTGACTGCTGGCCAGCAAAGCGAACACAATGAACAGCGAGGGTAAATACAGCCACGGCGTGTGGGTCAGTCTTATCAGTCGCATTAAATCAAACTCACAAATGGTTGCCATATCCGTTAATACTAGACCATTTTTGCGGAGCCCTAATTATATTTGCCACATTTTTATTTGAATATTTTCTTATAGATCGTTGTTTTAATAGAATTTTATCCGTATCACGAAAGGTAGGCATCCGCCAGCCAGCGGGCCCGGTGCAACAGGGTATGGCCGGAACGCACCAGTTGCCCATTCTGGCGCCAGCTGTCCAGGTTATTGATTCCCAGTGTTTTTTTCACCAGAGGAACAAGCTGGTCGAGATCGGTAAAAGTGAGAGGGCCGGCATCAGCGTCCGGAAACAGCACCTCCACCTCGGGACGATAGTCTGTCAGCACGGCGCCATCACAGGCCATGATATCCAGCACTTTGGGGTTGATGGTGGAAGATACCTGCATGAAATTGAGGTTCAGATTAAGGCGCGAGCCCTGATAAATTGCCGCCAGGTCTTCCGGTGCCGCAGGGCCATGAAAGTGCTGATCAGGCACCACGCCAAAGCTCCGCCAGGAGTGATCCCCAAACACATTCACTGGCACACCGTCAGCTATCAGGGTTTCTACAGCTGCCACACGAAAAGCAGCGGTTTTCGCCATGGCAAAAATATAGCGATAAAAATATACCTGCGCTGGAGCCACCTGAGACAGGTTATACAGCACACCATGGAACTCCTCTTCCAGCTGGCAAATATCCCCGTGCAGCCCCCGAAAATTCGCCGGCTTCAGCAATCTGTGGGCCAGCCCGTCAGGCACACTGCCGCACTGAAGGTTGATGAACTGAAGAATGGCCTGCAAATGGCCAAACATCTGGGGAATCCGGCTCTGCCCCACGAAAGACACATCAAACAACCAGGGCGTATCCGGTTGACGTTCCCGGCAGAATCCGGTGCCAGCACCCGGCGGCAGCCAGTGAGACCCCTTGGGCAACAGATTCAGCATATCCACAGCGAAACAGATGTTTTCCGAATCCACCAGGGGGTCATTGAAATCGATAAAACTGGCGACGTTGGGCACATCCCACCACCAGTTCACCAGCTTGCCCTGCACGTAACGTTCCAGAGAAGCGGCCTTGCGCACGTTCTCGGTTTCAAAAAAACTGCGGTTACGGCACAGCGTTAACCGGCTGCCATCCGCCGCAAGCTGCATCAGCAGACTCTGGATCTGATCCACCGACAACTGATCAAACTTGTCAGGCACGTTGAACAAACGGGTGCGCAGGCCCAGATCGTTAAAGCATTGGGCCAGGTTGGTAAATATCGCACATTTGGGGCTGATGACGGTGACATCGTAAACCCGCCTGCGCTGGCCTATCCAGGTTTTGACGGCATCTTTCTGATGCATAAACTGCAGCAATCCCTGCTCAATCCTCCGGAACCAGGGCGTGTTGAGATGGTAGGAGTAGCCGCGGATAACGCTGCTGCTGCGGTGGGTTTTATCCAGCACCATTTGCAGCAAGCGTGTGGTCTGATTGGCCGTTATTTCATTGATTTCATGGGTACCTTTCGGCAAGGGCATGAATCTTAACCGCCCCTCACTGAGAGAATCACTCCAGTCATAATACTTGAGCAGTTCACAGACCAACCCGTATTCCGGCTCCACCACCATGACTTCATTGCCAGGCTGACCCAGTAATTGCTGAATCAGAAGCCCGGTGCCGGCACCCAGCACAATGAACGTATCACCGTCTGGCAGCGTTTCCACCTCATTGAAGTGATCAACAATCAACGCTATGTGATCACCCTTAACCGCTGAAACACGATTATGATCCCGGTACTGGAAACGGGCACCGTGGTCCCGGGACATCAGGTACAGCAGCTGGTCTGCAGCCTGCGGATCGAAATGATGCAACCCGTGCAGATTCAGGCGCCACATGGATAATTGCAGGCAATCCAGCGGCAGCAGATGCTGATAGCGCTGGTCCCAGCATTCATTCAGAGCTGTCTGATCCCGCCAGGAGGAGTCTTCCGATATTTCGTGATTCACGCCCAGCAACACCCCTTGCGCCTGCCCCAGCTCCAGGGCTAGACGGATCTGATGCTGAAACAGGGTGCGGGTCAGTGAGGTTCCCTGGCCCGGTTGCATGGGAAAATGCCGGAACAGGGAGCGACGGGCAAACAGGCAGCGACCGTCGATAATAACGACTTCCTTGATATGCGCGTTGCCAAAAAAACGACTGGCACTGTAGGTGGTGACGCCATTACCACTGGCACTGGCCACCGGCGTCACCACTTTGGCAGCGGTTTGCGCCATGTTGTCCTGCTGGATGATCTCCTCATAACCGGATAAACCCAGCATCTGGTATGGCCCACTGTCAATGTGAGCCTGCAGCAGCTCCAGCCAATGGGGTATCCCCACTTGCAGCGTTTCATCCACCAGCGCAACATAATCACCCTGAGCAGCCTCCAGGGCCTGATTCAGCACATAGGCACAGTCAACCTCGGGATCCAGCTGCGCGATAATCACTTCCACCTGCTCCGATTCCTGCTCACGCAACCAGAGCGACTTATCACTAGCGGGGTCTGGAGAGGCAAATACAACGGAAAATTTTGGCATATCCAACGACCAACAACCTTAATGATCTCGTCTGAATACTATCGGCCATACCCCGTAAAGCTTTAACGGAAACGGCAGATCCGCAAGCCGCCCGGAATCAGACGCCTTTTACTTCAGTCTAGGCCCTATTGGCGCGAACGCCTTATAACCTTTGCCGCAGGTGAAAGACCGAACGTCAATAATGGTGCCGGTTGCTAGCCTGTTCTGCCCTTCCCCCAAATGAGTTTTGGGTTATTCTGGACGCCTCCCCGATGTTTTCATGATTCAAAGGAGTAACCGAACATGATGTACTTTTATCTCTATGTTGCCGTAGGGGTACTGATGCTGACATTGCTGGCAGCGAACGTCTCCAGAGTACGGATACAGGAACAGATCGCCCATGGTGATGGCGATAGCAAACGCCTGAAAAGCGCGATACGCGCCCACATGAACTCCCTGGAACAGATGCTGCCCTTTGCCCTGGTATTGCTGGTGCTTGCCTATCTGGGAACGGGAGAGTCGATCATGATGGTATTGGTGTTCGGCTTTCTGATCACGCGAATGCTTTTTGCTTACGGCTTTATGAACCGCAAATTCAGGGTAAGGCAGGTAACGGCAGGACTGACCTATCTATTCCAGTTGCTGGGATGTGTGCTGATTCTCGTCAAGCTTTGAGTGTCAGCGGTTGCAGGCTGGCGAACCCGGCGCGAACCTGTTGAACACCGTCTTTTTTACCGTTAATCAGCTGTTTCTTTTTCAGGTCTTCCAGACAAAGGTCACCGTTAAACAAACAGGTGAGCAGCCGCAACCGGGACTCCGTTAAATCCGATAACCCACCGGCGGCTTTTGCTGGTGGTATGCCTTGCTGCAGTTTCCGGTGCAAGGCCATCCAGAAAAGCCATAAGTCGTAGCGCGCATCCTCAAAGGTACGGCCTCCTTCCACAAACATGCGCACCTGCTGCGCATCATACTCTTTGCATTCATCAGTGCCCGACGCCGCGCCATTTCCCGGCAGCAGACTGATGATCACAGCGGGATCCAGTGAACGCAGCTCATTGCGACACAGGTACCGGAAACTTTTGAAAAATTTCTCTGACATGGCATTAACCTGGTTGTCGAATGTCCCGCCCGTCGCCAGTGTTTTCATGATCAACAGGGAATGGGCCCCACTGGCGGGCTCTCTGCTGAACCCCATCCGCACCGGCAAATAATCATTGCGTTCCCAGAAGGCAATCACATCGGGATAGGCAGCAAAGGATGAACCAATGTAATCAATGCCCTCTTCTCTCAGTCGCTGTTCTGCGCCTGCAAGCAACTTTGTGCCCAGGCCCTGCTTCTGTAATGCAGGTTCAACGGCAATGCGCACCACCCTGGCACCCGCTTTCATGGCAGCATTGGTGAAACCCAGACACTGACACAGGGTTTGCGGAAGCAGATGCCCCCGTGGCCGGCGCCTGCCCCGGAAGACCGCCTCTACAAGCTCCGCGGGCAACGGCCCTTCCAGGGCAACAAGGCAGCACCCCAGCACCTGTTGGTGCCGGCCCAGAACAAACAGGCGCAGATTCAAGCCGTCCAGTAAATCCCTGAGGTCCCCGGGGCTGGTACGGTAATGGGCATGCATCAGCAGCGTGAAAACCCGGGCCAGTAGATCAGGGTTGTGTAACAGCTCATCCTGGGACACTTCCCGGACCTGAAGATCATGAAGTTCAGGCCCCGGTTCAGCCTGCTCAGTCTCTGCTCCCAGGAGAAAGGTCTGGTTAAGAAGCTGTTCCAGCAGGTCGTGATTGCCCCAGCGTATGGGCTGCTCCAGGGTAATGGACTGCGCACCCGGGAAGGATTCTTCCAGGTAACGCTGGAATCTGATCTTAAACCCCCTGCCTGTTCCCTCGTAACCATGAACGGTGGTGGCATAAACCACCCAGGGCACAAGCTCGGCGTATTCCCGGAGCATACTTTCGGAAATCCCGGCCGCCTCATCCACCACCAGCAAATCACAGCAGTCCGCCTTTTCCCGCAGCCTGATCAGAGCCTCATCCGGAGCCAGGTATGAAACCTTAAGTCCATTGCATTCAAGGTTCAGTTTTTGCACCTGCTCCCCATCCAGCCCAAGCTGCGCGCCGCAATGGGAAAACAGCACCCGGACATTGTCTTTGTTGGGTGCAGTGATCCACAGGTTACGAATTTTTTGATTACCTTGCAGTGCCGCTATACCGGCACCCAATGCGGAGGATTTTCCTCTGCCGCGATCCGCTGTAATTACCAGCGGCGGTGTTCGTTCGCCCGGTTGCCTTTCCCCGGCTGACCGTGTCAGCGTGTCAATCACCCTGAGTTGATCTTTCGTGTAGGATACCGGCCCCTCTGAGCGGAGGGCGTGCGGACTCACAGGCAAATCGGGCACTAACGGCTTCCGCTGTGCATTGTGTGCCAGGGGCCAGACGGTGCAAATGCCGCTGTTCTGAAACGACCAACAGACTCGCTGGATAAAGCGACCCCGGATTTCAGACAGGTGCCGGGGATAAACCAGCATGCGCTGGTAGTCTTTATCCGGCTGACTGACCCAGGACTTGTCATCAGGTGCCAGCAACACAAGCAACCCTCCTCCCCTGAGCGTGCCCGTAGCCAGGCAAAACAGGTCCGGATTGAACCCTTCGTGAGCATCAAAGATCAGCAGATCCGACTGGGTTCCCAGCAGATGGGTTCGGTGTACGGGCACTGACCACGAATGCTTCTGTAACAACGCCAGGAGCCTCTCATCAAAACGTTTCCGGTCACCCAGAGCGCAGGACACCCAGACCCGGTGCTGTACACCTGATCCTGTCAGACGTTGTTTTTCAACAAGGATTATCAGTTGTTTGGCGGCATTGAGGGTTTCAGAGCGATTGCCCGCCAGCCACAACACCGGTCGCTGACCGGTGTGCTCTGCCGTGACCAGTGTTTGGGTGACAAGGCCTTCCAGTTCCGGCGAGCACATTACTTTTTATAGTGAACAGCCAGCACTTCATAGGCCTCGCGAATTTCAATAAACCGCTGGGTATCGCCGCCTTTGTCGGGATGGTTTTCTCTTGCCAGGGAACGGTATTTGCGCTGAATCTCGGGCCAGGCTGTGGTTTCGGTCACGCCCAGCACAATCAGCGCTTCGGTCAGCTTGTCCGTGGCCCGGTACTTGTTCCAGAAAGACTCCAGCAGTGCGATCACGTCATCACTGCGGGTTTTCTCGTAATTCTTCCAGTTGAAATAATATTCGCGGATTCTCTGCTCACCCGCATTGGTGAGTTTTTTCTGATTAACCTGATGGGTCGGCAACAGCTGCACCTCTATCTGTCCGATGGAGAGATACAGGTTGTCCTTCAGCAAACGCAGCTGAAGCTGATACAGCGCATTCATCAGCAGAAAGTTTTTCCGGAAAATACTGAGATTATAATCCTCGGTGTCAACCACCTGATTGACCAGCTCCTGATCCAGGCCCGACAGCAGCTCGTAAATTTTTACACCACCGGGGCGCTGCCGGAGTATGCGCAGCACGTCCATTACGAAGGGATTCACCAGCGCGGCCTTTTCGCTCGCTGCCTGCACACCCTGAGTCGATTGTTCTTGTTTTTCTTCAAAAGTCCGGGAATTCATAAACGACATCTTGCCTATTGTATACCAACAGTGGTCAGCACCCACAACTATTGCCGAATATCCGTCAAATCACAAGTTTGCCTTCCACTTTAGAGTTCACTAAAGTAGCAAAAAAATAATGAGGGAAACGCGTTGTCGATTACTTACCTGACCGCCAGACAGCTGGCCACCAAGATTCAGAAAAAATCCGTCAGCAGCCGGGACGCGCTGGAAGCATTTATTGAACGGAACGAACACTTCGGCCCCAGACTCAACGCGGTTATCGCCACCGACTATGCCGCGGCCCGCAAACGGGCGGATGCCGCTGACAAGGCCCTGGCCAGAGGGGAACACTGGGGGC
>JAWVYU010000178.1:0-10255 GCA_033722575.1 Ketobacteraceae bacterium | reverse complement strand
TCTTGGCTTTACTTTCAGCGCGTGCCTGTATGGTGGCTTCCTTGGCTTTGAGTTCGTCCACTTCGGCTTTCAGTTTGGTCTGCAGGTAGCGTTCGTGTTCTTCCCTTGCCAGGTTTTCGTTGTGAATGGCGAGCTTCTGGGCTTCGAACTTTTCCCGTCTTTCCCGGTTGATGCGATCAGCCAGCGCGAAAGACAGTAACAGCGCCTCAAGCAGTACGCCCAGCTGCATGGCGTGCTCCGTAATCAGGTTTCTGGGCAGCACGCCGAGCTTGTTCAGGTTAATCATCACAATGCCTGCAATCAGCGTGGCCCAGGCAATGGTGTAATAACGGGCCGATCTGTTGCCGCTGCGCCACACGATAATACTGATAACCAACAGGCTGGCTGCCGCAAAGCTGTTCAGCAACAGTGTAGGCTTGATCATGGTGGAATAGGGAAGAAACAGGTTTGCAACAAGAAAGCCACATGTCACGGCCAGCAGGCCCAGCAGGTATTGATGGGTGCGGGGAGTGTAACGGCGGGTTTGCAGAAAACTGATAGAAAACACAATACTGACCACCACCGCTGAAGATGCCAGGGTAATAATGTTCTTGCTGTTGAACCAGGGCTGGTCCGGCCAGAGAAGCTGAAAACCATAACCCTGAACCGCCAGGTACAGGAAAATAATATTGGTAATATAGAAAACGTAGAACAGATAACTGATGTTCTTTATGCTCAAGAAAAGAAACAGATTGTAGATCACCATTACCAGCAACCCGCCATAAAACAGGAACTGCAATACGGCTTCCCGGAATTCTGTCTGATGAAAGTGGCGGGGTTCTGTGAGCTCAATGGGTAATTGCATGGAGCTGGTGGTATCCACCCTGATATAAATGTGCGTGGATGATTCCGGCTCGAACGTAACCGGAACCACGAAATTGCGATTCAGTATGACCCGTTCACCGAAAGGCTGGGTGTCTCCCAGGTGCCATTGCTGTTTTACCTGGTTGTCTGTGACCCGATAAATATCCACATCGTCCAGCAGCGGGTAATTGATCGACAAATAGCGCTCAACCGCGTTTTCGGAAGGATTGGCCAGATGAAAATGAATCCAGAAAGGGTGTTCATTAAAACCGAAATTGGGGACCGCGCTGCCGTCAGTCAGCCACGGGAGCTCCGGACGATGACGGATAATCTCGTCAATACTCCTGCTGCCGCTACTGTCCTTGAAATAGCGGATCTGTGGTGAAAGATTCTGGCGGGGTGCTTCCGGATCAAGGGTAACGACATCTGCATGGGCAGTAGGGATCAGAAGCGCAGTAACCAGAATCAGAAAGAGCCGGTAAATGGAGCTTTGCATGGAGCTGACCGAGTTTTCTGGTGGATCTGACAAGCAAGGGTGTTAACCCTATAAGATTAGTAATTGATCAGAAAACGGTCAAACCGATGGGCTACGAAATCCCGGGGACATGGACAGGCAGGTCAGCCGTGGTGTGGCAACCGGCCGGTGGTACCCTCAGTGCCGCGGTACCGGCCGGGTGCGGCGGTTCTGATCGATGGCGACGAACGTAAAGCGGCCCTCGGTTACCTTGCGGGTTTCATAATCGGTAGGGTGTTGCGCCCAGACCTCCACATTAATGGCGATGGAGCTGCGGCCGATTTCCAGCACCTTGGTGTAACAGCTCACGGTGGAGCCAACGGCCACCGGCCGCAGGAATACCATGGTATCAATGGCCACGGTTGCCACCCGCCCCTTGGCCAGCCGATTTGCGGTAACCGCGCCGGCCAGGTCCATCTGGGATACCAGCCAGCCGCCGAATACATCGCCGTCCGCGTTGGTGTCCGCCGGCATGGCCACGGTCTGCAGTGCCAGCTCCCCCAGTGGGGTGGGCATTTCCTCATTACGGTCGTTCTGGCTGTCGTCCATATCATCGGTCATACAGGGTCCCCCGGGAAGGTAAAAACGCTCAGCTAACTAAGTTAAGGCCCATAAACCATTTTTGGCAATGTGGTTGCCAGCTCAGGCCAGAATGCCAGTATCACCATGGCGATAATCTGAATGGCGATAAAGGGCGCCACGCCCTTGTAAATGGTAGTGGTCGGCACCGAAGCAGGGGCAACCCCACGCAGGTAAAACAGGGCAAAACCAAAGGGCGGGGTCAGAAAAGAGGTTTGCAGGTTCAGGGCAATCATCACCCCCAGCCATACCGGGTCCAGTCCCATGGCCAATAACACCGGCCCCACAATGGGCACCACCACAAAGGTAATCTCGATAAAATCCAGAATAAAGCCCAGCAGGAATATCACCACCATGACCAGCAGGGTGGCGCCCACCACGCCGCCAGGCATCTGCTCAAACAATGACTGGATCAGATCATCACCCCCGTAGGCGCGAAACACCAGGGAAAACAGGGATGCACCGATCAGAATGGCAAACACCATACAGGTGACCTTGGTGGTGGAAATGGTGATCTCTTTCAGTTTGCCGGTGTTAAGCTGCCCCTGAAAGCCCGCCAGCAGGGTGGCGCCTGCCGCACCTACCGCTGCAGCTTCTGTGGGAGTGGCAATTCCGGTAAGAATGGAACCCAGCACCGCCACGATCAGCAGAAGCGGTGGCGCCAGGCCCTTGATGACCTGTACGGGCAGGCTGTCGGTGTAGATTTCATTGATGCTCACTGCCGGCGCGGACGCGGGCCTGAAAAAGGCGGTGCCCACAATATAAACAATATAGAGAAAAACCAGAGCCAGCCCGGGTACCAGTGCCCCCACGAACAGGTCGCCAACGGAAACTGTCTCAGTGGCATAGATTCCCTGGCTGAGCTGAGCCTCCTGGTAGGCGTTGGACAGCACATCCCCCAGTAACACCAGGGCAATGGAGGGTGGAATGATCTGGCCCAGGGTACCTGTGGCGGCAATGCTGCCGGTGGCCAGTGCGGTGTCATAACCCCGTTTGAGCATGGTGGGCAGTGCCAGAAGCCCCATGGTGACCACGGTCGCCCCCACAATGCCGGTGCTGGCGGCCAGCAGCATACCCACCATGGCCACGGAAATGCCCAGCCCCCCCGGGAACCGGCCAAACAGCCGGGCCATGGTTTCCAGCAGGTTTTCCGCCACCCGGGATTTTTCCAGCATCACCCCCATCAGCACAAACAGCGGCACTGCCAGCAGGGTTTCGTTGGTCATGATGCCAAACAGTCGTCCGGGCAGCAGGGTGAGATAGGACTGGGGAAACGCCTCCAGGGCAATGCCGATACCGGCGAATATCACCGCAACACCCCCCAGCGTGAAGGCGACGGGGTAGCCCATCATCAGGGTCAGGCACACAGCCAGAAACAGGAGCAGCGCCATGTATTCCATCAGAGCACATCCTCCTGACCGCCATTGCCCTGCCCGTCGGCCTCGTGGGCACCGGGATAGGGCCCTCTGCCGCGGATGTGCTGGATGTGCTTCAGGATGTCGAACAGGCCTTGCAGGATAAGCAGGAACGCCATGGCGGGAATCATTCCCTTGAGGATAAACAGGTAAGGCAGCCCCTCAGCCTCCTGGGAGTGTTCGTTCATCTGCCAGGACATCTTTACATAGTCCAGGCTGGACCATAGAATCACCGCACACATGGGGTAAAGCAGCAGCAGGGTGCCGAGTATATTCACCAGGCTCTTGTTTTTACTGGAAAATTTACGATAGAAAACATCGACCCTGACATGGGCATCATCGCGGAAGGTCGCTGCACTGGCCAGCATAAAGAGCGCCGCATGGAGATAGATCACGGTTTCATCGATGGCAATGGAACTGAGGCGCCAGCCAAAAAACGATAACTCCCCGGTGTTAAAACCGTAACGCATGACCACCACAATAAAGGTGAACAGCATGATCAGCAGCGAAAAGCTGGCTGTCACACGCCCGATGATCAGGGTAATGGCCTCAAGTTTGCCGATGAATCCATGCTGTTTCATGAATATAACTGCACTGTGTTGGTGACAATTGCTGTTTAATTGATCGGTAGACCAGAAAGGTCGGCGCATTATAGCTGAAGAGCCCTGCTACTGTCTCAACTGGCGTGTTCTGCCGCTCAAGTCTCGGGGAAAGTGGTCCACAGCCCATGCAGATATGTCATATAACTGTCATATAAAAGTCATATTGTAAGGGGCGAGCGAAGCAGATCGCTACCGGGACAGCCGGGCCGGTAGCCGGAGATGATACAACAGGATATTACCTGTATATCGCACAGACCCCGCGAAACTCGGGGCTCTCTGCGTCCTTTGGTCAGGTGATATGGGCGCGGGGAAGCCGAGAAACAACGGCATCAGCCATTGCGATGGTTTTTCTCCTGTAGCCGGTGATCTGTAACATAGCTGACATATTTCATCCATAGGATAGCGGCTATCGGTAAATCAGGTTCGCGCAAATCACGACACAAGATCTCAATCAGCGTGTCCTGGCTGCCAGATAATAACAGGCAAACTTGATAGCCAATTAACCAGATTAAATGGAGGCAAATGTGGCTAAGAAATTTTCAGTAGGTTTGGCGGGTGTGGCCCTGGCGGCTGCAATCACTGCGCCACTGCAGGCCCAGGCACGTGACACGATCAATATCGTTGGTTCTTCGACTGTTTATCCGTTCGCTACCGTTGTAGCCGAGCGTTTCGGTCGTAACACCGATTTTCCAACTCCCAAGCTGGAATCCACCGGTTCCGGTGGTGGACTGAAGCTGTTCTGTGAAGGTGTCGGCACCGAGCACCCTGACATTACCAACGCATCACGTCGCATGAAGCCCAGTGAGTTCGAGACTTGTCAGTCAAACGGTGTCAAGGAAATCACCGAAGTCCGTATCGGTGCTGACGGTATTGTTATCGCCAACTCCAAGGACGCGAAAAAAGCTGATTTTACGCTGAAGCAGATTTTCCTGGCGCTGGCCAAGGAAGTCCCTGATCCGAAGGGTGGCGACAAGCTGATTCCCAACCCCTACAAGAAGTGGAGCGATATCGATTCCAGTCTTCCCAACAAGGAAATCAGCGTCATGGGACCGCCACCGACTTCCGGTACGCGGGACGCCTTTGTTGAAATCGCCATGCAGGGCGGCTGCAAGAAGTACGATTTCATCAAGAATATGGAGAAGAAAGACATGAAGGCGGTATGTCACGCCATGCGTGAAGACGGCCCCTTCATTGAAGCCGGCGAAAACGACAACCTGATCGTTCAGCGTCTGGCCCAGGACAAAGGCATTTACGGCATCTTCGGCTACAGTTTCCTGATGGAAAACACCGGTCAGATACAGGCCGCCACCATCAATGGTGTTGAGCCGACGCCGGAGAATATTTCCAGTGAAGAGTACCCGGTTGCCCGTTCACTGTGGTTCTACGTCAAGAATGCACACGTCGGTGTGGTTCCCGGTATTCAGGAATACGTCGCCGAGTTCACCAGTGAAGGCGCCTGGGGTGACAATGGTTACCTGGTAGACGTCGGCCTGATCCCGAATCCGCGCAAAGAGCGCATGAAAATCGGCAAGCAGGCGAGAAACCTGAAGCCAATGACGGGTAAGGAACTGTAAGGATCGGCCAGTCAATATCATGGATGACAACAGAAGAGTGCGGGACTTGTGGTCCGCACTCTTCTGTTACATTTTTATAAGCATTTTTGTGCGCCAAACTGGCAAAATACACCCCCAGTCAACTTAAAGCCACTTACAAAGACATTGAGACGGTTATGCAGACGGCCAATCTTCTGCCCCTGGTTCTGGTTCTTGCCGTAGTTGCCTATGGGCTCGCCTACATGCGATCCCGGGCGGTAGCGGAACCCCTTGGCGGCATCAGACACCTTAAGGCGCTTCCTTCTTACTATGCGGCCAGGGCCGCGCTCTGGTGCGCCATTCCTGCACTGATTGTGCTGGCAGCCTGGGTAAGCTTTGAAGGCAAAGTCATTCAGGGCCTTGTGATCTCATCTCTGCCCCAGGATGTCTCGCAGGCGTCGCCGGGGCACTCCAGCCTGATACTCTCCCAGATCAGCAATGTCGCAGCGGGTAAGCTCAATCCGGACGCTGTGCCGCAACATATTGCCGAGGCAGCCTCTCTGTTGCAGGCCCTGGAGACCCGGAGCGAGAATTTCAAGACAATCCTGGTGATTCTGATTGCAGTGCTGGGGGCGGCATTTGCCTGGGCCCGTGTTTCTCCCCAAATCAATGCAAGGGTCAATGTTGAGACAACACTTCGGCGGATTTTCTTTGTGTGTGCTGCGCTGGCAGTGCTGACTACTGCGGGTATCGTGTTTTCGGTCATCTTTGAGACGATACGGTTCTTTGACCGTGTGCCCATATCCGACTTTCTTTTCAGCACCAGCTGGAGCCCGCAGACGGCCCTGCGTGCTGACCAGGTAGGCTCAGCGGGCGCTTTCGGGGTTATTCCCCTGTTTACGGGCACCCTTTTGATTTCCGCCATTGCACTGCTGGTGGCTGTGCCCATTGGCCTGATGTCGGCCATCTACTTATCTGAGTATGCCAGTAAACGGGTGCGCGCAACGGCCAAGCCGTTACTGGAAATGCTGGCCGGCATCCCGACGGTGGTATACGGCTTTTTCGCTGCATTGACAGTGGCGCCCTTTATTCGCGATCTTGCTGAAACGGTCGGTCTGCAAGCCTCGTCCCAGAGTGCCCTTGCCGCAGGACTGGTCATGGGCATTATGATTGTGCCGTTTGTGTCGTCGCTGTCTGACGATGTGATCAACGCGGTACCCCAGTCCATGCGGGATGGCTCATTGGCGTTGGGTGCGACCCACTCGGAAACGATGAAGAATGTCATCTTTCCAGCCGCCTTGCCCGGCATCATTGGTGGTATCCTGCTGGCGGCATCACGCGCTATCGGTGAAACCATGATTGTTGTAATGGCAGCCGGTTTAGCCGCTAATCTGACGGCGAATCCACTGGAGTCGGTAACCACGGTGACCGTGCAGATTGCCACCTTGCTGGTGGGTGATCAGGAGTTCGACAGTGCCAAGACATTGTCTGCGTTTGCGCTGGGTATGTTGCTGTTCATTGCCACGCTGCTGCTGAACGTGGTTGCTCTCAAGATCGTACGCAAGTATAGGGAACAGTATGACTGATCAGAGCTCTCCTCAAAGTTCTCAGGCGGAAATAGTCCGCAAATCCCTGAAAGCGCGTTACCGCAAGGAGCGCCGCTTCCGGCTTTACGGCATGCTGGCGATATTTATCGCCCTTGCCTCCCTGTTTATTCTCTTCGTTGACATCATCAACAAGGGCTACACGGGATTTATCAAGACCACCATTACGCTGAATGTGGAACTCGATCCCGAGGTTTTGTACCTGGACGATCCCACCGATGCGGATCAGATGGCCATGGCGGATTTTGTCGCACCGATTGTTGCTGCATTGCAGCAGCAGGTCCCGGAGGCGGACACCAGGGCAGAGAAACGGGAGCTTGCCCGACTGGTTGGCAACTACTCAGCCAGCGACGTCAGGGAGTTGCTCAAACAAAACCCGGATCTTCTGGGCACGACACAAACCATGGAATTCCTGGCACATGATCGTGTGTCGACCTACGTCAAGCACGCCGATGATCCCGGCTATAGCATCAAGCTTTCCGAGCAGCAGCAGGCATGGGTCGATGAACTGGTGGAGAAAGGTGTGATCGATACCGGTTTCAACGACGTGTTGTTCAGCCGTGGTGACTCCCGTGAACCTTCCAATGCGGGTATTCTTGGTGCCATTGTCGGGTCGCTGTTGACCATGCTGGTTACACTGGCCATTGCGTTTCCCGTGGGTGTGGCAGCAGCCGTGTACCTGGAAGAGTTCGCACCCCAGAACAGGTTTACGGACTTCATTGAAGTCAATATCAATAACCTGGCCGCGGTGCCTTCTATTATTTTTGGTCTGCTGGGTCTGGCAGTCTTTATCGGCCTTTTCGGTATGCCGCGCTCTGTGCCTCTGGTCGGCGGTATGGTGCTGGCATTAATGACGCTGCCCACCATCATCATTTCAAGCCGTGCCGCCATCAAGAGCGTGCCACCCTCCATACGTGAAGCAGCCGAAGGTATTGGTGCCTCAAAGATGCAGGTGGTCATGCACCATGTTATTCCGCTGGCAATGCCTGGTATGCTGACCGGCTCTATCATTGGTATGGCGCAGGCTCTGGGGGAGACCGCACCACTGCTGTTGATCGGTATGGTCGCCTTTATAGTGGAGGTACCTGATGGCTTTCTCGATTCAGCCACGGTTCTGCCGGTACAGATCTACCTTTGGGCCAGTGCCTCGGAACAGGGTTTTGTCGAGCTGGCATCTGCCGGCATCATGGTGCTGCTCACTTTCATGATCAGTATGAACGCACTGGCGATCTGGCTGCGCAAGCGGCTTGAGCGTCGCTGGTAAGGAGAAGGATATGAACACGTTGAACCCGACTATCTATTCGGAAGCTGAACTGCAGGATCAGGGGCAGGTAATTCCGGTGTCTGAGGGCAAGCCAGAGGATACGGTCATTGAGGAAGGCAAGACCGTTGGCAAGCCGTTTGCCAGGGACCCCAAGTTCAAGCTGCGCAACGTCAGTGTTTCCTATGGTGATGCCCGTGCGATAAAGGACATCAGCCTCGATATCGGCAAAAATGAGGTCATTTCCTTTATTGGTCCTTCAGGGTGCGGCAAATCCACCTTCCTGCGTTGTCTAAACCGCATGAATGACAGCATTGATATCTGTAAAGTGGAAGGTCAACTCATGCTGGACGATGAGGATATCTATCATTCAAAAAGGGATGTGGTGGAACTGCGCGCCCGGGTGGGCATGGTGTTCCAGAAACCGAACCCGTTTCCGAAATCTGTCTACGACAACATCGCCTATGGCCCCCGGATTCATGGTCTCGCAAACCGTAAGTCGGATCTTGACGATATTGTGGAAAACAGCCTGAGAAAAGCGGGTTTGTGGGATGAAGTGAAGGATCGTCTCGACTCGGTCGCTACCGGCATGTCCGGCGGCCAGCAGCAGCGGTTGTGTATCGCCAGGGCCATAGCGGTGAGTCCGGAAGTGATCCTGATGGATGAGCCCTGTTCCGCACTGGACCCGATAGCCACCGCACGGGTGGAAGAGCTGATCGCTGAAATGGCGGAGAGCTATACTATTGTTATTGTGACCCATTCCATGCAGCAGGCCGCCAGGGTTTCGCACCGTACGGCCTATTTCCATCTGGGCAACCTGGTAGAGGTCAATGAGACCGATAGCGTATTTACCTCACCGGAACATGATCTGACCGAAGCCTATATCACCGGACGCTTCGGTTAACTTTACAGATAGGGACGATTGCTGATGAGCAGTGAAGACTATACCCAACATATTTCGCGACAGTTTAATGCAGATCTTGAAGAGATTCGCACCCATATTCTGACCATGGGTGGCATGGTGGAAAAGCAGGTAGTGGATGCCGTGACGGCGCTGATTGATGTCGACAGTGAGCTGGCATCACAGGTCATTACTACCGAGCGCGAGGTAAATGGTTTCGAGCGTCAGATCGACGAAGAGTGCACCCGTCTGATCGCGTTGCGTCAGCCCGCCGCCAGTGATTTGCGCATGGTGGTGGCCGTGATCAGAGCCAACGTGGATCTGGAGCGTGTGGGTGACGAAGCCAGTAAAATTGCCAAGATGGCCATCAAGCTTTCAGAGCAGGGTCAGTTGCCCCGCGGTTACGTTGAGGTCCGGCATATTGGCAAGCATGTATCCTCGATGTTGCAACAGGCTCTGGATGCCTTTGCCCGCTTTGATGTGGAACAGGCTGTGCTGGTGGTCAAGGAAGACAAGGACGTGGATATCGAGTATGAATCCGCCATGCGTCAGCTGGTTACCTTTATGATGGAAGACCCGCGCTATATAAAACGTGTGCTGAACATCATGTGGAGCTTGCGAGCGCTGGAACGTATCGGGGATCATGCCCGTAACATTGCCGAGCAGGTGATTTATCTGGTGAAGGGTAAGGATATCCGTCACATGCCGCTGGAGAAGCTCGAAGAACAGGGTGTTTTTTCCAGTGAGCAAGAAGACTAGCAAAGCGCTTGAAGGGCGCGTAAAGATTTAAAGGGGCTGATGGCCCCTTTTTTCTGTATTGTGCAGCCTAGAATTCATTGCGATTCAGCATTTCTGTGCGCTTGTTCACCAGCTCCTGCACGGCCCTGGCCTGGTTCATCAGTTCAGGCACCTCGGCGATGGGGATGGTGGTGGGTAGCGGAATATTCAAACCGTCTTCCTTCTCCTCTTCACCGGCAGCCCCTTCAGGGGTTTTAACTTCCTTG
>JAWVYU010000177.1:0-10317 GCA_033722575.1 Ketobacteraceae bacterium | reverse complement strand
TGGATCTGGCCACAGAAGTATTCATGGGCTATGAGCTGGGCAGAGAGGCGGATGCCCTGAACAAGGCTTTCATCGATACCGTGCGGGCCGGTACCGCACTGGCACGCTTTCCTGTTCCCGGTGGGCGCTGGAAAAAGGGGCTAGATGGACGCAAGGTGCTGGTGAAATTTTTCAAGGACCACATCCACGATAAGAAAGACAGTGACAGTATGGATCTGTTCAGCCAGCTCTGCCGCGCAGAAACCGAAGACGGCCAGCGGTTTTCCGACGATGACGTAGTTAATCACATGATCTTTCTGATGATGGCAGCCCACGATACCTCCACCATCACGCTCTGTAACATGTTTTATTATCTGGCACGCTACCCGGAATGGCAGGAACGACTACGGGCAGAGAGCAGGGCGCTGGGCAAGGATCAGTTGGAGCACAATGATCTGGAGCGGATGGAAGGCATGACGCTGGTTATGAAAGAGGCTTTGCGGATGTGCGCGCCGGTGCCCTCGATACCCCGTAAAACCGTGAAGGATTGCGAATTCAACGGCTATTACATTCCCAAAGGCACGCTTATTGTTACATCGCCGTTTTTCACTCACTACATGCATGAGTACTGGACCCGGCCTTTCACCTTTGATCCGGAGCGTTTTTCTGAGCAGCGCCGTGAGGACAAGAATCATCCCTACTGCTACGTTCCCTTTGGCGGAGGTGCCCATATGTGTATTGGCCTGCACTTTGCGGATCTTCAGGTGAAAGCCATATTGCATCAGGTGCTCCTGAACTATCGCTGGCGTGTTCCGAAATCCTACCGCATGCCCATCGATCACACCTCGTTGCCAGTGCCTGGGGACAAGTTACCGGTGTCTCTGGAGCGCCTCGACTGACTGCCAACTGAATACAAGTCCGGGTTGTGCCAAAGCTCCATTGGCAAACCCGGGTAACGTTGTGCGTTGTTACTGTGTCTGCATCCAGTTAACAATACCGCCTTCCAGGATAATGTCCCGGTACACACCGGACAAACCATGCTGGACTTTTATGGGCTCATCCAGGTCACTTACCTCAAGGGTAATACTGTCACTGCCTTTCAGACTGTTCCTGATATCGGAAAACTTCAGGGTGGCGTTTTCGGGAATCTTGTCATAGTCCGATTCGTTAACGAACGTCAGTGGCAATATCCCGGCGTTAATCAGGTTCTGCCAGTGGATGCGGGCAAAACTTTTTGCGATTACCATGCGCAATCCCAGGTAGCCGGGGGCAATGGCTGCGTGTTCACGGCTGGAGCCCTGCCCATAGTTGGAACCTGCCACAATGGCATGCCCGCCTTTTTCAAACAGTTTCTTGGCGTCTTCCACATAGGTTTCCGATACCGCATCGAAAACGTATTCGGATATTTGCGGAATATTGCTCCGGTAGGGAAGAATCTCGGCACCGGCCGGAAGAATTTCGTCGGTGGAGATATTGTCTCCCAGTTTCAGCAGGGCAGGTACCTCAATGCTGTCCGGCAATTCGGGAAAATCGGGAAGCGACTTGATGTTTGGCCCTTTGATAAGCTCGACTGACTGGTTGTCTTCGATGGGTTCAACAAACAGCTTGCTGTGGTTGATGGTTTTTTCGGGGCGCAGGTGTCCCGGATGGATCAGGTTTCTTGCCTTGGCAAATTCTCTGGGATCAGTGATTTCCCCTGTTACTGCAGAGGCGGCAGCGGTTTCCGGGCTGCACAGCCAGACTTTGTCCTCTCTGGTGCCAGAACGGCCGGGAAAGTTGCGGGGCGTTGTGCGCAGACTGTTTTTATCAGTTGCCGGCGCCTGACCCATGCCGATACAACCGTTGCATCCTGCCTGGTGCAAACGGGCGCCCGACATTAACAGGCTGTTGAGGTGGCCGCTGATCGACAGTTCTTCCAGTATTTCCCGGGTGCTGGGGTTGATGTCAAAGGAAAGATTTGTGGGCACGGTTTCGCCCTTCACCATGTGGGCTGCGATGGCGAAATCACGAAAGCCGGGATTCGCTGAAGAGCCGATATAGCTCTGATAAATGGGTTCACCCGCTACTTCACTGACCGGGACCACATTGCCCGGGCTGCTGGGTTTGGCAATCAGCGGTTCCAGCTCGGAAAGATTCAGTTCTTCATGAATATCATAATCGCAGCCCTCATCGGCCGCCAGGGCCTGCCATTCGTTGCCTCGTCCGGCTTCTTCCATAAAGGCTCTGGTATTGTCATCGGAGGGGAACACTGAACCGGTGGCACCCAGCTCGGCGCCCATATTGGCAATGGCATGTCGATCCATGGCAGACAGCGTCTCCACGCCGGGCCCATAATATTCCAGTACCCGGTTCACCCCACCGTTAACATCGTGCCGGCGCAGCATTTCCAGAATCACATCCTTGGCGCTTACCCAGGGGGGCAGCTCGCCGGTCAGTCGGATTCCCCACACTTCGGGCATTTTCAGGTAAACCGGTTTTCCTGCCATGGCGATGGCCACATCGGCACCGCCCGCACCAATGGCGAACATGCCCAGCCCACCGGTGGCGCAGGTATGGCTGTCCGAACCAATCAACAGTTCTCCGGGTTTGGCGAAGTGTTTCATGTGAAGGGGGTGACTGATGCCGTTACCGGGTCTGCTGTACCAGGCGCCAAAGCGCTGCGCGGCACTCAGCAGAAAAAGATGGTCGTCGGCATTCTTATGATCTTCCTGAATAAGGTTATGGTCGACGTATTGAACAGAAACACTGGTTTTGACACGGTCCAGATTCATGGCTTCCAGTGTCAGCATAACCAGTGTGCCGGTCGCATCCTGACAAAGGGTTTGATCAAAGCGAAGACCAATCAGTTTTCCAGGCGTCAGGTCTCCATCCACCAGATGGGATTTCAGAAGTTTATGGGTGAGATTTGATTTCATAGATACCTCGCAAGAAGCTATTCCATGGCCTCAACCCGGCAGTCTATGGTACTCAAAACCACAGGGCCATTGTTAACACACCTTAGCAGGAATCAGCGACCGGTGCATCTTGCAGCCTTTAAACCGTCTATGTATCAATACAATAACTCCATGTGCCATAAGGGTCAGTGAAATAGCGCTGGGGTTTTGCACAATCTATTACAACAGGGTTTATAACAATGTCTGTGTTGAAAAATCTGTCGGTAATGGCAGAAAAGGAAGCCGGCGGTAATTGGTGACAGGTCGACTGATAGGTTAATCATTGTCCAGCTCGTTCATCCCATTGTTTTGTTGTTTTTTTGTTAGCCTGCGCAGCAGCGGTTTGATCCGGTTGTTCAGAATAGATACTATCCGGCCGCATTGGAATAGTCGGTTTAGCAAATTAAAGGAGTCAGCATTGTTTGGGGGATTAAAGCAGTCAGCACTGGCGTTTTGCACGCTGTTACTGGTAACAGCCTGCGGGGGAGAGCAGGGCCTTATCACATCATTCAAGTTCACAGCCAACAGCCATCCCGACATCACCGAGGAAACCGTTGGCGATATCAATCAGAGCACGAAAACCATTGTGATAGAGGTGCCCTTCGGTACTGATAAAACGGATCTGGTGGCCACCTACATCACCACCGGTACGGAAGTAACCGTTAACGGAGTGGTTCAATACAACGGTGCAACGCCCAATGATTTTACCCAGCCGGTGATTTATCGTGTAGTGGCGGGTGATGGCTCAGCCCAGGAATACACTGTCAGAGTCACCGAGGCCCCCAGCCACTACAAGCAGATCACGGCATTCCGGTTTGACGCCGATCTGAATAATCTGCCGTTCGATGCGGTGGGTGCTGTTGATGAGAGTCAGCATGATATTGCGGTGACGCTTCCTCAGGGTACTGACCTGACAAACCTCACTGCCAGCTTTTCCACCAATGGTGAAGTGGTGAGAGTTAACAGCATTCGGCAGGTCAGTGGCGAAACGGTCAATGATTTCAGTCAGCCCGTTATTTACCAGGTAGAAGCTGTTGATGGTTCCCTTCAGGATTACCGGGTAAATGTAGCGCTCAGTGATTGCCCCGACCTGGTATGGGATGGTAATTACGTCATTGAAACGGCCAGTGACCTGGCGGCGCTGTCTGGTTACACACGGGTGACGGGGAGTCTGTATATTGGTTCTGGCAGCAGTATTATTCTCAGCTCCATAGCGTCTCTGGAGGGGCTGGAATGTCTGGTCACCGTGGATGGCCGGCTCAATATCCGCAATACCAGTGCACTGCGCTCACTCAAAGGGCTCCAGGGGCTGGAGCTGGTGAACGGGCTGACCCTGAGGGGTAACCGGGTTCTGAATGATCTGACGGCGCTGGGCAGTATGGCAATGGGTGAGTACGGCGTGTCAATTATCGCCAACGATGCGCTCACAAGCCTTGAGGGACTGGGTGGTATTACCACGGCAGAGTCCTTTTTCTTTCAGTATAACGATTCCCTCACAGATTTTACCGGTCTTGAAAATCTGCGTGAGGTGCGCATTGGTTTTACCGTTGACAGCAGCGATGCCATAGGCTCCTTCAGGGGGCTGGACAGCCTTGCCAGGGTGGGACAGCTCAATCTTAAAAACAGTGATGGTGTGACGGATTTCAGCGGGCTTGAAAGTCTGACGGACGCCGGTCAGATTTTTGCTGAGGAAAATGGCGGTCTGATCAGTCTTGATGGTTTGCAAAACGTCAGAGGCCTGGAGAACGGGATAAGACTGAAGGATAATCCAGCCCTTGTTGACCTGAGTGCCCTGGGCAATCTGAACCGTGTGGGCGGAGTGGTGATTGATAATAACGACAGCCTGGTTTCGCTGGAGGGGTTGCACAATATCAGCATCAGTGACAGCACTATTGTCATACACAATAACGCGCTTCTGGAGAACCTCGACGGTCTGCGAAGTGTAACCAGTGTGCCCGCTGTCAGTATCATTGCGAATGACCGACTTAAAAATCTCAGCGGACTGATCAATGCCAACAGCAGGGTTTCCGGCATTGATGTCATCCAGAACCCTCAGCTGGAGAGCCTGCAGGGCCTCAGCAATCTGTGGACGGAATATCAGTTCCTGGTGGAACCATTGATCCGGATACTGGATAACGACAAACTGGTGAATCTGCAGGGGCTGAACGGTGTTACTTATGCACGCAGAATTCAGATCAGGGATAACGCGCAGCTGCAGACGCTTTCCGGTCTGGACAATCTGGCCACTGTCTGGAGCCTGAAGGTAGAGAACAATCCGGCCTTGCGCGATGTTCAGGGGCTGGGAGGCCTGACGGACCCCGATTTCATTACCATTAACAACAATGCCAGCCTGCTCTCCCTGGCGGGACTCAATAACGGGTTCACCTCAATGATCGGTCTGGAGTTAAAGAACAATACCAGCCTGAACAGTCTGGAAGGGGTGGGTGCCCTGGAGTTCATGGCCGGTGCACTGACCATTGAAAACAGCCCGGCACTGGCCTCACTGGCGGGATTGAATAACCTGGGTCGGGTGGACGGCCGGCTGACCATCAGTGGCAACGACAGCCTGGTGAGTTTGTCGGGGCTGGGCAGTCTCCGCCATGTGGACAGCAATATGAGTATCACGGACAACGCCGGGCTTACCGGGATCGGTATGCCGCAGCTGTGTCGTGTTAACGCGCTGCTGGATATCTCAAACAACCAACGCCTGTGTGATTCGACGGTGGCAGCCTTTGCAGAGCAGATCATGAACTGCGAGGGCATTCGCGACGGTCTGACCCAGAGCGGTAATCTTTCCTGCCAGTAGATTGCTGCATCTGCCGCAGCAACCAATAGCTGCAACCAGAAGCCGCCACCGTGTCGATCCGGTGGCGGCGTTATACTTTCAGAATCAGCATTGCATTGGTGGCGCCATGAATACCCATGCGGGCGCCCTTGGTAAAAATTACCAGGTCGTCCGCTTCCAGCAGTGCCTTGTCCTTGAGTAATTGGACGGCCTGTTCATTGACGAACTCGTAAGGATGGCCGGTGGGATCGAAGTGGAGTGATTCCACCCCGCGGAACAGCGCCATACGGCGTTGTGTTTCCGGGTGACGGGTAAGGGCGTATATGGGCAGGCCGGAACTGATCCGTGACATCCACAGTGGTGTGTTGCCCGATTCGGTCAAACAGATAATGGCTTTGACACCCCTGAGATGGTTGGCGCTGTACATGGTGGCCATGGCAATGGCTTCGTCGGTGCGCAAAAAACTGGCGCGGATACGGTGGTCTGATAGCTGGGTTTCCGGTTGCTTTTCGGCTCCAATACAAATTTCCGCCATGGTCTTTACGGTTTCCACAGGATAATCCCCCACGGCGGTTTCTGCGGACAGCATGACGGCGTCAGCGCCATCAATCACCGCATTGGCCACATCAAACACCTCGTCCCGGGTGGGCACCGGGTTGTCGATCATGGACTCCATCATCTGGGTGGCAACGATCACCAGTTTGTTGTGTTCCCTGGCGCTCTGAATCAGGCGCTTTTGCACGCCGGGCAGGGCAGCGTCTCCGATCTCCACCCCCAGGTCGCCTCGGGCAACCATCACGGCGTCGGCGGCATGGAGTATGCCTTCCATGTTGTGCTGGTCCAGGGCCGCTTCAGCCCGCTCGATCTTGGCAACGATTCTGGCGTTGCTGCCGGCTTCCTCCAGCAGCGAGCGGGCAAGCTCGATATCGCCGGCGGTTTTGGGGAATGACACGGCCACGTAATCAAAGCCGATGTCTGCAATCACCCCAATATCGGCTTTGTCTTTGTCAGTGAGGGCCGGCGCCGACAAACCGCCACCGCGACGGTTTATTCCTTTGTTGCTGCCCAGCGGGCCGCCGGTGATCACGGTGCAGTGAATGCTCGGGCCATCGATACGGTCAACCCGCAATTCAATGCGGCCATCGTTCAGCAGCAGAATATCGCCAGCGTTGCAATCTTCCGGGAGCTCCTTGTAATCAATGCCGACAATATCCTGGTTGCCCTGATCGGAGGGATAGCCGGCGTCCAGGCAGAACGCCGCGCCTTCTTCCAGTTCAATGGCTTTGTCTGTGAATTTGCCGATACGTAATTTCGGCCCCTGAAGATCCGCCAGCAGCGCGACATTCAGGTGGTGGCGGGCGGCAATGTCGCGAACCTGCCGGGCTCTGGCCCGGTGATCGTCGGCACTGCCATGGGAAAAGTTAAGACGGACAACATTGGCGCCCCGCAGCAACAGCTTTTCCAGGACTGGTTCTCTGTCAGTGGCGGGGCCCAGGGTGGTAACAATTTTGGTTCTGCGCATATCCTTGCCTGAGGTTCGGGGTGACCATTATCAGGCGACGCGTTTCGAGTCCTGCTCATTGGCGATCGCCATCAGATAACGCGTATTATCCAGCATTCTGTTGGAAAATCCCCATTCATTATCGTACCAGGCAAGCACTTTCACCAGGTTTCCGTCCACTTTGGTCTGGGTGGCATCAAAAATACAGCTGGCAGGGTTGTGATTGAAGTCAATGGATACCAATGGCAGCCGGTTGACTTCCAATATGCCGAACTCATCGTTCATGCTGGCAGCATTCACCAGCATGTTGATTTCTTCGCGGGTGGTGGCGCGCCCGGCAATGAACGTGAAGTCCACCAGGGAGACATTGGCGGTGGGTACCCGCACGGCCATGCCGTCCAGCTTGCCGGCCAGTTCTGGAAGCACCAGCCCCACCGCACTGGCGGCGCCGGTCTTGGTAGGAATCATTGACATGGTGGCGGCGCGGGCCCGGCGTACATCAGAGTGATAAACATCCGTCAGGGCCTGATCGTTGGTAAAGGCGTGAACGGTCGTCATCAGGCCCCGTTCGATACCAATATTGTTATGCAGTGCCTGCGCCAGAGGGGCCAGGCAGTTGGTGGTACAGGAGGCATTGGAAATTATCTGGTGGGAGGGCATCAGTGTGTCATGGTTCACCCCGTAGACGATGGTGGCATCCACGTTTTTGCCGGGGGCGGAAATAATGACCCGTTTGGCTCCGGCATCAATATGCGCCTGGGCCTTGGCCCGGTCCGTGAACAGTCCCGTACATTCCATGACCACATCAATATCCAGGTCCTTCCAGGGGAGTTCTGCCGGATTGCGGGTGGAAAATGCCAGGACCTCATCGTTATTCACTACCAAGCGATCACCCTGTGATTCTATGGTGCCCGGAAACTTCCCGTGCACCGAATCGAACTGGGTCAGGTGGGCGTTGATGTCCGCATCACCCAGATCGTTGATGGCTACCACCTGAATGTCATCGCGGTAGTCGTTCTCGTACAGGGCTCTCAGTACATTCCGGCCAATACGTCCGTAACCATTGATTGCCACTCTGATCGTCATAACCTGCCTCGCTTCTTCCTAATCGAATTTGTGTCTGCGCGAATACACGAATTCGTACACCACAGAATACTTTCTGTAACTATATTACAAGAATAAGGGGGTCAGGAAATAATTAAAGGGTATTAAGGTAAAAAAACTACATTTGTGAAGGTTTTAAGAAGGTGACATCGTTAATCAGGTGGGTGACGGGTTTCCAGGAGGGCGTTTTTTATACATTTGAGATGCTCAGTGAACTGAGGGCCGCGTTTCAGCGCCACGCCGGTGGCAAGAATGTCAATCACCACCAGGTGAGCCAGTCGGGATGTGGTGGGGGTGTAGTGATCGGTATCATCATGGGGGTCCACAGCCAGCACCAGATCGCAGTATTCCGCCAGGGGGGGTGCCGGGTGTGGTTATGCCAATGGTGCTGGCTCCGGCCTGTTTGGCGATAGCCGCCACTTCCACGATCTGCTTGGTGCGACCGGTGTTGGAAATAATCACGATGGCTTCGCCGAAGCGGGTGGCTGCGGCTGACATGCGCTGCATCATCACATCCACGTGGGCAATCACCGGTATGTTCAGGCGGAAAAACTTGTGTTGGGCGTCCATGGCCACGGAGCCACTGGCGCCGAGGCCGTAGAACTCGATTTTGCGGGCCTGGGCCAGGGTATCGATGGCCCGGTCCAGTGCCTGACGGTCAATGGTATCCTTGGCGGCCTTGATGGTAGCAATGGAGGCGTCGAATATCTTGTTCGCAATGGTGTCGGTGTCGTCATCCAGAGTGACG
Organism: Ketobacteraceae bacterium; assembly: GCA_033722575.1. GTDB lineage: Bacteria > Pseudomonadota > Gammaproteobacteria > Pseudomonadales > Ketobacteraceae. Next base: position 1,267 of record JAWVYU010000177.1, on the reverse strand, counting down.
TCATTGCCGATAAATGAAACACCCTGCGCAATGCTTCGCGCCAGCTGGATTTTAAAATCGGGAAAGCCCTTGCAACCCAGATTGGTACAGAAGCGGTTAACCGATGGTTCACTGACAGCGGCTGCCCGTGCCAGCCTGGCGATGCTGCTGCTGACAGCAGCTTCCGGGTCTTCAAGAATCACCCTGGCCACTTTGGCTTCGGATTTCCTGAATTCCTGCTTTTCCAGCTTATTGGCGATAATTCCCAGCATAAGGTTCGGGTTTCTCCGGTAGCCACGGTGATTTTTGTAGTTTTATTACAGTAAAGCCGGTGCGACATGATAGAGCAAGGCAGGGCTTGCTACCACTTTCTGTGGGTGGCGGGTAAAAAGCGATCGTTTCGTGCGCTGCCACACTGAGACCAGCGCAGTTTGCAGTGACGTGTGCCCATTGTCAGGATGTTTGCTTGTGGTTTTGAAGGCAACAGGCATAGTATGTAACTAAATTACCCGAGAACTTTATCAAGCAGAGGGAGGCCAGGTATGCGCGTAGACAATCTCCAAGTTGCGGAACCCCATCCCGGATTGACCATGATTACCGAACGGATTGCGGAGCGTAGCCGGGTAACTCGCCAGCGTTACCTGGATCGTATGGCCGCTGCGCGGCGCAACCTTCCACCCCGTTCTGAAATGCCCTGCGGCAATTTTGCCCACGGCATGGCGGGCTGCAGCAAGGAAGACAAAACCATCCTGCGTTCCACTCAAAAACCCAATATCGGTATTGTCACGGCATACAACGACATGCTGTCGGCTCACCAACCTTATTACCGTTATCCTGAACGGCTTAAACAGTATATCGGTGAAGTGGGTGGGGTAGCCCAGGTGGCGGGAGGAACGCCTGCCATGTGTGATGGTGTCACCCAGGGACAGGCTGGCATGGACATGAGTCTGTTCAGCCGGGATGTGATCGCGCTCTCCGTGGGGGTGGCGCTGTCCCATAACATGTTCGATGGGGCGTTTCTGCTGGGTATCTGCGACAAGATTGTCCCGGGCCTGCTGATTGGTGCCCTCAGCTTTGGCCATATGCCGATCCGGTTTATCCCCGCCGGCCCCATGCCTTCGGGTTTGCCCAACAAGGAAAAAGCCCGTATCCGTCAGCAGTACGCAGCCGGCGAAGTGGACCGCGAAACCCTGCTGCAGGCGGAGTCGGAATCCTACCACAGCCCGGGAACCTGTACGTTTTATGGTACTGCCAATACCAACCAGATGATGGTTGAAATCATGGGGCT
>JAWVYU010000176.1:0-10322 GCA_033722575.1 Ketobacteraceae bacterium | reverse complement strand
GTGCCGGAAGGCGAGCTATCCGAAGAATCGCTTCGCAGGATTGAAGCCATTGCCACCGGGGAAAAACAGCTGGTTAACCGGCTGATATCTCCCACCGGGCATGTGACCGCCATCAATATTTCCCTGGAGGTCCCTGACAATCCGGATCCGCAAGCCTCGCCGGAAACCCAGCGGGAACAGCGGGCATCACAAAGTGAAGCCTTTCCCGAGATCGTTGACTTTGGTAACCAACTGCGGAACCGGATTCTGGAAAAGCACCCGGACTATACCATTCACCTCATGGGTGTACCTGTGGTGAACCAGAGCTTTCAGCGCTCCTCCAAACGGGACCTGACCACCCTGATTCCCCTGATGTACGGGGTTATAGTGGTACTGCTCGGTATCCTGCTGCGATCCATCGGTGCTGTGGCGGCGGTGGTTAGCGTCATTGCGCTTGCCACCGTCACCACCGTGGGCGCTCAGGGCTGGCTGGGAATTCCCCTGAATCAGGTGAACGTGATGGCGCCCATCATTGTCCTCACCATTGCGGTCTGTGATGCGGTGCATCTGCTGGATAATTACGCCAAGAACCTTGCAGCCGGCAGCGCCCCCCAGGAAGCCATGAAGGAAAGCCTGTCCATCAACCTTCAACCGGTCTTTCTCACCAGTGTGACCACGGCGGTGGGCTTTCTGAGCCTGAATTTTGCCGAATCACCGCCGTTTCGTGATCTGGGCACCATTTGTGCGATAGGCGTGCTACTGGCCATGCTGTTCAGCCTGTCTGTGTTGCCGGCCATTACACTATTACTGGTGCGCAAGGCTTCACCGCCACTGGCTGCAGGTAGACGCACAGGGTTTTCCGGCGCTGGCATCGCAGCTTTTATCAGCCGCAATCACCGGCGCATCCTTGTTGTTTCCGTCATTATCATCGTTGCCCTGGTGAGCCAGGCCCCTGAGAACCGCATTCACGATGACAGCATCTCGTATTTCAAAAAAGGTGTGCCTTACCGGGACGCCGCCGAGTTTCATGGCCGGGAACTGGGCGGCAATGAGGCCATTTACCATTCCCTGAGCTGTGGGGAGCCGGGGTGCGTGAATGACCCCGGGTTTCTGAAGAAGGTGGACCAGTTCGCCCAGTGGTACCGCTCGCAACCCGATATCCGCTTTGTGGACAGCTATGTGGACGTGATCAAACGGCTGAACCGGCAAATGAACCAGGGCCTTGAAAGCGAATACCGGATTCCCGATGATCGCCAGCTGGCTGCCCAATATCAGCTGTTGTACGAATTGTCCCTGCCCCACGGGCTGGATCTGAACAATCAGGTAAATTTCGATAAATCTGCCCTGAAAGTCATGGCGACGCTAACCACGGAGGATTCGGCCTACCTGCTGAAAGTAGAGGAAAAAGCCGCAGAGTGGCTCAGAGTGAATGCACCGGAGATTGACGCCACCCGGGGCTCTTCGGTGCCGCTGATGTTCCGTCATATCGGCTTCAAAAACATCCACAGTATGATCGACGGCTCAGTGCTCGCTCTGATTGGCGTGACGCTCACGCTGCTGATTGCCCTGAAATCCCTGAAATTCGGCTTGCTGAGCCTGATCCCCAATGCTTTTCCCGCCGCCATGGCCCTTGGCATCTGGGCCATGGTGGTGGGGGACGTCAATCTGTCCGTGGCAGTGGTGTTCAGTGTGACCCTGGGCATTGTGGTGGACGACACGGTACATTTTCTCAGCAAGTACCTGCGGGCGCGCCGGGAGCTGGGTCTTGGCCCCGAAAACGCCATTGGCTACACCTTTGAAAAAGTCGGCAGCGCCCTGCTGATCACCACCCTGATTCTGTCGGCAGGTTTCGGTCTGCTGATGCTGTCGGATTTCAATGCCAATGCCTACATGGGCGCCATGACCAGCCTCACCATTCTGATCGCGCTGGTGTTTGATTTTCTGTTCCTGCCGGCACTGCTCTTGCTCGTGGATAACAACACAAGGGCTGGCTGAATTGGCACGCCTGTATACCAAATCAATACACTTCTTATCATTGACACAATTGGATTAACCACACACACCGGTCATAATGCCACCAGTTTTACCGGGCCCTCCAAAAAACGTTGAACAAGAATGAAATATTCAGGCCCGGGGTGTGGGGAGACTTTATGAATGTATTGATGATGCCGGGTATTGACGCGCTGGATTCACTGACCAACCGCCTGTTCTGCCTGGAAATTCCTGAGGCGGTAGAATGCCTGAAACAGACCCAGATGATTCTCGATGACCTCGGGTATCCCATGGATTTGTTTGAAGCGATGCGCTCCGAACCAAGGGCTGATTTCAGTTGGTACCACCAGCTGATGATCTGTAGTTTCAGTGTTCAGGTGGGGCTGTTCCGCCGGTTCGAAAACAGCGGTCGCAAGATTGACGCCGTATTCTCCATGTCACTGGGTGATATTCCGCGCTGCGTCTGTGTCGATGCCGGCAGCTATGAAAGTGCGCTCAAGGGGCTGGTGACCTACCTGAAACTCACTGAAAACCTGATAAACACGGGGAACACATTGCAGATTATCCTGCCACGCCCCTATGCCAGGATGAAACATCACCTGCGCCTGGAAGAATACAGGGTGGCCATCAGCGTGGATCAGAGTGATTATTTTTTCCTTCTGGCAGGTGAGATTGAAGATATCGAGCGCTGGGACCGCGAAGTGGGCTCGAAACTTAACATCACCGTCCGACGCCCCTTTTCAGTCAGTATGGCGCTGCACCACTCGTTAATGAACCCGGTGTTTGACGGGCTGCAGCATCACATTCATGAATCCGTGTCCTTTGCCCGGATGAAATATCCGGTCTTTTCCACGGTTCTTGCCAGGTATATCAAAAACCAGGACGAACTGGTGGATGATATCGACCGCACCATCCGCTCTACCGTACGTTTCAAACAATCCGTCAGGGCCATCATGCGTGAGCACAAGCGAATCAATTTCATCAATATCGGCCCGGCACCCACTATGCTGCTGTTCCTGGACTATTGCTACCTCAGGGGTAAATACACCACCGAGGATTACTTCGAAACCACGCTGAAGGACCTGGGCCTGAGAAAACCGGCCCGCCCGCTGAAAAAGCGCCTGAAACGGCAATTCAAAACCGCCACCTTTAAATTCAACAAGAATCTTGAACTGCTGAGGTTTACCTAGATGACCTTCCTGTCAAACATGTGGAAAATCATAAAAGGCATTTTCCTTGCCATCAGATTACTGCTCCGGCCTAACGGTGGCATTTTTGCGTTGATCGAACTGGGCAACCTGATTGAGGATATCCGGGCATCAAAACTGGCGGCGGATATCATAATGAAAGACCCGGGTGCGGAAAAGCTGGTTGCAGAGCGTTATTCAAAGGGGCTACCCGATATAGCCACCCTGGGCACCTATCCCGAAGGCTCTCTGGGCAAGGAACTGCATCTGCATCTGACCCGGCTGGATTCAGATCATTATCCTGTGCCTCTGCGAAAGGACTATTCGGAACAAATCTATATTCGTGAACGCCGCCGTGAAATTCATGATCTGATGCACGTGGTGGCGGGTTACGATACCACCTACAAAAATGAGGCTTGCCTGAATGCCTTCGTGGCGGCCCAGGGACCCATGCCTATCTGTATCCTGATCCCCATTGGCGTAATGCTCAGGTATATTTTCAAATTTCCCAACAAACTGGATGAACTGTGCAACGCCCTGATCGATGCCTGGCAGCGAGGCAAAGCAGCCAATTCCATATTCAGCATCCGCTGGGAAGAATACCTGGACCAGCCCCTGGAAGACGCCCGGGTTGCCCTGTTTGTGAAAGCCGACAGCGAGCCTGTTGCCAGGATTCCCCGGGCTACGGTGGCCTAGGAAAAAACGCAACAGTAGAAACCAGCGATTTGCTCGCTGTCTAATCTGTCAGCCCAGTGTCCCGTTCCCGGGCGCCGAAAACAATCCCGGCGTCCGGCAACAGGGCTGACCTATCCATGCGTTACAGCCAGAGTCTTACCCCCAGCGCTTTACAACGTCTCCAGAAAGTTAACCAGGTCGGTCATTTCCTGAGAACTCAGCTCCAGAGGCCGGATATCCGTGTCTTTTATAGACACATTAGAGGGAGGCTGATTATAAGCTTCCACCACTTCTCTCAGGGTTCTGATACTGCCGTCATGCATGTACGGGGCTGTGTGACGAACTGCTCTGAGTGTTGGCACTTTAAACAGCTTGTAATCGCGGTCGCGGCTGGTGATTTCAGCTCTGCCGATATCGCCGTTGTCCACCAGGCTGTTGTGGCGGAAACTTTCATCGGTGTAGTTAACCCCGGAGTGGCAGCCGCTGCACCGGGCTTTGCCTTCAAATAACAGCAAGCCACGATACTCGGAACTGCTCAGGGCACCTGAATTTCCGGCCCTGAAGTCGTCAAACCGGGTATGGGGCGAAAACTGGATGGCCTGAAAGCTCGCCAGCGCGGCGGTAATGTTGCGTTCATCGGGTTGCTGGCCGTATACCTGCTGAAACCGCGATGCCCAGTTACCTTCTGTGCGCAGGCGATTGATAGCCTGGCTCATGGGCAGATTCATTTCGTGAACTGCCTGAATAGGTATGGCAGCCTGTGAATCCAGGGAATCCGCATTGCCGCTCCAGCCCTGCAGGGAGGAGAACAGCCGGTTAAACAGTGTGGGCGTATTGCGAACACCGGCATCGGTGGGCTCATCACCTTCGGCAATGGCCTTGCCATCAGTAAAACTCATCAGTGGATCATGGCAGGTGGCGCAGGATGTGGTGCGCTGTCGTGACAGTATCACATCATTGAACAGGTCCTCTCCCAGGTCCGCCGCGGCCATGCTGAAGCGGTCTACAGCCGTTGCCTGATCCATGAGTGGTCGCAGCCTGCCAGGTACTGCATTGGTCAGTGCGTTGTTGGGCTCCGGGTGAATATCCACTTTTGCATAATGACCAATTTCATAGAGCTTGCGAACGACGTTGGATACCTTGACCTCATCCAGAATGAGCAATCCTGAGGAGTTTTCCGGGCCAACGCGAACCGCCCCGGAGGTTCGCAGGGTGCCAAATCCTGTGGCGGTGCGGCTGGCACGCTCGCTGCCATTCAGGTACAGGGCCATGCGCCGGGTTTCAGGATCAAAGGTAAAGGCAACATGGACCCAGCTGTTGGAAGCAATGCCTGGCCCGTCCAGCACCACACGGGTACCGGCGGTGTCTGTAATGGCGGCGCGCAGGTCGTCGCCATTGGCAAGGAACACCTCAAGGCCGCCTTGCATGTTGAACAGGCGAATCGTACCGCTGCCATTGATCTTGCGTACCCAAAGATCGACGGAGATGCCCTCATCAAAGCTGTTCCAGCCACTGTTCCTGGTAACGTTGATGTAATCACCGCTGGTAAAGTAAATGCCTTGTCCATACCGGCCCACCAGCTCGTCCCGGTTGTTGTATTCCAGTGGAAATTGCGCGCCGACCAAGGTACCGTTGTTGAAATTGCCTGAGGTATCGTTGGTGCGTGTTGTCTGAAAAGTCCCTGCCCGGTCAAGCTGCTCGTTCATGCCGTAATACAGTACGAAATTGCCATCCAGATAGTCATCGAAACCTACCTCGTTGTAATCCCGGGAGTTGGAGCCGAATATCGGGTAACTGGGGCCACGTACCGAATACGGAATCTTGAGGTCATCAACATCCTTGAACGGCGACCACATGGTGGTAAAGGCGCCGGGAGAAGAAATAAATAGGCGGCGGCCGGTGGCAGGGTACTGGTTGGTATCGCGGCGGTTACGGTTGATCGGCCCGTCAATATGGCGCACGATCCAGCCTGTCCAGCGCCCTACTACGCTGGTGCCGGTCCGGCGGCCTTCGGTGCCATCCCGCGATGCCTGATAGAAGAGTTCAGAACCATCCCGGCTGATCCAGGGATAGGCGCCTTTCACCAGTTCGTTACGGTTGTAATCGTTTCCGGTGGCATCCAGCAGCGGTCGCTCAGCAATTGGGTACCGCACGTAAAAAGGAATACCTGCAACACTGGTATTTCGGTCATCCCAGTACAGATTGGCAATGGATTTCGGCGCCCGCCAGTTACTGGTGGCTCCGGCTACCGGGTTCCAACTGTAAACCAGGTTATCGATACGGCCATCGTTATTGGGATGCCCCTGGCAGATAATCAGACGGCCATCAATCGTGGCGGAAGGCTCAATACACCGGAAATCGGCGCCACTCTGCAGCCTGAGTTTCTGGAATCCGCTGGTGAATTCAGCTCTGCTGACCTGAGCATCCCGGGTATTGGCATTGCTGACAATAAAGGTGGCCCTGCGGAACCCCATCTGGTCGTTGTCACCGTTTCTCCTGGATGTGTGGTATACCAGCGCCTTGTAGGTTTTGTAGCTCCCGTTAAAGTCGTAACTGCCACTGGCATTGGAGGGATAAGGGTTTTCGGATCCACCCTGCGGATCCGGCACAATGGCCAGCCAGTTCAGCTGCATATCCTGGGCGCTGTCCTGGGATTCCAGAAGAACCGTATTCCCGAAGGCACCCTGCTGGAAGTTTACCGAGCCATCACTGTTGCTGGTGATCCGCTCGGGGCGGAAGGCGCTGGCGAACCAGCCTTGTGTGCGGGTTACCACGAATACCCGCCCATCCCAGGTTACGGAGTGGCCGTTACCACCGAACCCGGTGTCTATAATTCTTGGAAAGCCTCGCTCCCTGCTGTCGTTTAACGAGTAAAGCGCGGCGCTCGGTGCGGAAAACCGCCCTAAACTGTCGGCATCACCATCACCAGTGCCACCACCACCGGAGCCGTCACCGCCGTCGCCGCCATCACCACCATCGCCACCGCCGTCGCCACCACCGTCACCAGTGTCCGTGCCGGTGCCGGTGCTCCAGACAGTGGTGTGGTCGGCCCGGTTCAATACCAGGTTGCCGTTGTTTTTCATCATAAGGTAGGTGGCGTTAGAGCCTACGGTATCACTGGCCCAGAGCGGCTGACTGCTGTCGGTGTAAAGTACCAGGTTGCTGTCGCCCTGCAGGGTCAGGCGGGTGCCGCCCTGCCCTTGAGTGCCGGATGACCACAATGCCTCGCGCGTATTCCAGTTTCTGAGCACGAGGTTGCCATCGCCCTGCAGGTAAAACCGGTAGGCACCGTTATCGGATTCCAGGTATTCGTTATTCAGCAGCTGGTTACCTTGCTGGATGCTGTTGGTATCGTTGGGAAGCTCAGTGCCCCCGCAAGCTGACAGAAACAACAATCCCGAGGAAAGTATCAAAGACCGGAAACCCCAACGGACAAAGGAAATGGCGGACATCATTGGTATTTTTACCTTTGTTATTATTGGTTAGCCCACATGGGTGGCGCCTGGGAGGAAGTTTTTATTATTATCAGGAGGTTAGCAGGATTTAGTCACGCCCGAATTGAACAAACTTATGATTGCCCCGGGGTGTTTTGTGTCGGATTGTAATTCTGTGGCTGGTGGAGAGATTAATGCAGCAAATTCCTGAGTGTTTTGGCTGCCGCCATATAGTCGAAGTGGTCAATCTGCCGCTTTAACTCCTGTGTCCTCCGCGTACCCGCTATGGCCAGCAGTTCGGTAAAATGCATCTTGACCTTTGAGGGCTCGCAGTCCTCCAGGGCCGCCAGCAACTGTTGTCCCACCTGCTGAAGGCGGTTTTCTTCGGGTGATTCAGGCGCATCGCTGGCCGTATCCTGAGGCGGTTCCCCAAAGTCTTCAATCTCGGCAAACATGGCCTGTAGAGCCCCCCGCACCCTGCCCCAGGATTGTTGTACCCGGGTAAACAAAAGTGCCAGCTGCGTTTTGTCCATTCCTTCAACACAGGCCCGCTCCAGTGCTTCGGCGCTGTGCATCAGCTCAATGGCACCGATATTGGCCGAACTGCCTTTCAGGCTATGGCTTAGCTGCCGCAGCTGCTCTCTGTCACCGGCGCCCAGGACCAGCTCCATACGTGCAGCGATGTCATGGTTATTTTCGTAAAATACCCGGAGAATCTGGATAAGCGTGGAATAATCAATGCCGGTTTCGCGCATCAACCGTTTAAGATCAAGCAGCCCCTCCAGCTGCGAGTGAGCGGTGCCAGGGGCAGGCTCCATTTCACTGCCTGTATTTCCCGGCAATTCCCGCAGTTTGGAGCGACTCTGTAGCTGCAACTGCAACACCATTTTCAGTTTCTCAAGATTGATAGGCTTGGTCAGATAGGCACTCATGCCGGCTTCCAGGCCTTCTTTCTCCGATTCCACCGCAGCGTGAGCCGTCATGGCAATGATCGGGAGTTCGGTAAATTCGCGATTTTTCCGGATCAGGCGGGTTGCCTGATAGCCATCCATCACGGGCATATCGATGTCCATGAAAACCGCATCGAAGTCCTGCTGGTTCACTATCGCCACAGCATCATTACCATTTTCCACTGTGGTAACATCAACACCCAGTTCCTGCAGCATTGCACGGGCAATTTCCTGGTTGGTGGAGTTGTCTTCAGCCAGCAACACCCGGCATCCGGCAAAGCGTTTTTCACCGGGTGTTAGTGTCGCCGTTTTCGCCGCTGACTCAGGCAGCTGTTCTCCCAGCAGTTGCAGAATTCCTTCAGCCAGCGACTTTCTGCTGAAAGGTTTTTGCAGGCATTGACTGGCCCCGGCCTGAAGCGCCCTGTCTCCGGTGTCTGACAGCGGATCTTTACTGATAAAACCGATGGGGCCTGTGAATTGGCAGTTTGTGCGCAGTTCACGAATCAGTTCTGTACCATCAATCACTGGCGCCAGACTGTCTATAAGACAGAGATCCACTGAGTTCTCCTGGCAGGATTTAATGTAATCCAGGGCAGCCGCTCCACTTGGGAACGTCTCTGTAATAAATCCGAAGCTTTTCAGGTAACGGTCAAGCACTGTCAACGATTGCTCACAGTCGTCCGCCACCATGATTCGCCTGCCTTTCAGCGACATGGGAATCGGGTCCGGGTGGTTCTGTTGTTCCTGATCCAGCGCAAGCGCCATGCGGATGTGAAAAACCGAACCCTTGTTCTGTTCACTTTCGGCCCAGATTGTGCCACCCATCAATTCTGTCAGCTGCTTGGTAATAGACAGCCCCAGCCCCGTGCCGCCATGCTGTCGGCTGGCACCTGCATTGCCCTGGGTAAAGGGTTCGAACAGCTCATCAAGATATTCCGCTTCCATGCCAATCCCCGTGTCCTGCACGTAAAAATGCAGGTCCACAGCATTATTCAGCTGGGCAATACACTCTACGCCAGCCATTATGTATCCCGCATCGGTAAATTTCACCGCGTTGCCAATCAGGTTCGTCAGAATCTGTCGAATACGGTTGCTGTCTCCCAGAAGCTGTTCGGGGATCTTCGGATCAACAAAGGTAATCAGCTCCACGGTACTGTGGCTTTCCTCCAGCCGCGGAATAAACAGATGAGATACATTGTCGAACAGATCATCCAGGTCAAGGGGCCCCTGGTTAATCTTCAGTTTGCCGGATTCAATTTTGGAAAAATCAAGAATCTCATTCACTATATTCAGCAAGCTGTAACCGGAGCTCTGGATTATGGAAAGAAAACGCCTTATGCGGTCATCGGAGCTGAGTTCCAGGGCCAGGTCAGCAGCGGCAATCACGCCATTCATGGGTGTACGGATTTCATGGCTCATGTTGGCCAGAAATTCCGCCTTGGCTCGTGCTGCAGCATCGGCTTTGTCTTTTGCCTGCTGCAATTCCTCTATCGCTTTTTGCAGGTCGCTGGTGCGCACTTCGATTTTTTCTTCAATATCCTGATAAGCATTGTACAGGGCCTGCTCTGATGCTTTCTGATCCGTAATATCCTCCAGCAAGCCTTCAAACCTTACCGTATTCCCCTGGGAGTCCAGCACCTTATGAATCTTGACAGAGCCCCAAACCAGGCTCCCGTTTTTACGAACAAACTGCGTTTCGTAGTGCAGTACGTTATCCTTGTCTTCCAGCATATTCAGCAAATCCTGAAAGACTTTGGGATCGGCAAACAACTGGTCCTTTACATCAGAAACTGACTCGGCAAGTTCATCAGGCGACTCATAACCCAGTATCCTGGCCATCGCAGGGTTTGCTGCCATAAAGCGGCCATCCGGGTCCAGCTGGAAGATACCCTCCAGGGCATTCTCGAATATGTTCCGGTATTTCTGTTCGGATTCTGCAACAGCCAGCATTGCCTCTCTGAGCTTGAGGTGGAGCTCTATCCTGGCGAGTAATTCATCTTTTACGAAGGGCTTGGTAAGATAATCATTGGCCCCCACCCGGAAGCCTTTCACCAGATCGCTGACCTGGTTTTTGGCGGTGATCATAATCACCGGCAGCTCATCGG
>JAWVYU010000175.1:0-10428 GCA_033722575.1 Ketobacteraceae bacterium | reverse complement strand
GGCCTTATGATGGGCTTTCGCTTTATGGAAAACTTCAATCAGCCCTACATCAGCCAGTCAATTACCGAATTCTGGCGTCGCTGGCACATCAGCCTTTCCAGCTGGCTGCGCGACTATCTCTACATCCCTTTGGGGGGCAATCGGCATGGAACACTGAAAACCTACCGTAATCTGTTCCTGACCATGCTCCTGGGTGGTTTATGGCATGGAGCAAACTGGACTTTTGTTATCTGGGGAGCATGGCATGGTATATGGCTTGCTATCGAAAAAGCCATGAAATGGGGAACCTCGGGCACACTCTTTAGCCCCGCCAAATGGCTTTTCACTTTCATCCTTGTCATGATCGGCTGGGTCATGTTCAGGGCCGAATCCGTGGATATTGCCTTCAGGTTTTATGATGCAATGTTGTTCGGGCAGTGGAGGCTCTCTGAGTCCTATGCTGCATCTATAGACAGCCTGCAGGTCACTCTGCTTGTAGTGGCTTATACCGTTATCCTGCTTGCCGGCTTTAAACCACGGATTCGCATGCCTCAGACAGGCCAGGCGAACATTCGGATGGCAGTCGCGCATTCCTGTGTGCTTGGCCTGTTCTCTCTGTCTTTATTGAAGCTCAGCGCACAAAGCTACTCACCATTTCTTTACTTCCAGTTCTAGGGCCGCCATGAAACAGCATTCAAAGACAGTGCATATCCTATATATCAGCAGCTTTTTTCTGATGCTGACTGCTATTGGTTTGGTCTCTGCGCCAAAGGTACCGCTGTATGTATCGCAGGCAGGCGGATCTTTGGTTAAAGGTGAGGTGGCCAGCGAATTTGAAAGCCTTTATGACGAAGGTTTGCCCATACGCTCTTTCGGGATGAGCCTGTGGGCTGCTGTGCAGTACAGTCTATTCAAGGAAGGCAAATCCGGCGTCATTATCGGTAACGATGACTGGCTCTTTTCAAAAGAGGAATTCTTTGCACCGGAGAAACCCGCATATAACCTGACGAGAAATCTGGATACGATCAGCGCGGTAGCAAAGTTCCTGGAGCAGCAGGGCGTAGCGCTCGCTATTGCGTATGTACCGGCAAAAGTAACGATATACAAAGACAAAACAGCCCGACAGGTTCCGTCACTCTTTATGCAATCCCTGTATGACGACGGCCTGGAATATTTGGCGTCACGATCACCTCACGTGATCGATTTAACAGAGCCGCTTTCGCAACTGGCTCAGGATTCACTGGCTTTTTTCCGCACAGACACCCACTGGACACCGGCCGGCGCAAGTCTCGCAGCAAAACATATTGCTCAGCACGTCGAGAACCTTGAACTTGACCTCCCACAGAAAGAATACCGCACGCAGACACTTAAATCAGAGTCCTTTCACGGTGATCTCACCAGATTCCTGCCTTTATCTCCATGGTTTGCCAGTTTGATGCCAAAACCGGATCAGCTGGAAACACATGCCACCAGGCTTTTTTCCGACGATGAGACCCAGGATAACTTTGATCTGTTCGGTGATGAAAATGTACCGGTGGTGTTGGTGGGGACCAGCTATAGCGCCAACCCTGACTGGAATTTTGAGGGTGCATTGAAGCAAGCCCTGGGCTGCGACGTGATGAACGTAGCAGTTGAAGGCAAAGGTCCGCTTGACCCTATGCTCAGCTATCTACAGTCGGAAGATTTTTCCGAGGCGCCGCCAAAACTTATTGTATGGGAAATTCCTGTACGCTATTTACCAACAACCTCTCCGGCCGCTTATATGAATAACGGCAGGCTCAACGTCACACAGGAAGGATAGGATAACATGAGATTGAACAGAATTATTTTCAGTGTTCTTGCTTTCTTAATGGCAGGTTATGCATATGCAAACGAAGACGCGCTCTATGCAAGGGAGGCACCTGCCGGCGCTTCATTCGTGCGGATATTCAACGCCAGCACAAGCGTTGGTCCGATGGATGTCAGTGTAGATGGTAAGTTATTTACAGATCTCAACCTGTTCAGTGCCACACCTTATTACGTTGTTACTGACAACAATATAGCTGTTGTTGTCTCCGGCAAAAAAACCACACTTGAACCCGGCAAAGACAAAGCCTATACCATCGTAGCAACCGACACTGACATGCTGGTGATTGAAGACACGATTTTTGAAAGCCGCCGAAAAGCCCTTATCAGTTTTTATAATCTGGTTAACTCATCGGCATTATCACTAAAAGCCAATGACGGCAAAGTGGACGTAATCAGTAATGTTGGTTTCGGGCAACGCCTTCAGCGACAGATCAACGCAACCACGTTGAGCTTTAGCATACATTCTGAAGATAAATCACTGGCTACCACACCCACGGTCAGGCTTGAACGCGGAGAGGTCTCAAGTCTTTTCGTTGTGGGTGCACCCGAATTACCCAGGCCAGTCTGGGTAAAAAATGAAATTGATGCCTCAAGATAAACAATTTAACTACCCGGAAGTTCAGGGGGAGTCGATGATAAAGCGAACAGTGAAAGGATTTACAGGAATTGGGATGTGGTTAGCCATGCTCGTTACACCCGCTGCCATGGCTATAGACTATCAGCTCGAGACTTGCTGTGACCTGTGCCCTGCAGCTGCTGATGCATCATCCTACAACACAAGCTATCTGGAGATATTCGAAATCCTGGAGCAAGGCAAGGACGGCTGGCTTTACCGCAGCAACAAGGATTTCATGGAAGCGTTTGATCCCGGTGAAGAGGGCTATGACGGACTGAAAGCCATTACCCGTGATTTGCTAAGTCTGGGCGTTCGGTTAGTACTGGTGAAGCCACCGACCCGGGGGCTGACACACCCAGAGAATATCGAAGGAAACACGTCGTTTAATTGGGATAAGGCACGATCCAACTACCTGGCAATGCACGAGCGATTCAGGTCAATCGGCATTATCACACCGGACATGAGCGACCTTTTGCCATATAAGAATGAAGGAGAGTTCTTCTTTCGCCGTGATCATCACTGGACACCTTTTGGTGCCAGGGAAACAGCAATGAGAGCCGCTGAGGCCATCAGAAAGCTTCCTGAGTACCATCTTATTGACCCCGTAACGTTCAGGACCATAACAGATGGACTGATAGAAAAGGACGGTACGCTGCAACGGGCTGCATCCCGGATCTGTGGCTTTGATTATCCAAACCAATATGTCCCAAGATTTGGCGCAGAACAAGTCATGACAGAGGCTGATACCGATGACGCTGCTCTGTTTGGTGATGAGTCATTTCCTGAAATTGTGCTGGTAGGCACAAGCAACAGCAAAGGAGAGACGGATTATAATTTTGCCGGGTTTTTAAGGGATGCACTTGATCGTGATGTGCTCAATGAAGCAATGGCCGGTGGCAGCTATGATGGCGCACTTATGCAATATCTGCTGTCAGAAGAGTTTCGCTCCAATCCGCCCCGAATCCTGATCTGGGAGGTGCCAGCCTACGAACGACTAACGAATAGCCGGTTTTATCGCCAGGTGAAACCAATGGTTACCAACGGCTGCCTCACCCGCGAAGTACAGCTTGAAGAAACCAAACAGCTTAATCCCGGCAGAAATGAACTTATGTTTAACGGTGGAGGAGAAATAGCCCCTCTCAAAAGCGGTCAACTTATACTGGATCTGCAGTTTGATAATCCGTCAGTAAAATCCGCAGACCTTACCATTTGGTACCTTTCCGGTAAAAGGGAAAAAATCCAGCTCAAGATTCCCCGCCGCGCGAACAGTAACGGCCGCTTTATGGTGGAGCTGAACAATGATGAAACTTATTTTGATCAGACTTATCTGGGTACTGACATCACAATTTCCGGGAAAGATCCAGGTGCCACCCCTACCGCGGTAAAGGCGATGTTATGCACAAAGTAAGCCTCTTCACTGTTGCGAATAAAGCATTCATTTGTATCGGCATTGTCATGTTTTCTATCAATGGGCATTGCGCATCGCAGACAGGATCAAAGGGCGGACCTGAGCCGCCGGCAATATACCGCTTACCCGTGGCCGAACACATTGGTAAAACCAAATGTAAAAGCATGCCCGCACCACATGTTGGCTCGCTGGACCTGACAAGCAAATACCGGGGCAGTGGCTCATCCAGAGACGCGCTGAACAAGAAAGCGGAGGCCGAGTATAAAGAAGCCTCAAAGCGAGTAAACCGTTTTGAAAAAGCGCTGGCGAACCTTAGTGACAAGTATCTGGAGGGCGACCCTTTCGCCAGGGATTGCGCAGTTCAGCTTTTGGAATACTGGGCGGTTAACAACGCGCTGATGAGTGATGAAGCATCGAATACCGGACATGCTGTCAGAAAATGGGCTCTGGCGACAGCTGCGCATACTTATATCAAGCTTGTGTATCCTGCGAATGCCAGGCCCTTATCTGCGAATTCAAAAGCTGCGATAGAATCCTGGTTCAGTCGACTTGCGGACAAGGTTCAGGCTTATTATTCAGACCGCCCCCTAAAAAAAGTGAATAACCACGACTATTGGGCGGCCTGGTCGGTGATGCTCACCGGCGTGATTACGGGTAATGAAGCATTTTTTGAATGGGCAATGAAAAAATACCAGGTTGCAACATCCCAGATTGAAGCGTCAGGTTATCTGCCAAACGAGATGAGGCGCGCCACGAGAGCACTGGCTTATCATAACTATGCGTTACACCCTCTGGTCTGGATGACAGCATTTGCGGCTGTCAACGGCCGCCTCACAAAGGAAGATACCCAGGCCATACAGCGACTGGTATCCGCTACTGTAGCCGGGCTTCACGATCCGAGAATATTTGAGGAGCAGACTGGCAAGGAACAAGCCCTTGAAAGGCTGTACACCGCTCATCAGCTCGCGTGGATGGAGGTATGGGTGCAAATGTACCCACCGGTTCCTGAAATGAACCGGTACCTTAAAGAGCATCGCCCCATGAAGGCCAGCCGGCTTGGAGGCGATATTAGTTTGCTTTTTGGTACAGCTGGCCCAAGGCCACACACCAGAATCGAATTGAACACTAACTGACAGGAGAAAGACACCATGATACCCGTAATACTTTCAGGTGGAAACGGAACCCGACTCTGGCCGATGTCAAGGAAAGGGTACCCGAAACAATTCCTGCCGTTGGTGGGATCAGAATCCATGTTTCAGCAGACGCTGCAGCGTTTGCCCGATTATGCCAAACCTCCGATTCTTGTGTGCAACGAATCGCACCGTTTTATTGTTGCAGAACAAACACAGTCGTTGGGCTGCATGCCACACACCATTCTGCTGGAGCCTTTTGGCCGGAATACCGCACCTGCTGTTGCGATTGCCGCATTCCAGATTCTGGCGGAACAACAGGACGACAACATCATGCTGGTTCTGCCCGCGGACCACAGCATCAGCGACAAGCAGGCATACCATGCAGCGCTGGCGAAAGCTAATACCCTTGCTCTGGAGGGAAAGCTGGTAACCTTTGGCATTGAGCCGTCAAAGCCTGAAACGGGTTATGGCTATGTCAGAAAAGGCCGCCCCCTTCCCGAGTTCGGTTACGAGGTTTCAGAATTTGTAGAGAAGCCCGATAAAGCGACTGCCGAAGTCTATCTGTCGTCCGGGGAATATTTATGGAACAGCGGCATGTTCATGATGGACGCCCAGGTATACCTTGACGAGCTGAAGGTACACGCGCTTGGCATTTATGACGCTTGCAAAGCCGCCTTTGAAAATATGAATCGCGATTATGATTTTGGGCGTATACCCTCAAAAATATTCCAGCAATGCCCCGATGATTCCATCGATTATGCGGTCATGGAACATACCGCAAAGGCCGTAACATTGCCTCTGGATTGCAGCTGGAGCGATGTGGGTGTCTGGTCCGCACTGTGGGATGTACTGGAAAAAGACACTGACGGCAATGTCATGGTTGGTGATGTGGTTACCCATAACGCAAAGAATTCGTATATCCGTTCCAATTTACGGTTAACCGCGCTGGTAGGGGTGGAAGATCTTATTGTGGTCGACAGCAAGGATGCCTTGCTCATCGCACACAAGGACCATTCCCAGGATATCAAGCATATCGTTAACGACCTTCAAAAGAATCAACGATGTGAAGCGGAGCAGCACCGGGAAGTGGCGCGCCCCTGGGGAACCTATGATTCGATTAACTCAGGCGAACGCTTCCAGGTAAAGCGTATCCGGGTCAATCCAGGCGCCAGCCTTTCTCTGCAAAAGCACCATCACAGAGCGGAGCACTGGATTGTAGTATCCGGTACGGCAATTGTAACCTGTGGGGACAAAGAGTTTTTGCTTTCCGAGAATCAATCCACCTATATCCCCATTGGCGAGGTTCACCGGTTACGTAATCCCGGAAAAATACCACTCGACCTGATTGAAGTTCAGTCCGGAAGTTATCTTGGCGAAGATGACATCGTAAGGTTACAGGATGTTTATGGCCGTACCGGGACCGGTACTGAACCGGTCACAGGTTAGAACTGAAAATAGTACCGACATAATTGCAAGAGGATGCGCTGATGTATGATCTGAGCTGCTTTAAGGCTTACGACCTGCGTGGAAAAGTACCAGACCAATTAAATAGTGACATCGCGAACCGGGTTGGCCGCGCATTCGTTGAAGTAATGGGCGCCAAAAAGGTGGTGGTAGGACATGATATCCGACTATCAAGCAAAGCTCTGGCAGAGGCACTGATCGAAGGTCTGATGGCAGCAGGCGCAGATGTTTATGATATTGGCCTGTGCGGCACCGAACATATCTATTTTTCCACTGCGCACTATCAGATGGACGGTGGCATTGTGGTTACGGCAAGCCACAACCCAAAGGATTATAACGGCATGAAAATGGTAGGGCCTGGTTCACGACCTTTAAGTTCAGATAACGAACTGATGACTATAAAGGAAACGGTGAACCGGGATTTTATTGACGCCAAAGCCAGAGGCAATCGCGAAGCCCTTGAGTTTATGCCAGATTACATTGCGCACCTGATGAGCTATGTTAATCCGGAGAGGCTCAAGCGTCTTAACATTGTGGTAAATGCAGGGAATGGTGGCGCAGGCGCTGTCATAGATTCGCTTGAGCCCCATGTCCCGTTTTCGTTTATCAAGCTGCATCATGAGCCAGATGGCAATTTTCCCAATGGCGTACCAAACCCGCTATTACCTGAAAACCGTGAAGTAACCACAAAAGCGGTTCAGGCCAGTAACGCCGATTTTGGCATAGCCTGGGACGGCGACTTTGACAGATGCTTTTTGTTTGATGAAACAGGGCGTTTCATAGAAGGGTATTACATTGTTGGTTTGCTGGCGCAGCAATTCCTGAAGAGTCACCCCGGCGCAGCAATAGTGCATGATCCCCGGCTGACCTGGAACACGCAGGAAATCGTTCTGAATAATGGCGGCTCGCCCATCGAAAGCAAAACCGGTCACGCCTTCATCAAAGCTACCATGCGCGAACAGGACGCTGTATACGGTGGAGAAATGAGCGCGCACCATTACTTCAAAAAGTTTTTTTACTGTGATTCCGGCATGATCCCCTGGTTGATGATAGCCGAATTGATATGCGAAACCGGACAAACGCTTTCATCACTTATTGATGAGCGGATCAGTCTGTATCCGGCCAGCGGTGAAATCAACAGAACCATTGCCGACGCGCCGTCTGCCATTTCCTTAATTGAATCCAGATATAACGATTCCGCCAAAGCAATCAGCAAGACCGATGGTCTCAGCATGGATTTTGACAATTGGCGCTTTAATCTCAGAATGTCGAACACCGAACCATTAGTCAGACTGAACGTTGAATCCAGAAGAGATGGCAATCTGATGCGGGCCAAGACCGAGGAGATCATCGGCCTACTGGACACCGTAGCCACTTCCTAGTGTATTCAACGTTTTACAACACTGAGATTTATGGTATTGGGTGGACGCGCTCTTTTTTCCAGACCTGAGAGGTCAAACAGGTCTGAAAGCTCGCCACCCAGCATGCTGTAATTTCCAAACACGATCAGGTTCTGATAATACAGCTTTCTTGCACCATGGTGGTTCGGGGAAAAATGCAGGAAGGGGATCACCCAGGTTGTTTTGTAAGCAGGGACCGGGGTCTGCTCAACATCAAAATATTGACTGCCAGCCGATGCGTCGGAGGTTACCATGCTGGTGAAGGTAACAAGTTTATCTAGCGCACTGAGATTTTCACTCAGCAAAGGAAAACCATTCTTTTCCGCGTAAACAGAAAGCATGACGATAGGCGCCAGGGCAAAGTTTGAATAATCCAGACCTAAGCTCCCACGCTCAACCTCATTTGGTAACAGGGCCAAATGCCTGGAGGAATGCCTGCGAATTTGCTCAAAGGCTTTATCCAGTAATTGGTAGCTCCAGTCAAAATTATCATCGCGCCCCAGTAGCATTCCTGAAACTGTAACAGACCAGGCCGCCCAGTAATCATGGTTATTGAATTTGTCGAACGGCTCATTGGGGGATTGTGCATAATCCAGTTTAACCTGATTAGACAGAGCCCCAATCCAGTTGGACTGAGCCTCCGTTAGCTGGTACTCCGGATGCAATATGGAGCGTTTGTACAACGCCATTGAGATAGTGGCAAGAGACCATTTACGGACTGCTTTTCCCGTTCCCGTAGCTTCCGCAGACAGGATGGCGCCGGGCAGAGCCCATTCATCCAGGATAAGAGACAGACAATCTGCCAGATACACTTGTTTTTCAGCTTCACTGTTGTGAGCCTGATCCACAATCTTTGGTATCAGCTTGATAAATGCATATATATCGGACTTGATGGCGTCAGATTCCACATCCAGCGAACTGTCCAGGGTGGATTTGGAATCGTCTGACTGGTCATATTTACTGTCTATCAGGAGCGGACCGAGGTATGGCTGCGGTACCTCGTAGCCGCATATAAGGTCAGCCTGTGCAGCCACTGAAGGCAACAGTAGCATTAAAATGATCGCTATTTTGCTGTAGAGACTGCGGTAAAAGGCAACTGCTTGTAGGGCCATATTTACATATCAATTATTGCTCGAAACATTCATCAGTATTTGACGACAATTTGTTCCCAACAAGCAGACTTCCCTGAAATGGTCGACAGGCTCACACTTTTTCTGGCGGTTTAGGTTTAGAATGTGCTTTGACTCGCATTATGTAGCGGTGCATGTCTTTGCTGAAAAAGGCAGCACCAAACCAAAAATACTTTGGTTTGATAACTTCATCACGCAATATGGCAGCCGCACCGCTTGCTACACAGATGAAACGCATTAAAATCTCTGCACGAGAACCCATTGATCCAACGCGGCTTCTATCTTGTAAATCCGTTGGATATTACATTTCTTCTTTCAGGTTCTCTCTATCAATATTATTTATCTGACCGGGCGCGCAGTTGAATGGCCCAGCAGTACAAACCTCCGGGATGAGGTGACTCCTGCATTTATTGCACAACGCATCGGCAGACAGACTACACCCAGACTAACCGTCATGACTTTAATGGAGATAAAGAATGATGTTTTATCGGATTCTACTTTTCAGTGCGGCTCTTCATCTTTGTCTGGCCGGATTTTCTCACGCTTCAACTCATGCCGACCACCTTACCGTATTGGTTTCTGCTTACGGCGATGACAGCAACGACGGTTTGACACTGGACACACCCATCAAAACATTACAGAGAGCCCAGGAAGTCATCAAAGGTTATATTGCAGTAAACGGAGAACGAAACATTGAAGTGCGTATTGGCCCCGGAGAATACGAAGGCCAGAATGTTGTCTGGGACTTTACCATGCCGGACCACAAGATCACCTTCATGCCACTTTTTGGTGATAAAAACCGACCTGTATTTTCAGGAAGAAACAGCTGCGGCACCTGGTTCACTCTGAAGAATACCAGCGCAAAGCGGACCAACCTTTCCTTTCAGTACATCCGTGTAGAAAATTATCAAACAGCAATGTTTTTTCAGCGCGCCCACCACAACAGCCTGAACGGGATGTATTTTATGGCGATCGGGAACCAGGCTTGCCCTCAGCAAGAGGCCTCCACTTCTGGCTTGCGGATTGACAATTCAGATTACAATCAAATCGAGAATAGCCATTTTGTTCAGGTGCAGAATGTTGATTCATGCAATATGAAATCGCTCTACCTGACAAACGGGTCCGATAACAACTATATCCGGGGCAACCGGTTTACAGATTCCTGCAGCGTTCCTATAGGTGCACGCAACAACTCCAATAACAATCTTATTGAGGACAACAGGTTTATTAATGTCAGCGAAGAACATCTCTTTGTTGAATGGTATTGCCAGGGCAGCCAATGCAAACATGTTGAATGCCCCTCCTGGAATAATCAGCTCATTAATAACTTCGTTGATAACAATTACAACGACGAGCCCTTGAGACTGGGAAACATAGCGTCCTTCGCGATTGACAGCTCCTGCCCCTCTTACCCCGCCGGCACTCCCCGGCTTGTCACCGAGGGCAACTG
>JAWVYU010000174.1:0-10472 GCA_033722575.1 Ketobacteraceae bacterium | reverse complement strand
TTCAAGAAGGTCAAGCCCCAGGTGTACGCGGGATTGTTTCCGGTAAGTGCGGATGACTACGAGTCGTTCCGGGACGCGCTGGGCAAGCTGTCTCTCAACGATGCATCACTGTTCTACGAGCCGGAAACCTCCGATGCCCTGGGTTTTGGTTTTCGCTGCGGTTTTCTGGGAATGCTCCATATGGAGATTATTCAGGAGCGGCTGGAGCGGGAATACGATCTGGACCTGATTACGACCGCGCCCACAGTGGTTTACGAGCTGGAGCTGAAAAGCGGTGAAGTCATTCAGGTGGATAACCCCTCGGACCTGCCGGACCCCAGCAAAATAGAAGAGTTCCGCGAGCCCATTGCGGATGTCAATATCCTGGTGCCTCAGGATTATCTGGGCAACGTCATTACCCTGTGCGTGGAAAAACGGGGTGTACAGAAAAATCTTCAGTTCATGGGCAGTCAGGTGAGTGTTCATTACGAAGTTCCCATGAGCGAGGTGGTGCTGGACTTCTTCGACAAGCTGAAATCCACCAGTCGCGGGTACGCGTCGCTGGACTATTCTTTCAAGCGTTTCCAGCCCAGTCATCTGGTGCGGGTGGACGTGCTGATCAATGGTGACCAGGTGGATGCCCTGGCGGTTATCTGCCACCGGGATCACGCCGAGTACCGTGGACGGGTCCTTACCGAGCGGATGAAGGAAATCATTCCCCGGCAGATGTTTGATGTGGCGATTCAGGCAGCCATCGGCAGCAAGATCATCGCCCGGCAGACAGTGAAAGCACTGCGCAAAAACGTTACCGCCAAATGCTATGGGGGCGATGTAACCCGTAAACGCAAGCTGCTTGAGAAGCAGAAAGAAGGTAAAAAACGCATGAAACAGGTCGGCAAGGTCGAGATTCCCCAGGACGCCTTTCTGGCAGTACTAAAGGTGGATAAATAAGGCTATGGATATCGATTTTTCCCTGGTTCTGGTGGTGCTGGTAGCAGCCACCGGTTTTGTGTATTTGCTGGATTTCGCGGTTTTCAGCCGCTTGCGCACGGCGGCCGCCAATCACTACCGCCAGCAAACGGGCGAGGAAAACATTGATCAGGCGGTGCTTGAGCGGACCCTGCGGGAACCCGCCTGGATTGAGTACCCCAAATCCTTTTTTCCGGTACTGCTGGTGGTGCTGGTGTTGCGTTCTTTCCTGCTGGAACCTTTCAAGATTCCTTCCGGATCCATGATTCCCACATTGCAGATCGGTGACTATATTCTGGTGAACAAGTTTGCTTACGGATTTCGTTTGCCGGTGATTGGTACCGAAATTATTCCGGTGGGTGAGCCGGAGCGGGGCGACATCATGGTATTCCGATACCCCCAGAAGCCGACGGTGAACTTTATCAAGCGCGTGGTGGGTATGCCGGGGGACGAGATCCGTTACGAAAACAAGCGTATTTTTATCAACGGTGAACTGGTGGAGCAGGAATATGTGGCACAACTTCCGCCCAACCGGCCCGCGTACAGGATCTATAATGAAATACTGGGTGATGTGGAACACAAAATCCATATCGATCTCAGCCGGGCTGCCGGCCCGCCGCAGAAGTGGATGGTACCCGAAGGGCACTATTTTGTGATGGGTGATAACCGGGATCACAGCAGTGACAGCCGGGTGTGGGGCTTTGTTCCCGAGAGCAATATTGTGGGTAAAGCCTTTGCAGTCTGGATGCACATGCCCGGTTGGGTGCCCAGTTTTGATCACAATCGCTTCCTGTATGAGTAACGGCACAACAATCAGCCATGCTGATAGGATAACAAGAGCTCCGGAGACACTATGAAAAACCCAGCAAAACAAGCAGGCATGACAACCACGGGTATGGTGATTATCGGTGGGATGGTGGCGTTTCTGGCTATCTCTGTCATCAAACTGTATCCGTCTTACTACGATGATTTTGCCGTGGCCACCGCCCTGAAAAACATGGAAGATGAAGAACGAAAGGCGGCTACCATGACGCCGAAAGAGATTCGTGAGTCTCTGAACCGGCGCCTGCAGGTGAGCAATGTCAGGCTCGAGAAGGATCAGGTTGAAATCCTCAAGGAAGATGGCGTGATCAAGCTCAACGTGAATTATGAAGTCCGCACCCACATGTACGGCAATATTGATGCGATCACTTCATTTTCCCATTCTATCGAACTGTCTCCGTAAACCCGGCGGTCTATGAGAAATCACGGGGATACGACCAGCCTGGGGCCTCTGGAAAAAGCCATCGGTTACCGCTTCAGGGATGAGGCTCTGGTAGCAGAAGCACTGACCCATCGCAGTGCCAGTGGCGAACACAACAACGAGCGCCTGGAGTTTCTGGGGGATTCAGTACTCAATTTCATTATCGGTGAGGCCCTGTTCCGCAAGTTTCCCACAGCCCGCGAAGGGCAGCTGAGCCGTTTGCGGGCCAGCCTGGTGAAAGGCACGACTCTGGCGGATATCGGCAAGCAGTTTGCGCTGAGCGATTACGTGCGAATGGGGCCCGGTGAACTGAAGTCTGGGGGAAGACGCCGCAGCTCCACGCTCGCAGATGCCGTGGAGGCTCTGATTGGCGCCATTTATATGGAAGCGGGTTTTGATACCTGTCAGCAGGTGGTTAACCGCTGGTTTGCGGCCCGCCTCGACAAGCTCAATCTTGAAGACACCGTCAAGGACAACAAAACCCGGTTGCAGGAAGCCTTGCAGGCAAGGAAACTGAATCTGCCGGATTACAGCATTGTGTCCATCTCCGGGCAGTCCCATTGTCAGACTTTCCGGATCGAATGTACGGTGGAAGGCCTGGAACAGGGATTTATCGGAGAAGGAACAAGCCGCCGGCATGCTGAGCAGCAGGCCGCGGGCAAGGCCCTGGCAGCTCTGGAACAAGTGGACCATTGAGCGTCCCCGGCCTGAATCAAACGCTAACCTGAGGAACCTTATTCGTGGCAGAAAACACTCAACCGGCAACCCGTTGCGGTTACGTGGCCATACTGGGGCGGCCCAACGTGGGCAAATCCACCCTGCTGAACCATATTCTGGGGCAGAAGCTCAGCATTACTTCCAGGAAGCCCCAGACCACCCGTCACCGGGTGCTGGGTATCAAAACAGAAGGCGCCACCCAGACGGTGTTTGTGGACACTCCCGGCATCCATCAGTCTGAGCCCAAGGCAATCAATCGTTACATGAATCGCGCGGCTACATCCACGGTGAAGGATGTGGACGTGATGCTGTTTGTCATTGAGGCAGGTAAATGGACCCCTCAGGACGAGCATGTTCTGAAGCAGTTCATGCACAGCAGTATTCCCGTCATACTGGTGATCAACAAGATCGACAGGCTGGAAGACAAAGCCCTGTTGCTGCCCTTTATCGAGCAGGTTTCCGGCAAGCACGCATTCCGGGCAGTGATTCCCGTGGCGGCGCTTCATGGCAAGCAGCTGGATTTGCTGGAACAGGAGATTCACCAGTGCCTTCCGGAAAGCGTTCACTTCTACCCGGAAGATCAGATTACCGACCGGTCCCAGCGTTTTATGGCAGCAGAGATCATTCGCGAGAAGATCATGCGCCAGCTGGGGCAGGAAGTCCCTTACGCCATGACCGTGGAAATCGAACAAATGAAACTGGAGGGGCGGGTCTGGCATATTCATGGTCTGATTCTGGTGGAGCGTCCCGGCCAGAAAAATATCGTGATCGGCAAACAGGGTGCAAAGCTCAAGTCCATCGGTTCGGAGGCACGTAAAGACATCGAGCGGATGCTGGATGCCAAGGTCATGCTGAACCTGTGGGTCAAGGTCAAGAGTGGCTGGTCCGATGATGAGCGTGCTCTGAGAAGCCTGGGGTACGATGATGTCTGACAGGATTTGCTGAGCGGTTTGCCATGAGCCGGCCGTCCCAATGGGTTACAGGGTATGTGCTCCATGCCCGCCCTTACCGGGAAACCAGCGTTATCCTGGACCTGTTCACCCGCGACCATGGCCGCGTCAGTGCTGTATTTCGCGGCGTCAAAAGCAGCAAAGGCAAGACCGCCAGGGGCCGGTTGCTGCAGCCATTCCAACCCCTGAGCCTGCTCTGGTACGGTGACAGGGAACTCAAAACCGGCAAGGACTTTGAAACCGATGGCCCGGCTTTTTTCCTGCGGGGCAACCTGCTGTACAGTGCTCTTTATATCAACGAATTGGTGCAGCGCCTGCTTTACAAGGAAGATCCCCACCCGGAGATTTATGATGCCTATCAGCACACTCTGGTCCAGCTGCAGAAACTGGACCCTGAGGACATGGCCTCAGTGGAAATTCTGCTGCGGCATTTTGAATGGCAGCTGCTTGCCGGGCTGGGCTACGAGATTACCCTGGACCGGGACAGCGATTATCGGCCCATAGATCCTGATCTTAATTATCGTTATGATGCAGACGCAGGCTTTATGGCTGTGCCCCGCAAACTGGATCCTGCGTATCAGCAAAGCTGCTTTCGTGGTTCCGAACTGATGGGCATTGCCGCTCAGCAATGGCAGCAGAACGGAATAAAACAGGCTGCCAAGCGTTTGATGCGAATGGCGCTGGCTCCCCATCTGGGGGAAAAACCCCTCAAGAGCCGGGAACTGTTTGCCAGACACACCGCTGCAGCGCCAGACAAATCACAGTAACAATCATGTTCATCAGATGAGGAGACCTGAAGCGATGGCGAATCCACAGCGTATTTTACTTGGGGTGAATGTCGATCATGTGGCAACCCTCAGGCAGGCACGTGGAACCCGATACCCTGATCCGGTTTATGCGGCACTACTCGCCGAGGAAGCGGGCGCCGACGGCATTACCGTGCATCTGCGTGAAGATCGCCGCCATATCCAGGAGCGCGACGTCAAACTCATGATGGAAACCCTGAATACCCGGGTTAATCTGGAGATGGCGGTGACCGATGAAATGGTCCGTTTTGCCGAGCAGGTCCGGCCGCACCACTGTTGTCTTGTGCCCGAGAAACGGGAAGAGCTGACCACGGAAGGCGGGCTTGATGTGGCAGGGCAGTTCGAGCGCGTCAGGGAAGCCTGCGACAGGCTGACAGCAGCAGGGGTTGAGGTGTCGCTGTTTATCGATCCTGATAAGGAACAGATCGAGGCGTCCAGTCAGGCGGGTGCACCGGTGATAGAACTGCATACCGGAGCCTACGCGGATGCGGCTCATGCAGCCGAGGCTGAAATGGAGTTTGATCGCATCCAGCGGGGGCTGGAGCTGGGGTTGAATCAGGGCCTTATCGTGAATGCAGGTCATGGCCTGCACTATCATAACGTGGAGCCCATTGCGGCATTGCCGGGTATTAATGAACTGAACATCGGCCACAGCATTGTGGCGCGGGCCCTGTTTGTGGGGTTCAAGGCGGCTGTCAGTGAAATGAAACAGCTCATGCTGGAGGCGCAGAACGCCCGATGATTCTGGGTATTGGCACGGATATCGTGTCTGTCCCGCGGATGGCGGGAAACATCGAAAAGCATGGTGACGCCTTTGCCGAAAGGGTACTGGCGGGATGTGAGTTGGAGGAATACCAGCAAACCCGTCACAAGGCCAGCTATCTGGCCAAGCGATTTGCCGTCAAGGAGGCAGCGGCAAAAGCACTGGGCACAGGGTTTGCCGAAGGTGTTACCTGGCGCCATATTTTCACCGACCACGATGAGCAGGGAAAACCCCTGCTGGTGCTGACCGATGAAGCCCTGCGCCGCGCCCGGGACATGGGGGTAAACCGGCATCATCTTTCCGTAAGTGACGAGAAAGAGCATGCCGTGGCCTTTGTGATACTGGAAGGCGCAGCCGTTTAGCCTGGTGCAACGGTTTTCAAAAGCAGCGCGCTAGTTAATGGTAATGCCCCGGTGCTCGATACCCCAGGCCAGTACGGCTTCTATTTCCTGGAACAGAATATCGGAAAGCTGGGGGACCTCATTCAGTTCTCGTCGCTTGAGAACCTCCTCCAGGTTGCGTGCCGCTTTCTGCAAACGCGGTACCCCGGTATAGCGGGTGGCACCATGGAGTTTGTGTACCTGCTCCAGCAAATCCCCGTAATCCTTCTGCTCTATGGCCTGGCCCATGGTGTGCTTGTCGGTTTTCAGCGAGTCAAACAGCATGGACAGCATTTCCTCCGCCAGCTCCTCCTTGCCGTTGGCAAGCTTGAGTCCCATGGCAATATCCACGGCTGACTGATGCCGTTCCGGACTGGGGGGGAGTTCCACTGGCGCGGGCGAGGCAAGGTCGCGGTTGGTCCAGCGTTTGATAATGTGAATCAACTGCCGTTCATTGATGGGCTTGGTAACGTAATCGTCCATGCCCGATTTCAGTAATTTCTGCTTTTCGCTGGCCAGGGCATGGGCGGTAACGGCCACAATGGGGATATGGTTTTCACCATTTTCCCTGGAGCGGATCCTGCGGGTGGTTTCCAGCCCGTCCATTTCCGGCATCTGGATATCCATCAGCACCAGATCGTAGTCAAGCCGGTCAATCAGTTCCAGGCATTTGGCCCCAGAGTCGCAAGGGGTAACTGCCACTCCCAGATCCTCCAGCAGGGCGGTCAGCAGCTTAAGGTTGGCGGGGTTATCATCCACCGCAATAATCTGCAGCGGAGGCTCATGACTGCGGAAGCTGTTTGCTGCGTGTTCGCTGGTAACTGCGACGGTTTTGGCGGAGTCCCTTCGCGCCGGCAGTTCTGCTACATAGTTGCGGCTGATCACCTGTTGCAATACGTCAAAAGCCTTTTTCTGGTTCAGCGGTTTCGGTATCAGGGGCGGCAGGCCTTCGCCCACCATATCGGCGATCACCATCTGGTCTGAGTGGTTACCAAAAATAATAATCGGAAAACTGATGGTGTTCGCCTTGAACAATTTGGATATTTCCAGGTACATGGGCTGGTGAGCATTGATACCGATAATGGCGGCATCGTAGGGAGCGGGCACCTCGTCGGACAGCAAATCCTCCTTGACTACGGCGATGTCGCTGTATTCATGCACTTCAATATTTTTCTTGGAAAGCGTATTGCGCGCTGCCGCACGCACGGTGGCGTTGCTGTCATACACCAGCACGTGAGCGCGACGATTGGGTATCAGAGGCTTCAGCTCTTCCCTGGAGCTCTGTACCTCTGTGCGGAAAGTAAACCAGAAGGTGGAACCTTCTGACTCCACGCTTTCCAGGCCGATGTCACCATGCATCTGCTCCACCAGGTGTTTTGAGATCACCAGCCCCAGACCGGTGCCTCCAAAACGCCGGGCAGTGGTGGTATCGGCCTGACGAAACGCGTTGAACAGATTTTCCTGCTGGGCTTCTGACAGGCCCACGCCGGTGTCCGTTACGGTTACCTTGATAACGGCCTGGTTGTCGCGCAGGTCATCCAGCATCACCCGCACCACCACTTCACCATACTCGGTAAACTTGATGGCGTTGTTCACCAGGTTGGTGATGATCTGGCGCAGCCGCAGCGGATCCCCCAGGATATGGGTGGGAACATCGGAATAAAACAGGCTGACCTGCTCCAAGCGTTTCTCGAACGCAATGGGCGCCAGCATGGTGAGCACGTCCTCCACCACGTCCTGCAGGTTTAGGGGCACCTGGTCCAGTACCAGCTTGCCTGCCTCGATTTTGGAAAAGTCCAGAATATCATTGATGATTGCCAGCAGGCTCTCCGAGGATTTTTGTATGGTTTCCAGGTAGTCATGCTGCGAGGGTGACAGATCTCCCTTCAGCAGCAGGTTGGTAAAGCCGATGATCCCATTCAGTGGTGTCCGGATTTCGTGGCTCATGTTGGCCAGAAATTCGGATTTGATGCGGCTGGCTTCCAGGGCTTCCTTGCGGGCCAGGTCCAGCTCGATATTCTGAATCTCGATGGTTTCCAGGGTTTCCCGCAGATCTTCTGTGGCCTGATCCACGTTCTGTTGCAGTTCCCGCTGGTTTTCGACGATGGAATCGCTGAGCCGGTTGAGAGCGCTTTGCAGGCTGCGCAACTCACCGTAGGAATCCTCCCTGACCCGGGTTTCCAGGTCCCCCTTGCTCATGTTGTCGATGGCCCGGGTGATACTGCGAATACCCGCGCCGATTTCCCGGGACAGGTAAAATGCCAGGTAGCCGTTCAGAGTCAGTGCCGCGAGGCAGGCGCCGATGACGATCAGCACAGACTGGTATTTGGCAATCAGACTGGCGGCGGGAGAAATCTCGATTTCCAGCCATCCCAGAGGGTCAGGGCTGTCCTCGCTCTTGCGAATGGGGTACAGCACCCGCAGGGATTCCCGGGTTTCATGCACATCCGGCGTGATGAAATCTGCAATGGTGGCGGGGATAACGCTGACCCGTCCGGGTACCGGCAGCATGGTGGGGCCGGCGGTCCATACCGGCTGGTTTTCGGGGTCGTACACCGCTACCGAGCGAATGGCGTCCTCTTCAATGATCTGGTCGACGATCTGCTCGGCAGAGGCATTCTGCAATGGCCGGGCTGCATCCCCGGACAGCTCGGCACTGGTTGCCAGCAGCCTGGCGTAATTCACTGCCAGCGTGGTGCCGTGGGTTTCCAGCGCGCGGTTGATTTCGGCAAAGCGATGGATCAGCAAAAAACTGCCCAGGATCAGGCTCACACAAAGCGTGGGCACAATACTGAAAATTATCGCTCTGCCCCGAAGTCCCCATTTCTTCATAAACTGATGTTTTCCCCGTTTCGGGAGGTAACTTGACGGACCTAAAGACCGGATAGGTGTAAAAAGGCTGACTATCTTAAAAATCTTAGGTGATATCCGCTACAAATGCTTGTATAGCTTAAAGTTATAACCTTAGAACCTGCAGGTAAACAGAGATTTTTGCCCCGGCAACCAGTATCATTGGCCGCACCTATGAATTCGGCTATGATTGGGCGCCATGAAAGACCAGAATCACGAATTTCCCACCACAGTATCACCCGCCGCAGAATTCCCCACCATAGAAAGCTTTGTGGGCAATACGCCACTGGTTCGCCTGCAGCGGTTACCCGGAAATACCAGCAACACCATTCTCGTAAAGCTGGAAGGTAATAATCCGGCCGGTTCGGTGAAAGACCGCCCTGCGCTGAGCATGATACAGCAGGCCGAGGCCCGCGGCGCCATCAAACCCGGTGACACCCTGATTGAAGCCACCAGTGGCAACACCGGTATCGCGCTTGCCATGGCTGCCGCTATCAAGGGCTACCGGATGGTGCTGATCATGCCGGAGCACATGAGCGAGGAGCGGCGCGCGGCGATGCGTGCCTATGGCGCCGAAATTGTTTCCGTCAGCAAAACGGACGGAATGGAAGGGGCACGGGATCTTGCCCATCAGATGCAGCGCGAGGGTAAAGGCCTGGTGCTGGATCAGTTTGCCAATCAGGACAACCCTCTGGCCCATTACCAGGGTACCGGCCCGGAGATCTGGCGCGATACCCATGGCAAAATCACCCACTTTGTCAGTTCCATGGGCACTACCGGCACCATCATGGGCACCTCACGTTTTCTCAAGGAAAAGAACCCTGATATTCAGATCGTGGGTCTGCAGCCAAAAGAGGGTGCCTCCATACCCGGCATCCGCCGCTGGCCCGAAGCCTACCTGCCCAAAATCTTCGACGCGTCCCGGGTGGACCGGGTGCTGGATATTGATCAGCAGGAAGCAGAGGAAACCATGCGCGCCATGGCGGCGCGGGAAGGCATTTTCTGTGGTGTGTCATCCGGCGGTGCGGTAGCCGGGGCATTGCGAGTTGCCAGTGAGGTGGAAAATGCAGTGATTGTGGCCATTATCTGCGACCGCGGCGATCGTTATCTGTCCACCGGTGTTTTTCCAGGTTAATCCATCTTTATGAACGTACTTGTTTTTGATATTGAAACCATTCCGGATGTGGAAGGGGGCCGCCGGGTCTACGATCTGGGTGGGCTTTCCGATGCCGATGTCGCCAATGCCATGATGAACCTGCGGCGGCAGGAAAACGGTACGGAGTTTTTGCGCCTGCACCTGCACCGGATTGTGGCCATCTCTGCAGTGTTTCGCAGTGGCGACAAGATAGCGGTGTGGACGCTGGGGGATGAAGACGCTGGCGAAAAAGAAATTATCCAGCGCTTCTTTGATCTGATTGACCGATTTTCTCCCACGCTGGTGTCCTGGAACGGGGGTGGGTTTGATTTGCCCGTGCTGCACTACCGGGCCATGTATCACGGGGTCCAGGCGCCTCGCTACTGGGATACCGGGCAGGATGACAACAGCTTCAAATGGAACAACTACATCAACCGGTACCACGAGCGCCATACGGACCTGATGGAGGTGCTGGGGATGTTCCAGCAGCGTGCCTGTGTTCCGCTGGACCAGATGGCGACTCTGCTGGGTTTTCCCGGCAAGATGGGCATGAGCGGTGCCAGGGTCTGGGATGCGTTCCAGGAAGGCGATATCAAGGGCATTCGCGACTATTGTGAAACCGATGTACTCAACACCTGGCTGGTGTATCTGCGTTTTCTGCTGATGAAGGCCACCCTGAC
>JAWVYU010000173.1:0-10479 GCA_033722575.1 Ketobacteraceae bacterium | reverse complement strand
GCATCGTATTTAGCCCGGCTTTTCACGGAGATCCCTCTTTGGCCTTCAGTCCCGAGTAGCTACAGCGAAATTGTACCAGCCTTAATTGTGACCTGTATTCGAATGATAGGGAACTAATCTGGTTAGCTTGCCATGGGTTTATGTGTCTGCTGGCCAAAGCGAACGGTGCGCATAGTTACTGAAATACCAGCCTTTGACTAACCTCCAGAACGAGGTTCTTTTTACTGCCCCGTGCTGTTCAAACACGGATTTCATAAGATCCACGGCTTTGCCTACCTGGTACCAGGGTATTCTTGGAAAAATATGATGCACGATATGGCAATCTCCCGAGTCCCACAGGAACACCGCCCTGGAAACAATTCCGGTTTCATAGAAGGTTGACTGGTTAAACGGGTTTTCCGGGTTGGCATCGGCATGCTCGATGATGATTCTGAGGCTGTTCATTACGGGAAGAATGATCATCACAGGCAGCACATAACCAAAAAACAGCGTTTCAGGGAAAGTGACGGAAAGCACAACCAGAACCACCAGCCAGAGCTTCAGCAACAGTTTTTCTGTCCTTAGTTTTTGGCTTTGCCCGGGCCTGACAGCGGTCACGTCATGATAGTGTTTGCGTTTCGCGTCTGAGAACTTGTTGGCCTGAGCCATTTTCACACCTGGCATGGTGCTGAACAGGACGCGCTTGAAGCGGGTATTGAGGTCCTGTTTATAGGCTTCGGTATCCCGGTCAGTGCCAATGTATTTATGGTGATTCAGGTGTGCGGATTCGTAACCGCTGGGCGACGACAGCCTGGGAATTGTCAGCACCATGCTGCCAACCCAGCTCCAGAAATCACCTCCGACCCGGCGGTGCACAAAAAGATCATGACTGACAAGCATCATGGTTTGCGCCAGCAAGCCCTGGGCGACAAAAAGCAGACACCAGAGCAAACCGAATTCGATGCGCCCCATAAGCAGAGCAATGCCTATCACCAGAACCACCGGAACGGCGACACTGGCAAAATCCAGCAGCGGATTTTCCTTATGGAGGTTGTTAACGGTTTCGTTTCCGAGCGCCTGGCGCACAATGCGTCTGGCATTATCGGTTCCGGACCTGGCGATATTAGGTTTACTGTCCATGTCAGTGTTCATCCTGATACCCTCTCTGCGGCAACAGAGGCAAAAAAGAAAAATAATATAAATTCATTAGAAAACAGGTTTTTACAACATGTATCCTCGATGATTTCAGGATAACCTGGTCTGATGGATAGCGGCGTTTAAAGTCAGGAAAGAATAAAAACGCTTTGATGTAAAACCAAAGGTTATAATTATTCAGAAATTTAAGCGAAAAAGAAGGAAAATTTACGAAAAAAAGTAAATAAGCTGTATTCGTTACAATCGAGGCAATGGAGGGCCACAAAAAGACCGGGCATGGTCTTCGTTGGCCCCATAGAAGGGCTCATTTTCGCCCGACGTAGAGCACCAGTGGCCAGCTTACGCGCTGTTTCGGTTTGTCACCCCAGGCCGCGGTGAGCTTGTCGCGCCACAGATCCACCGGGTTGTGTCCCTTGTCCTTCTCGAATGCCCGGGTGGCAGACCAGGTGTTCAGGTAACCGAGCAGATGGCCCAGATCCCATTCGTCGGTCATGACAAATCCGGGGGCTTCCAGGGCGGGGTAGGGAAATCTGATAGTGGCATAGCCGTTGTTGAGGAGGCTGCGCTCTTGAGGCCAGTAGGGCCCTACAAAATCGTCATGAAATGCCTTCAGCAGCGGGTCCAGGGCTTCGTTGGCCTCCATCAGCTGGTACCCCCACACCGCCAGCAAGCCCCCAGGTTTCAGCAGCTGATCCACTTTCTCGA
Organism: Ketobacteraceae bacterium; assembly: GCA_033722575.1. Classification (GTDB taxonomy): domain Bacteria; phylum Pseudomonadota; class Gammaproteobacteria; order Pseudomonadales; family Ketobacteraceae. Next base: position 8,640 of record JAWVYU010000173.1, on the reverse strand, counting down.
AAAAACGTGCCTGGTCGAACCAGTGGATAGCCTGCGCCACCACCACCATGTCGATGCTTCCCGGTTCATGCTCAAAGGTTTCTGCGGCACTGGCCTTGTAGGTAACGTTATCGATGGGAGGCGCCGAGGCCAGCTGGGCTTCGCTCGGTTCTGTGGCAATAATGTGATCAAAGTGTTTTGCCAGGTGTTCCGTGGCCTGTCCGGAACCGGCACCACACTCCCAGACCGTGTTGGGTCTGGCGACCTTGGTATGAAGCCACTTGTACAGCGATTCCGGATACCGTGGCCGGAACTTGCGGTAATCGTCACTGCCGGATGAAAAGTGGTCCTTGAAGTTTGGCAAAATCATATTCCCTTTGGTAATGGCAGAACGCCTAGCATAGGGCAAAAGCAGGAAGAAAAAAATTAATCACCCCAACGGGTGGAAGATTCGGACGAAGGGTGTATGATTTTACACGCAATCATAAGCACGTTGTTGATAAAACAACCAATTTTTAATCTTTAATGATCTGCCGGTCCCCTGACAATCCGGCCGCTGACCAAGTGGTGTCTGATAGATCCTTTAGGATGCAGGCAGGGGGTTGCGGGTTTTTTGTGCAAAATAAAGGCAACCATAAGGAGAGTTACATGGGTGTTCTAGTTGGTAAACCAGCTCCCGATTTTACAGTTCCAGCGGTACTGGGTGATGGCACTATCGTTGATGAGTTCACGCTGTCCGAAGCTATTAAAGGCAAATACGGCATTGTTTTCTTCTATCCTCTGGACTTTACCTTTGTATGCCCGTCCGAGTTGATCGCCCTTGACCACCGAATGGATCAGTTCAAGGAGCGTGGCGTAGAGGTTATCGGTGTATCCATCGACTCTCATTTCACGCATAACGCCTGGCGTAACACTCCGGTAAACGAAGGCGGTATCGGACCGGTGAAATATACCCTGGCGGCCGATATGTCCCACGGCATCTGTAAATCTTACGATGTGGAGTCTGATGGTGGCGTGGCGTTCCGCGGTGCCTTCCTGATTGATAAAGACGGTGTGGTTCGTTCCCAGATCGTGAACGACCTTCCTTTGGGCCGTAACATGGATGAGCTGATTCGACTGGTTGACGCGCTGCAATTCCACGAAGAGCATGGCGAAGTTTGTCCGGCAGGCTGGAACAAGGGTGACAAGGGCATGAATGCTTCACCTGAAGGTGTGGCGGCTTATTTGTCCGATAATTCCGAGAAGCTGTAACAGTAACAGTGACTCGCAAGCCTGATATAAAAAGCCGGGTCTCTAAGACCCGGCTTTTTTGTGGAATCCGTCAAATGAAAAGTGCCAGGCAGAGTCAGGATCAAAGGTTATTCAGTCCGCCCAGTGCTTTCCAGCGATTGACGATATAACAGAATAACTCCGCGGTTTTCTGAGTGTCATAAAGTGCTGAGTGAGCTTCGCGCTGATCGAACTCGATATCGGCTGCTTCACAGGCTTTGGCCAGCACGGTTTGACCTACCGCGAGCCCTGCCAGTGTCGCTGTATCAAAACAGGAAAACGGGTGAAAAGGGTTGCGCTTGATACCGGCCCGCTCCACTGCGGCCTTCAGAAAGTCATGATCAAAAAAGGCATTGTGACCTACCAGCACCGCCCGGGTGCAATGGTTTTCCTTGATGGCTCGCCGGACCGGCTTGAAAATCTCACCCAGTGCAGCGCATTCATTCACGGCCCGCCGGAAGGGGTGGTAGGGGTCAATGCCGGTAAACTCCAGTGCTGACTTCTCGATATTGGCCCCTGGAAACGGTTCTACATGCTGGTGCACGCTTGCCCCCGGATACACCAGACCATTGCCATCCATCTCTATTACCACAGCGGCAATTTCCAGCAGGGCATCCGTGCGGGGGTTGAATCCTCCGGTCTCCACATCCACCACCACGGGCAGAAACCCGCGAAAACGGTTGGCGATTTGGGGCGAGCTGACAGACATAACAATATTTGCCCTGGCTTTGATCAAAGCGGGAATGCTACCCGATACTGGTAGGCTTCTCAATCCGGTCCGGTTCCGGTCGTAAAGATCCAGCGCTTCTGGCCGATAACAAAGATACGGCTAAACTTGTTTGTTTTAACTGTTGCTGAGGAAATCCGTGTTGCGCATTCTGTCCGTCATTCTGATGTTGCTGTTGTCCGGTGCACTGAAAGCCCATGAGTTTCTGGCGGGTATTGATGCAGAATGGCATCTGGAGCCAGGTCCGCTGAAATGCCGTCTGTGGCAGGGGATTCCGCAATATGGGATGGCAATATTTGAGATCGACTCCGGATCCTATATTAATTTCTATCTGGAGTCAGACCGGGTCGCTACCGCAGCGGGCAGTGGCAAACTGGAAATCCGTGCGCCATTCTGGCGGCCGGGGCCGGATCCTGTGCCGGTCACCGAACTCAAAACCCGGGCAGGTAAGCACCCTGTGCTGGTGAATCGCCAGCATACCGATCGCATTGTTGATGAGCTGGTAGCGGGCATGATGCCCACATTCGTCATCAATGGCTGGACCAAAGATCATGAGATAGAGGTGGGCGTGTCCCCAGTTAATTTCCAGGAGGCCTATAACGGGTTTGCTTCCTGCCTGGCGACTCTTTACCCCGTGAATTACCAGCAGATCGCGTCTTCCCATTTGTTGTTTGGTCTGAACAAATACGGACTGAGCCAGGAAGCCCGCGACCGCCTGGACCTGATTGCCGGATATGTGCTGGTGGATCCCGAGGTCAGAAAAATCGCTGTGCACGGCCATGCCAGCCAAGAGGGGCGCCGCGGTCACAACTGGGAGCTTTCGCGGCTGCGGGCCAAAGAGGTCAAGGATTATCTGGTGAGCAAAGGGGTTGATCCCGAAAGAATCGTTACCAACTACTACGGCGAAACCCGGCCCCGCAACAAGGGGGCCACGCCGGCCGAGCGCGCCCTGAACCGCCGCGTCTATGTGAGTGTAAAAAAACCGCGCTATTGATTACGCTGAACCCGGGTCCGGTTCCGGGTGCCCGGGTTTCAGCCCCCCTAGTGCGGATGCCCGCCGAACCGTGTAAAATACGTGCCCCTTATGCGCCCAAGCCGGGCCCCAGTCAATTCGGACAAACAGGAATAGACGATGTCAGATATCAACAAGGTTGTATTAGCGTACTCCGGTGGATTGGATACCTCCATCATAGTCAAGTGGCTGCAGGAAACCTATCAGTGTGAAGTAGTGACCTTCACCGCGGATATCGGTCAGGGGGAAGAAGTGGAACCGGCCCGTGCCAAAGCCGAAGCCATGGGCGTGAAGGAAATCTACATCGAAGATCTGCGCGAGGAGTTTGTGCGTGATTACGTGTATCCCATGTTTCGCGCCAATACCATCTATGAGGGAGAATATCTGCTGGGCACCTCCATAGCGCGGCCACTGATTGCGAAACGTCTGGTGGAAATCGCTGAGGAAACCGGCGCTGATGCCATTTCCCACGGTGCCACCGGGAAGGGCAACGATCAGGTGCGTTTTGAGCTGGGTGCCTATGCCCTGACCCCCGGGATCCGGGTGATTGCCCCCTGGAGGGAGTGGGATCTCAATTCCCGGGAATCCCTGCTGGCCTATGCGGAAAAGCATGACATACCGGTGGAGATGAAGCGGGGCAAGAAGTCTCCGTACTCCATGGACGCTAACCTGCTGCATATTTCCTATGAGGGTGGCCCCCTGGAAGATCCCTGGTTTGAGGCTGAAGAGGATATGTGGCGCTGGTCTGTAGCGCCGGAAAAAGCACCGGATACCCCCACCTACCTTGAGCTGACCTATGAAAAAGGGGACATTGTGGCCATTGACGGCAAGCCGATGAGCCCGGCCGACGTGCTGGCCTATCTCAATAAAGTGGGCGGAGAAAACGGTATCGGCCGGCTGGACATTGTGGAGAACCGTTACGTGGGCATGAAGTCCCGGGGCTGCTATGAAACACCCGGAGGCACCATAATGCTGCCGGCTCACCGTGCTATCGAGTCCATTGCCCTGGACCGGGAAACCGCACACCTCAAGGACAGCCTGATGCCGCGTTATGCCGAGATGATCTACAATGGTTACTGGTGGTCTCCAGAGCGGGAGGTAATCCAGAAACTGATTGATGAAACCCAGCGCTATGTGAACGGCGAAGTCCGTGTGAAGCTGTATAAAGGGCATGTAAGCGTGGTAGGGCGTCGCTCGGACCTTTCCCTGTTCGATGAAAGTATTGCCACCTTTGAAGACGATGCCGGTGCCTATAACCAGAAGGATGCCGAAGGCTTTATCAAACTTAACGCGCTGCGGCTGCGGATTGCCGCGAGCAAGGGTCGCAAACTGAAATAGAAAACCTAACTTGCTGAAATAAAGGCGCTTTATCCTGCCGGTGAAGCGCCTTTTTTGTGTCTTGCGACATTGGGTAGCCCAATAAAGCGGTCAATTTCCCGGACAGATAGGAATCTGTATCTATACTTAAATGAGGCGTGTATGCGCCCATTGTCCCCGATATCGGCGAGACCAGTATGGATTTGGAATCACTGAAAAGCTTTACCCGAAGTCTGGCAGTTCCCGCTTTACTGTTTAACAGTGAAGGCGTGGTGCTGATTGCCAACAAGTCCGCAGAGGGGCTGTTCGGTATCAACAAGAAAACCGTCGTTGATGAGTATTTTGACCGCTTTATTATCTGCCCCCGAGAGTACGCCGGGCATGTGCCCAACTATCTGCGGGATTTTCGCGAAAACAGCGAGGAGTACTGGGCCCGTCCCGTGTTCGCCACCCACACCAGTGGACGCCGTCTGGCACTTGATTTCTCAGTGAATCCCTATGAGTTTTCAGGGGCAAACTTTGACCTGGTAACCTTTCAGGACATCACCGAAGCCCAGGAATCCTACCACCGGATGAAGCGCAATCTTGAAGAGGAATCGGCGCTTTCCAAAGTCAAGACCCGCTTTCTCCACCACATCGCCCAGGACATGAGAATGCCGATTAACAACCTTCTCAATATGGTAGGTGAGGCACTGGACGATCCCGGGCTATCGGCGGCAGCGCAGAGTGAGCTGGATGCGGCCTACCATTCGGGCCGGGATCTGCAGCGTTCCTTTGGCGAATTAACCGATTTTCTCCATCTTGAAATCGGCGATCTGGATCTGCAGCGGGTTACCTTTAATGTACGTGCGGAGCTGGAAAACTTCGTCGACAGCCTGATGCCCATGGCACGCAGAAAAAACCTGGAACTGGCCATGCTGATTTCGCCCTATGTGCCTGATAATCTGATCGGGGACCCGCAGCATATACTTCAGGTTTTACAAAGCCTGCTCAACAATGCTTTCAATTTTACCTATGAAGGCGGTATCAGTGTGCGTGCGAGCTGTGACATTGAAACCGATACCCACGCTACGCTGCAGATAGAGGTGACTGACACGGGATCCGGTATCTCCGAAGAGCGCGTGCAGCAGATTCGCAAAAGCCTGACCCAGGAAGGCGGTTCCATGGCGGATCGGTTTCATGGCCTCGGAATAGGGCTGGCTATCAGCAAGCAACTGATGGACCGCATGGGTGGGAGGCTTACGGTGCGTTCCACGGAGGGGCTGGGTACTACCTTTGGTATGGTGATTGAGTTGCCCAAGGCGGCCGCTGTGACGGTGAGCAAGGGCGATATCAAGGGGCGCAGCGTGTTGCTGGTGAATGATTCCATGGATGATCGCAAACGACTGGAGGAATACTGTAACAGTTGGGGTATGTCCTGGCAGGTTGCCGGTCATGGTGCTCAGGCGGTAACTGTTCTGGAGCAGAATCTGAAAGGCTCCGGTACAGATTTTGTGATTATTGATCTTCACAAAATGAAAAAATCCGGCCTCAAGCTGGCGAAACAGATCCGCGCACACGAAGGTTTCAACAACAGCAAGGTTATATTGCTGGCCTTTGACAGCGATGGAATCACCCCGGAAAGCGCGGAAAAGCAGGGTGTTAATGCTTACGTGGAAAAGCCCCTGCGTAAGGAAGAGCTTCACAATGCGCTGACCCTGCTGACCGGACAGGACGATGAGGCTGGATCCATGATCACCGCCCACAGCATAGGAGATATCAGGGAACAGCAGACGCAGCGGGCTTTGCTGGTGGAAGATAATGAGGTGAATCAGATTATTGCCAAGGGAGCGTTGAAAAAACTGGGCATCAGTACGGATGTCACCAACAATGGTGAGGAGGCCATCGACGCCATACAGGATAAACATTACGATATAGTGCTGATGGATTGCGAGATGCCCATCATGGACGGCTTCGAAGCGACCCGGGTTATCCGTGAATGGGAGAAGTCCATGGGAAAACATGTGCCCATCATTGCTCTTACCGCCGATGATACGGAAGATTGCCGGAAAGCCTGTCTGGAAGCGGGAATGGATGATTTTATGAAAAAGCCGTTTCGCTCCGATCAGCTGCAGACAATATTGAAAAATCTTGATGCCTGACGGGTTCGTTGGGGTGTCCCCGGGCTCAATCCCTGTGAAGTAGGATATGCCAGCATGTCTGATCAACCCAGCGTACTGATCGTAGACAGTTTTGACGAAAATCTTTCTGCCATGGAAGCGCTGTTGGCGGATATTCCTGCACAGGTACTTGTTTGTTCCACCAGCGAAGACGTGTTGTACCTGGCCAGGGAGAAAGCCCCGGCGGTTATCCTGCTGGCTTCAAAGGTAGATGAACAGGATGGCTATCAGATTCTGAACCTGTTGCGGGCACAGGTGGAAACCAAACATATTCCAGTTATTTTCATGCCCGCCAGTATGGCTGAAAAGCCCATGGGTTTGCATCGTGAGCTGCTTCAGTCAGTTCACCTGCTACCCAAACCGCTGGATACCAAGCGCCTCAAGGGTATGGTGCGGTTTTTTCTGCGCCTCTACCGATACCGGGAGGCCATTGCCCGCCTGGGAGGGGAAAAGAAAAAGACCCTGATCGAAAGCGAGGAAGAAGGTGTTCTGGCGATCGACAAGCAGGGCAAGATACGTTACGCCAATGCGGCAGCTGAACGCTTTCTCAAGGCCAAAGTCACTGATCTATTTGGCCAGTATATCGAGAGCCTGCTGGAAGATGAAACCGATTCCATTACTTCTCGCTGGAAAGAGCACCCTATTGCCAAGGTGACCCGCACCGAACAGATACTGCAGGTGGATAATGCCACCATCTGGCGGAAGGACGGTGAGCAAAGCAAAATAAAATTTGCGGCAATTCCCGCAATCAATATTGATGGTATCAGTTTGTTGATTGCTTTTCGGTTGCTGAAAGACACCCGGGAAGCCAAAGACAAACTGAAAAAATTAAGCAGTATTGACGCGCTCACCGGGCTGCCATCTCGCACCCGGATTGAAGAAGCTCTGGAAGTTGTTATCAGGCATACCAAAGAGGCAAGCCAGCATTTTGCAGTGCTTTTTATCGATCTGGATCACTTTCGTTATATCAATGAATCCCTGGGCCACGATCACGGCGATCAGCTGCTGAAACTGATCGCAGAGCGCATTCGCCTGCTGATTCGCCGGGACGATGCCATCGGCCGCATGGAAGGAGATGCGTTTGTAGTAGTGCTGACTGCCCTGGACAAACCCCATGGCGCAGCATCGGTAGCTGCCAAGATTATTGAAAGGCTGCATGAACCCTTTCTTTTGAACGGACATGAAATTTATACCGGCTGTAGCATTGGTATTGCGGTGTTCCCCAGCTGCGGAGTTGATCCGCACACCCTGATCAAGAATGCCGAAACCGCGATGGGCCGGGCAAAGAAGCTGGGGCGTAACAACTACCAGTTTTTTACCAGCAGCATGAATCAGCAAAGAGCGGCCTTGCTGGCGTTTGAACACGAGATTCACAAAGCTCACGAGGAAGGGGAGTTCAGGGTAGAGTTTGTGCCTCATATGGATCGCGAGCTGAAACAGATAACCGCGCTGGAAGCCTGCTTGCAGTGGCCTCACCCACGCAAAGGTTTGCTGGATGTGAATGATTTTCTGTCCGTGGCGGAAGACGCGGGTATGGGGCTTGATCTGGCGTCTTTCCTGTGGAAGCGTGCCTGCGCGGATTTGCAGCTCAGGCTGGCTGAAGCCCCACTCGACAAACCAGTGAAGTTTATAGTGCCCCTGCTCAATGGTCTGTTTGCCAGGACCGATCTGGCTGACTGGTTGATCAAAACCATCAGCCGTCATGGGCTGAGTCCTGAGCAGATTCTGATTGCGGTGCCGGAGTCCTCTTTCTGGCTGCGAGGCCATGATGTGGAAAACAAGCTTAATGACATCCAGTCCAGAGGGTTCCGGTTTATTCTGGATCATTTTGCAACGGGCTACTCATCACTTGAAATGCTCAGAGCCATACCCTATGAGGGCGTCAAACTCAGCGAGCGGTTGATAGGAAGAGTTGGCTTGTCGCGTACCGATGAAACCGTGGTGGATGCAGCCATTTATCTGGCCAGGAATCTGGGGCTGAAGGTGATGGCCAATGGCGTCACCACCGAGCGCCAGTACAAGTTCCTGAAATCACGCTATTGTGACTGGATTCAGGGACCCTTTTCGGAGGGCAGTGCCAAATTGCCCACGCCCGATAGTAATGAGGGTATCGGAACAGACAAGCCGGCAGGAAACAAGACGCCGAACAGCTGACAGTTCAGGCCCCGGGTTTTGCT
>JAWVYU010000172.1:0-10491 GCA_033722575.1 Ketobacteraceae bacterium | reverse complement strand
GGCTGCGCAAAAATGCAGGCAGCCGGATCAGCTGGCGACACACACCAAGCGACGCATGACGCTGTTCAACGGTAGAGAGTGAGCGCCGGGCGGCGCGAAGTTGACGGCGGAGAGCTTGTTTTTTTTGTTTTGCAGCGTCAGCCATAGTGGAGTCTTGTGCCAGGAAGTAAAAGCTCCCCGAGCTGCCGTTGTCGGTGTAGCCCTTGAACCCGTTGGTTCAAGGCGGTGGTGACTGGGAGGCGTCGGGCTTTCCGCTCGCAGCGGACTTGCGCTCCAGCCTCCCAAGACACCTCCTAAGGTGTAAATATCGGCTCAGGGACATAACCGAAATCACGAACAACTCAGGGAGTACTTACACAGTATATCGAAAAGAACGGGCAGCGTCTGTGAAAATCCGGAATCGTCTATAGATCCATTTGGCGGGCATTGGCCAGCGCTTGTTCTATTTTCTCATTGATGCGGGACAGATGACGTTCGGTCACCTGCTGACTCTGTTTGATTTCGTTTTGTGCCTTGACAAGTTCATGGGCAATGTTCAGCGCCGCCATCACGGCGATACGCTCGGAACCCACAATTTTTCCACTGCGCCGGATGTCGCGCATGCGTTCGTCCAGCAGCTTGGCGGATGCCTGGAGTTCTTCTTCCTCTTCCGGCGCGCAGGCAACACCATAATCCTTGTCCAGAATTCTGATTTGCACAGTTTTTGCGCTGCTGTCCTTTGTCATGTGTCCTGCTCCAGTGTTTTCAGCCGGGTAATCATGGCTTCCACCTTGTTGCGTGCCAGATCATTTTTCCGCAACAGGTTGGCGCGCTCTTCGTTCAGTTGGGATTCGCGCATTCTAAGGGATTTGTTATGCCGTTTGTATTCGTTACACAGGTCGGTGAGTTCGTCGATGCGCGCTTCCAGCTGTTTGAGGCGCTGTTCCAGGGCATTCATTGTCAGTTGGCCACTCCCAGTTATGGCAGACTCCGAATGATGGTACACAATCGGGGCTGCTGTCATCCAGTGATGATTATTTTAATGAGAAGTTTAGCTCAAATCGTAAGACAATCCGCGCTCATGTTACAATCCTGGGTCAATCGCAACAGACAGACGGAGACAGCGTAAATGACAGAGGGCATGGATCAGGATATGGCCTTTGAACCCGGTGAAGTGCTGGACTACTACGAGCTGGGGGCCGAGCTGAAACGGATGGACGCCGTGGCGTCTGCCGCCGAGGCCCATGGCATTCTGGTGGGTCAGCTTTGTGGTGGACTCAAGCTGGACGGGCTGATGTGGTTGAAGCAGTTCCTCCAGGCGGTGGGGGTCAAGCGCGAACCCGCGGAAGATCAGCGGCAGTGGTTCTATGCACTGCAGGATTTTACAGCCAAAGAGCTGGCGGACAGCACCCTGGGTTTCCAGCCGCTGCTACCGGACGATGACGACCCGCTTGATGAACGCCTTGAGGCGGTGGGTGACTGGTGTTCGGGCTTTATGGCAGGGTTTGGCAGTGCCGGCCACAGCCAGGATGAGCCCCTGCCTGACGATATTCATGCCGCCATCCGGGATTTCAGCGAGATCAGCAAAATCGATATTGAGGTAAACGGCGATTCTGATTTCGAAGAGGAAACCGCCTATATGGAACTGACCGAATACATGAAAACAGTGGCCATGCTTATCTATACTGAGTTTGGTTTAGCCCGGCAGCCGCTGCACACCATGCCGTCCGACTCCCCAACCTTGCATTGAGTGCCATGAAGATACCCAAAAAAGAATTTTCCGAACGCCGTCAGGAACTGATGGGGCTGATGGAGCCCAACAGTATTGCGATATTGCCCGCTGCGCCGGTCAGGCCCCGCAACCGGGATGTGGATTATCCCTATCGCCAGGACAGCGACTTCTATTATCTGACCGGGTTTCCCGAGCCGGAAGCGGTGCTGGCGCTGATCCCCGGTCGTGAACACGGTGAGTACGTACTGTTCTGCCGGGAACGGGACCCCGCCATGGAAATCTGGGATGGCTACCGTGCCGGGCACGAAGGCGCTGTAAAACAGTACGGTGCTGACGATGCCTTCCCCATCAGCGACCTGGATGAAATTCTTCCCGGCCTGATTGAAGGACGGGACCGGGTGTATTACGCCATGGGAGCGGATCCCGCGTTTGACCGGCAGGTAATGGAGTGGGTGAACAGTATCCGCGCCAAGGTGCGGGCCGGTGCCCACCCGCCGGGGGAATTTATTTCACTGGATCATCATCTGCATGACATGCGGCTTTTCAAAAGCAAAGCCGAATTGCGGATGATGAAAAGAGCGGCAGAAATCTCCGCCAATGCCCATGTGCGTGCCATGGAAAAATGCGTACCGGGCATGACGGAGTACCAGCTGGAAGCAGAGTATATTCACGAGTTTGCCCGGGAGGGCGCCCGACACCCGGCCTACCCCAGTATTGTCGGTGGTGGCGCCAATGCCTGCATACTTCATTACATCGAAAACAGCGATGAGCTGAAAGACGGTGACCTGGTGCTGATTGATGCCGGCGCAGAGTACGATCATTATGCGGCGGATATTACCCGCACCTTTCCCGTGAATGGCAAGTTCTCCGAGCCGCAAAAGCAGCTTTATGAGGTGGTGCTTAAGGCGCAGCTGGCAGCCATCAAACAGGTAAAGCCCGGCAATCACTGGAACCAGGCCCATGAAGCCGCGGTCAAGGTGCTGACGGAGGGTCTGGTGCGTCTGGGCATACTCCCGGGCACCGCAAAAGAACGTATCGCGGATGAGGGTTATCGCAAATATTTCATGCACCGTACCGGGCACTGGCTGGGCATGGATGTGCATGACGTGGGCGATTACAAAGTGGATGGCGAATGGCGCGTGCTGGAAGAAGGCATGGTGCTGACAGTGGAACCCGGCCTGTACATACCGCGGGATGACAAGGACGTGGATGAAAAATGGCGCGGCATCGGTATCCGTATTGAAGACGATGTGGCGGTTACCGCAAAAGGTAATGCGGTACTCACCAGAGATGTGCCGAAAAAAACGGACGAGATTGAAGCGCTGATGGCAGCTGCCGCCCGGCGTCGCCATAAAGCCGGCAAACAACGCAAATAGCAGGGATCGCAACGGACGGGTATTGCACATCATGGAAAACACCAACCCTATCCAGCCTCCCTCCAGCGGGGCTGATATTGTCATTGTTGGCGGCGGCATGGCCGGGCTTGCCCTGGCAGCGTTGCTTCGGGACGCGCCGGTTTCGGTGATCCTGGTGGACCGTGCTGCGCCAGCCGACCCGGAGTCATGGCCAGCGCAGTATGATCCCAGGGTCAGTGCCCTGTCCCTTGCGTCGGAAGCCCTGCTGCGCCGCACCGGTGCCTGGGGCCTGATGAGCGCGGAGCGCCTCTGCGCCTACCGGCACATGCATGTCTGGGACGGCGAGGGCACCGGCACGGTGGATTTTGATGTGGGCGATCTGGCCGGGGAGGCTATTGATCATCTGGGCACTATCGCGGAAAACCGGGTGACACAGTGGGCTTTATATCGACAGGTGCAACAGCAGCAGAATGTCACCTTTGTGGAATCCGGGCTGAAAGCGGTGAGCGCGTTGCCGGATGGCTGGCAGGTAAGCCTGGAAAACGGCGACACCTGGCAGCCGTCCCTGCTGGTGGGTGCCGATGGCGGCCGCTCCATGGTGCGTGATCTGGCAGGATTTAACGTCAGAGCCTGGCCCTATCACCACAGCGCCATTGTGACCACAGTCAGAACGGAACAGCCCCATCAGCACACGGCCTGGCAGGTATTTCTGCCCACCGGGCCGCTGGCTTTTCTGCCCCTCTCAGACTGTGCTGCGCCCCATGGCGGCGGCAACCGGCATTATTGCTCCATTGTCTGGTCCGCTGACACCGCAAAAGCCGAAGACATCATGGCGTGGGATGACGCCACTTTCATGAGCCGCCTAGGCAGCGCGTTTGAATATCACCTGGGTAATATCCTGGAAGCAGACCCGCGTTTTTCTTTTCCGCTGGTGCAGCAACACGCCACGCACTACACACGACCGGGACTGGCACTGATCGGTGATGCGGCACACACCATTCATCCACTGGCCGGGCAGGGCATTAATCTGGGCTTTCTGGATGCCGCTGTGCTGGCAGAGGAAATACAGCAGAATCTCAGTCGCGGTTTGCCGGCCGGGGAACGGTCGGGGCTGCGCCGTTATGAACGCCGCCGCAAATCCCACAACCTCATGACCATGTCGGCCATGGAAGGCTTCAAGCGGTTTTTCGAACCTCTCCACTGGCTGCTTGCCACCGCCCGCAATGAAGGTATGTCGCAATTTAACCGGCACTACCTGGCGAAGCGCCAGGTGATTTCCCATGCTATGGGAATCGCGGGCGATATACCGGAAACCGCAAAAAAAGTTCAAGAAAAATAGATGAAAAAACAGCAGCATAGACAATTCTTTGTTATAACTGTATAAGCCAGTCACAAAAAGCAATGAGGGGATGTTTGCATGGCAACAGCCTATGTGGTTCGCAATCAATTAGGCCAGTACCTAACAAAAAAGTCAGAGTGGTGTTCCGGCAGAGATGCCAGCATAGTGTTCTGCAAACCTCACTTTGATGAAGCTCTCAATCAACTCTTCGAAATCAATACCAGAGACATCAAGCTCCGCGGCAAAGTGGTGGAAGTGGATGTCGAGGATAAAAAACCTGTGATTACCGAATACGGACCGGATCCCGTGCAGCATGAGCTGTCCGCGGAAGAGGAGTCATCCGGAGCGGAGTCACGGCGCGTTTCAATGGCCTGATGCGCTGATGCAGCAGGCGCACGATTTGTTGGCCTGCTGCGTTTATCCGCCGTGCCGGCCCGGTAAATTCCTGACCCTGTCTATACTCAACGGATGTTATTGACGTTCGGGTGGGGCTTCCATTGCCTGTAAAACACTGGCTGGATCAATTTTTAAACTGCGGTCTCGATCCTGACAGGACCGATCCTTTTGTGCTGCTGAATCACCGGCATCTCGCCAGTCTCAGTCTGGTGATCGTTTGTGTCGGCAGTATTTTTCTGTGGAAAGCACTGCAATGGGGGATTATGTCGCGCACGGTCTGCGTCAGTGTGGCGGTGGTCTGTGCGCTGATCGCCATCGTTGGCGTCAGGCGGCTGGGTCATATCCGGTATTTCAGTCAGCTGATTGTTTTCGGGTTGTTCATTGCCATGGTAAATGCGGTACATACCAATGGGGGTATTACCCGTTTCTCCGGGGCCTGGTTACTCCTGCCGCCGCTTTTTGCACAGGTACTATTGGGCCGCAAGGCGGGCTACGCATGGTTTGCGTTGTCGGTGCTTGCTGCCGCCGTTTTTTTTGTGCTGGAGTTCAGGTGGGGTATCACCTTTGAGAATGAAACTCCGGAACCCCACCGTCAGACTCAGATGATCATTCAGGTTTTTGGCCTCTGTACGGCCCTGTTCCTTCTGGCGACCACCTTCCTGGCGCAGCTGGATATCGCAAAAAGCCAGCTCTACGATCGTCTCCTGGCCACCCGTGAAGAAATGGAACGCCGCAAACAGGCAGAGGAAGAAGCCAACCGGGCGAACCTGGCGAAATCCCGCTTTCTGGCCAATATGAGCCACGAGTTGCGAACCCCCCTGAATGCTGTGATCGGCTTTTCGCGACGGGTGCAAAGCAAGGCCCGCGATCGTTTGAACGAGCGTGAACTGGATGCGCTCCAGGGGGTTACCCGCAATGGGGAGCACCTTCTGGCTTTGATCAACGAAATTCTCGATCTGGCAAAGATCGAGGCGGGTGGTTTTCATCTGAACCTGGCTCCGGTGGATATTCCTGCCCTGTTACAGGAGTGCGCCCAGGATCTCCAGGTGATCGCCGAGCGAAACGGCCTGACACTGGAGCTGCATCCGGCATCAACGGGCCATATTCAGGGCGATCCGGTACGCCTTAAACAGGTCTTTATCAATTTCATCAGCAATGCCCTGAAATACACGGAAGCCGGCGGGCTGGTGATACGGTCGCAGTGCCGGGAGGGCGGTGTGGAAATCACCTTTACTGATACGGGAGTGGGTATTGCCCCGGAGGATCTGGAGCGGATTTTTGACGAATACAACCATATCCACACCCGGGTGAACAAACCTGTGTCCAGCACCGGCCTGGGGCTACCCCTGTCTGCCAAGCTGGTTGCTCTTCACGGCGGCTCCGTCAGCGTCACCAGTGAGCCCGGCACGGGCAGTTGCTTTACGGTACGTCTGCCCGGAGTGCCCCCGCGCCCGGGAAGCCAGGTTTCATAACCTCTGCCCGCACCCCTGTATATTTTTTTTGACACAGGTACAATGCGTCGCCTTGGCGCTCTGCCTTTTTTCCGGAAAAAGTGGTACTATCGTTCAGCTTTTGCAGAAACACAGCAAGGATCATAAAAAGGATCGGTCATGGGTTCAAAAACTGCTTTATATAACAAGCACCTGGAGTCGAATGCCAAAATTGTGGATTTTGGCGGCTGGGATATGCCGATCCATTACGGATCACAGATTGAGGAACATCATGCCGTGCGACAGGATGCCGGTATGTTTGACGTGTCCCACATGACCGTTGTCGATATGAAAGGTGATCAGGCCACGGAGTATCTCCGGTATTTGCTGGCCAACGATGTGGCGAAGCTGAAAACCACCGGCAAAGCTCTCTATACCGGCATGCTGCGGGAAGATGGCGGCGTCATTGATGATCTGATTGTTTACCGCACGGCCGATGGTTACCGGGCGGTGGTTAACTGTGCCACCCGCGAAAAGGATCTGGCCTGGATGGAAAAGCAGGCCGCAGGCTTCGAGGTGGCGATTCAGGAGCGCCCGGACCTGGGCATTGTGGCGGTTCAGGGCCCCAACGCCATCGACAGGGTAAAGAGCGTATTGCCGCAGCACGCGGAACTGATCGCCGATCTGGGGGTGTTTTTCGGCCTGCCGGCCGATGACTGGTTTATCGCCCGCACCGGCTATACCGGTGAAGACGGTCTGGAAATCATGGTGCCCAACGACGCGCTCGCCGGTTTCTGGCAGCAGTTGCTGGATGCGGGGGTACGGGCCTGCGGCCTGGGGGCGCGGGATACCCTGCGACTGGAAGCGGGCATGAACCTGTACGGTGCCGACATGGATGAGACGGTCACGCCACTGGAGTCCGCCATGGGCTGGACCGTGGCCTGGGAACCCGAAGACCGGGACTTTATCGGTCGGGCAGCTCTGACAGAACAAAAGGCCAATGGTGTAGGACGCAAACTGGTAGGGCTGGTGCTGGAAACCCGCGGTGTGCTGCGGGGGCACCAGAAAGTGATTGGCCCGCAGGGTGAAACGGGCGAAGTCACCAGTGGCACGTTTTCGCCAACCCTGGGCTACTCTATTGCTCTCGCCCGGGTTCCTGCTACGATTACCGACACAGCGAAAGTCGAAATACGTGGCAAACAACTGGACGTCAAAGTCGTCAAACCACCCTTTGTCCGCAACGGGGAACGGGTTTACAAGTAACGCCCGGTAATCCACAGCAGGCGTTATAAAAACAGCATGGCGGGTGCAGCCACCTCACTCCGGGCTGCTCTCGTCGGGGGTAACGATTCACTTTTAATCGAGGAAAACTAAATGAGCAACATACCTTCGGAATTGCGCTATCTGTCCAGTCACGAGTGGGTGCGCGTAGACGATGATGATATTGCGACAATCGGCATCACGGATCATGCCCAGGATGCCATGGGGGATCTGGTGTTTGTGGAAACGCCGGAAGTGGGTACCACGCTGGCAGCCAGCGACGAAGCCGGAGTGGTTGAGTCAGTCAAGGCAGCCTCTGATATTTACTCGCCGGTTTCCGGCGAAGTCATTGCCGTCAACGAAAACCTTGAGGATTCTCCCGAGAGTGTCAACCAGGATCCCTATGGCGACGGCTGGATGTTCCAGATAAAAATGAGTGATCCTTCCGAACTGGATTCATTGCTCACATCGGACGACTACGCCGACCTGATCGACAGCGAAGACGACTGATCTGCTGACAGGTTTTGTCTATCCGGGGCAGTGGCGCTTGCCATTGCCCACGTATACTTTCTTTCGTTGAATAACTTTTTAGTGGTAGCCAACCATGCCTTATATTCCCCATACCGACGCCGATATCAAGGCCATGCTTGAGGTGATCGGTGCCGGGTCCATTGAGGACCTGTTTGATGAAATTCCCAAAGAGATACTCAGCCAGCCGTTGTCACAGGTGCCGGATGGCATCAGTGAAATGGCGGTCAGCCGTTTGATGGCGGACCGTGCCGCAAAAGATGGCAATGTCTCCTGTTTTATCGGTGCCGGGGCCTATGAGCATCATATTCCGGCGGCCGTCTGGGATATCGTGGGGCGTGGCGAGTTCATGACAGCCTATACGCCCTATCAGGCGGAAGCCAGCCAGGGCACGCTTCAGGTTATTTACGAATATCAGAGCATGATGGCCCATCTCAACGCCATGGATGTGTCCAATGCCTCGCTGTACGATGGCGGTTCTGCCCTGGCGGAAGCGGTGCTTATGGCGATCCGTGCCAACCGCAAATCCAAATCCCGCAAAGTGCTGGTGCCAACCGCCGTTAACCCCCTTTATCGCAGTGCCACCCGGGCGATTGTGGAAAACCAGGGCATTGAGCTGGAGGAAGTGGTGTATTGCAGCGAGATGGGCACCACGCCCCTGAGCGCACTGGAGCGTTATAGCGGCCAGGATTACGCGGCCCTGGTGATTCAGCAGCCCAACTTTTTTGGCTGTCTGGAAGACGTGCATGCTCTCACGGACTGGGCGCAGCAAAACGGAATGCTGGTGATTGCGGTGGTGAATCCCACCGCCCTGGCCATTCTGTCGCCCCCCGGTGACTGGGGGGAAAGCGGTGCGGATATCGCGGTGGGTGAAGGTCAGCCGCTGGGTATTCCGCTGTCCTCCGGTGGGCCTTACTTTGGCTTCATGTGCTGCAAGCAGAAAATCGTCCGGCAGATGCCCGGCCGCATCATTGGCCGCACGGTGGACCTTGAGGGCAAGCCCGGCTTTACACTCACCCTTCAGGCCCGGGAACAACACATCCGCCGCTCCAAAGCCACTTCCAACATCTGTACCAATCAGGGCCTGGCCATGACCGCGGCGACCATTTACACCAGTCTGCTGGGGGCTGACGGCCTGGCAGAAGTGGCCAATGCCAGCGTGGCCAACACGCAAAAGCTGGTGGCGGCGCTAACTTCCATTGACGGCGTGGAAACGGTGTTCAGTGCACCTGCCTTTCACGAAGCCGTGATCCGCGTGCCCCGCGATGCCTCTGAGGTGCTGGCCAGACTGACTGACCAGCGTATCCAGGGCGGTTTTGATCTGGCTACCGCTTATCCGGGAATGGATAACGCCATTCTGGTGTGTGCGACGGAAACCAAAACCGACGCCGACATTGAATCCTACCGTGCAGCGCTGGCCGCTGTATTAGCAGCATAAGGAGGCCACCATGTTAATTTTTGAAGCCAGTCAGCCGGGTCGCCGTACCCGATCCCAGGCCCCCGGGGTGACGGAAACGCCAGCGCACATTCCTGAAAACCTGAAACGTAAAAAGAAAGCACTGTTACCCGAAGTGGGTGAGATGCAGGTGGTGCGCCATTACACCAATCTGTCCCGCCGCAACTTTTCCATTGATACCCATTTTTATCCGCTGGGTTCCTGCACCATGAAGTACAATCCGCGGGGTGCCCACCGTGCAGCACTGCTGCCCGGATTCGCCGGCCGCCATCCTCTGGCGCCGGAAGTGCACAGTCAGGGCTATCTGTCCTGCCTGTACGAATTGCAGGAAATTCTGAAAGACGTTACCGGTATGAAAGGCGTGTCGCTCACGCCCATGGCCGGTGCCCAGGGAGAGTTTGCCGGCGTGGCCATGATCCGTGCCTATCATGAAGCGCGCAATGATCATGAGCGTACGGAAATTCTGATTCCCAATGCGGCTCACGGCACCAACCCGGCAACCGCGGTGATGTGCGGTTACAAGGTGCGGGAAGTGCCGGTCCGGGACGACGGTGACGTGGACGTGGATGCGTTGAGGGGGCTGGTGGGCCCGCAAACCGCCGGCCTGATGATGACCAACCCTTCCACCTGTGGTGTGTTTGAGCGCTCCATCAAGCAGATCGCTGAACTGGTACACGACGCCGGTGGCCTGCTGTATTACGACGGCGCCAACCTTAACGCCATTCTCGGCAAGGTACGCCCCGGCGACATGGGGTTTGATGTGATGCACATGAACCTTCACAAGACTTTTGCCACACCTCATGGCGGTGGTGGACCGGGGGCAGGCCCCATCGGGGTTGGTGAGCGCCTGTTGCCGTTTATGCCAACGCCCATTGTGGGCAGGGAAAGCGATGACAGCGGCAATGATCATTATCGCTGGCTGGATGACAAGGATATTCCGCAAACCATCGGCAAGCTTTCTGCGTTTATGGGCAACGCCGGTGTGTTGTTGCGAGCGTATTATTACGCGCGGGTGC
>JAWVYU010000171.1:0-10531 GCA_033722575.1 Ketobacteraceae bacterium | reverse complement strand
GCGGTATTTTTTATTACTTCTTTCTTCGCCCAGCAGCTGGCCGCCCGGCTGCGGGAGAGCGAGGCTCTGGCACGACAGAAAACCCTGGAAGTGGCGGAGCTTGAGGAACTGAACCACCACATTATCCAGCGCATGCGCACCGGCATTATTGTCGTGGATAAAAAAGACCAGGTAAGACTGATTAATGAAGCCTGCTGGAAAATGTTTGGCATGCCAGACATGAAAAGCCACTCACTGGAAAGTATTTCTCCGGAGCTGCGTCAGCAACTTCACCAATGGCGCAATACCGACTTGCCCAAACGCAAGCCCTTCCGGGCATCCGTTAATGGCCCCGAGGTGTCCGCCAATTTTACCTCCCTGGAGTCTGACGAAAGCTCGGATGTGCTTGTGTTTGTGGACGACAACACCCGCATGACCCAGCATGCGCAGCAACTCAAACTGGCCTCCCTGGGGGGTCTCACTGCCAGTATTGCCCATGAAATCCGCAACCCTCTGGGAGCCATCAGCCATGCCGCACAACTGTTGCTGGAGTCTCCGGACCTGGCCAAAACCGATCACCGGCTGGCAGAAATCGTGCAGCAGCACTGCGTCAGAATGAACAAGGTGATTGAAAACATTCTGCAGCTGTCCCGGCGCCGCCCTGCCATGCCAGAACGGTTGAACCTGGTGGAGTGGTGCAGGGAATTTATGGAAATATTCAGAACCACCCTGCCCACGCCGGCCGATATTCAGTTTGAATATGAAAGCGAGGATATTGTTTTTCAGGTGGACCCGTCCCAGATCCATCAGGTACTCAGCAATTTGCTGATCAACGGCATTCGCTACAGCGAAAAAAACACCGGCCGGCGGGAGGTGTCGCTCAAGGCCGGGGTCAGTGGTGATACCGAGCGGCCGTTTCTGGAAGTCAGTGATCTGGGCCCCGGCGTTCCCGAAGCGGATCGCGACAAGATTTTTGAACCGTTTTTTACAACGGACAACACCGGAACCGGCCTTGGCCTGTATATTGCGAAAGAACTTTGTGAATCCAATCAGGCACGTTTAGACTTGGTACCATCCAGCCAGGGGGCCTGTTTCCGTATTACTTTTTCACATCCGGATAAAAACATCGCACTGTAACGAGGGGTAAGGCAAACCAATTATGACTGCATATCGTGCCTTGATCATTGATGACGAACCGGACATCCGCGAGCTGCTCCAGCTGACCCTTTCCCGAATGGATATCGAAACCGATGCTGCGGAAAGCCTGAAGCAGGCCTCCAAATTCATCACCTCCCAGGCTTATGACCTGTGTATTACCGATATGAACCTGCCTGACGGCAACGGTATCGAAATGGTCAAATTCATCAGTGATCAGTATCCCCAGACCCCCGTTGCGGTGCTGACAGCCTATGGCAGCATGGATACAGCGATTGAAGCACTCAAAGCGGGTGCGTTTGATTTTGTGTCCAAACCGGTGGAGCTGCAGCGTCTCCGCGACCTGGTCAATACGGCCCTGAAACTCAAGCGCCGGGCACCGGAAATCGAAGTGCCTATCACCGCAGACGACAATTCCCCCATACTGGGGCAATCCCCTGCCATCCGAAAACTTCACAAGCAGATACGCAAACTGGCGCGCAGCCAGGCGCCGGTTTATATCTTCGGCGAGTCCGGCAGCGGCAAGGAACTGGTGGCACGCCAGATCCATGAGCTGGGGCCAAGGGCCGACGCCCCCTTTGTCCCCGTGAACTGCGGCGCCATACCCGATGAACTCATGGAGAGTGAGTTCTTTGGTCACAAGAAAGGCAGCTTTACCGGTGCCTACGAAGACAAGGAGGGCCTGTTCCTGGCGGCCCATGGCGGTACCCTGTTTCTGGATGAAGTAGCTGACCTGCCGCTGCACATGCAGGTCAAATTACTGCGCGCCATCCAGGAAAAAGCCGTCCGCCCCGTGGGCACCCAGAAAGAAATTCACACGGATATCCGCATCCTCAGCGCCACCCACAAGGATCTTGGCGCCCTGGTGGAAAAAGGCGAGTTCCGTCAGGATCTGTTCTATCGCATCAACGTGATCCAGATTTCAGTGCCCCCGCTGCGGGAGCGCCCCGAAGATATTGTGATACTCGCCAAACATACCCTCAATGCCCTGGCTGAAGAGTGGGAAATGGAAATGCCGGTACTGAGCGAAAAGGCCTGCCGCCATCTGGAGTCCTACCCTTTTCCGGGCAATGTCAGGGAGCTCGAAAACATTCTCGAACGTGCGGTAACACTCTGCGATGATGACGTCATCATGCCAGAGCACCTGCATCTGCCCACGGACGGCAGTGGCAACGGAGAAACTGGTCCGGTCCAGGGCGCCACCAGCGGCGAACTGGCTTCCGAATTCAATATTGGCGAATCACTGGAAGATTACCTGACGGATATCGAAAAACAGGCCATTCTCAAAGCCCTGGAAGACACCCGCTGGAACCGCACCGCCGCGGCCAAGAAACTGGGCATGAGCTTTCGCTCACTGCGTTACCGGTTGAAAAAACTGGGGCTGGACAGGGACGAACCCTGATAAGGATCGCCTCCTGTCAGTACATGTCAGCTTCGATGGTTTCGCGGTCCAGGCGAAACGGTTCCGGGCTGATTTCCGGGGCCCGGCCCAGCATCAGGTCTGCCATTAATCGGGCCGAGGCAGGTGCCGTTACCAGCCCGTTGCGATAATGCCCCGCGCAGACAAACAATCCCCTGGTGTCAGGGGCTTCCCCCATAAAGGGTAATCCCGCCGGTGCCCCGGGCCTTAGCCCTGCCCAGTGTTTTTCCACACGCAGGGTTTTCAGCATTGGCATAATGCCGAAGGCAGAGGTGAGCAGAGTCTCTCGCCCCGCTCCAGTGGTGTCTTTGTTGTACCCCACCCGCTCGGTGGTGCTACCCACCACAATACGTCCGTCCCGTCGGGGGATCAGGTATTTGCCGTTGCTGAGCACCATACTGGGCAGCAGGCCCGGCTTGGGTTCAAACACCAGCATTTCACCGCGAACCGGTTCGATGGTCAGAGACAGATCCAGGCTCTGGGTAAGCAGAGGGCTCCAGGCACCCGCTGCAATCAGTACCTTGCCTGCCTTGTGATGGCCGCTGTCTGATTGCACGCCGAGCAACCTGTTATTTTCCACCCAAAGGCCGTTGACGGGCTCGTGGGTTACCAGTTCGAATTGTTCTGACATCAGCAGGCTGGTCACCAGCGCTTTCAGCAGGCGCGGATTTCTGATATTGCCCACCCCGGGCATCATCAATGCTTTGTGGTAACCGGGGCGCAAGGCAGGGATGTTGCAATAAACCTGCTCAATATCCACCTCTGCCAGATCCGCAGAAACTCGCCTGGCCCACTGCAACGCTTTGTCGTGATCCTCGGAATCCAGCATATAGAGGCCACAGGGCGAAAACTCCGGGTCTATGCCGGTTTCCGCCAGCAGCGCTTCGGACAGTTCAGGGTAATACGCCTGGGCCCAGCGAACCAGTCCGGTGATGGCATCATCATAATGCCAGGGATACAGGGGCGACACGATACCGCCGCCAGCCCAGGACGCCTCCCTGCCGGGTTCCTGCTTATCAATCAGCTTCACCGAGCAGCCCGCCGCAGTCAGCTCCCTTGCCGTCAGCAGTCCGATAATGCCGCCACCCACAATTATCACATCGGTCATAAAGATCACTCACCGGGCATTTGTTTGTTATACACCAGTCTATTGTTACATATCAGGATGCTTTTTAAATGGGATGGATCAAGGATGACAAGGATTGTACCCGCTGATTATCGTCGCGGCAGGGGTTTTACGCTGATTGAACTGATGGTAGCGCTGGCGGTTGTCGCCATTCTGCTCACCGTTGCCACGCCACCGCTGACGGCCTGGGTGGACCGGATGAAGGTGCTCGCTGAAACCACGGAGCTTCTGGAAAGTTTTTCCCTGGGCCGGCAGTATGCCATCAATTCCAGAAATTATGTCACGATATGTGGCACCACCAGCGGCAACCAGTGCGATGGCGGCTGGGAAACGGGTTTTCTGGTATTCGTCAGCGACGGCACTAACAACGAATTTGTGGATCGACGGACCACCCCGGTGCTGCATCACTACAAAACCGGCGACACCTTTACCACCCAGGGCAATATCCGCAAGTTCGTTTTCCGGCCCTCGGGTTTACTGAAAGGTCGCTCTGGCAGTCTGCTTTATTGCCCCAAATCTCAAGCGGTGAAAGATTACCGGCGGATTGTCGTCAGCCAGGGTGGGCGCATCCGTTCCTACACGCCCCAGGAGGTCGCTAAAAAGCGCTACCTGAGCCAGATGAGCTGCTGAGGTAACAGGCACCAACGACAATGCGGTGGTGCGCTCAGCTATCAGCCGGTTTGACTGCGCGATTGCCAGCCCAGCTACCTTTCCGGTTAGCTGGCTGGAAATTACTCGGGATCGCCGGAAACCGGGGTGATATCCCCAAGTGCACCCTCACCACTGTCCTCATGACTCCATTGGGTTCTCTTGACGGATTCCTGATCCAGGGGCACCGTAATGGATTCAGTGCCTGCCAGCAGGGTAAAGGAGCCGCTGTCCTGGTAGCCGCTCATGCCGCTGAAAGGCACCCCTATGGCAGCTGGCGTTCTGAAGGTAACGGCAATGGCTCCCGCAGGCGGTTGGCCAAACTCAATGACACCGTCGTTGTTCAGGAAGAAAGCCTGGGAGCTGCTCTGCGCACGGAAGCCGACCACCGAGCTTCGATGTGGCGGGGGCTGACAATTATTCAGAGAGGCCTGACTTTCCACCTCTGAAGGCGGCACATAGATAGGCAGCACCACGTTACCAAACAGGATCAGCGGTGAACCGAACGCCTTTTCGCCGGCGTCGTTACCGTCGCTGTTCAGGCTCAGTGCCAGACCGCGGGCATTGTCCAGTTCGGACTGGGTACCATTAAAGCTTTCCAGGCCAAGAATAAAGTCAGCCGTGCTGACACCGCCTGTGGGCCGCTTGATAATGGTTGCATTGCCTGCCAGCTCGTCGCGGAAGAAATACAGCTCCTCCTCAATGGTTTTATCCCCGGGGTTGGCACGCCAGCCTGAACCCAGCGCAATGCCAATATATTGCTGGTTATTGTGTTTCATGACCGCCACGCTGGGGGATTCGTAAAACATCCGGTTATTGGCTGCGCTTTGGGTTTCAAAGCCTTCATGACCCACCTGAGCCAGTGTATCGATCTGAATAAATTCCCCGTTGGGATCGGATGCATCAGCAACATTGTTGTTGATTTTGACCCGGAATACCTGGCCGCCCAGGTCACCCACATAGATCCGGTCAATCAGGCCATCATCATTAATATCCAGGGTTTTCACCTTTGCGGGAATACTGTGATTCATGTTATCAACCACCGAATGCATCACGGCTCCCGGTGAAAAACCGGATTGGGCGCCACGATTCGAAGCCCACCAGACAATATCGCCGATATTGGCTTCATCGCTTAAGAGGTTACTGAAGCCCCCGGCCTCCACCATATAAATCTGGTTGCCACAGACCACCTCACCCGCATCGGTGTCAAGGCAATGGGACGCAGCGACATTGTCAGGCACGTCAGGATCATAGTCGGGGTCATAGCCACCGCCAAACAGAGCCACTACCGTCGGCACCGATTCGCCCGGCTTTTTGATCCGCGCAAGTACCGGCTGGGACCAGGTTTGCCCCAAAAATTCAAAGTTCTGTACCTGAGGGTTGATTTCTTTCAAAAGCCGCGGCTGGTTGCGGTTGGTCACATCAAGAAAATAGTAGCTTGTACCACCGCGCCGCATGCCACCGTATAACCGCACGAAGCCGTTTCCATCGCTGATCTGGCCGTCGAAGTTACCGTTACTGTCGGGAAGATCCTGGCGCCAGGGAGTCCAGGTGGAATCCAGCCCATAAACAATTTCTCCGGGGGTGTTCTGATACCAGGCCGGTATATTTTTTACCAGTGCTTCCGGGAAGAAGGAGAACTCTTCAGATCCATCATCCGCGTCGATGGCCCGCAGAAAGCCATCGTTGCCACTGACGAATACGGTATTGTCAAAAGTCAGACTGCCATCTGCATTCCGGGTAAAGCCATAATTGACCACCGTGGGTTCGCTGTGAACCAGTGCACCGTAATACAAACGGGATTTTTCAAGATCTGTGGTGTTGGCCACAGGCGCCTTGTCACCGAGCAGCGCTCTTTCGTTAAGCACACCTGTGGAAGTAAAGGAGCCCTCGCTGTTAAAGCGGTTCTGATCAAACCCGTTCAGCCAGCGAATCACGTCATAGGCAAAATCATTGCTCAGCACCTCAGGAAAGCCCCCGTTCGCCACGGTCTGCAGCTGGCTGAAACTGGTAAATTTAGTCCCTGGCTGGTTGGGGTTGTCCACCAGGCTGGCGTAGTAATTCTGGGTCGCGGTCCGCACACCGGCATCCTCCACCCGCAAGGCGTTGGCGTCGGGAGAGCCAAATTCGGGATCCGGGCCCTGGGCAATCAGGTTAATTTTGGGTAGCGAATGGGGATCGGGTCCGTCCTGAATAAAGAGGTTGCGTGCTCCGTCCGGTGACGGGCCGTAGACGCCCTGCTCCCCCGCGGAACCTCCTTTGGTCACCAAACCGCCATTGGGTACGCTGCTCCAGAAATCACGCACTTCCGGCCGGAAACAGGTATAGACTTCGTTGGTACCTTCAATACTGCACTGTTCGGTGGCGTCACCGTTAGCACCTACCAGCACGGTTTCGGCCCGGTCGGGGGTACCGTCCTGGTCAGTATCAATATCTCTGACGTCGATGCGGTATTTTTTCAGGTTTCCGTAATACAGGCTGGAAGTACCGGCTTCGAAAACAGGAACATACACTTCGTCGGAATTGGTGAGAATAGAACCGGGGTTTACCGACACCGCCGGCGATAACGCCACTGACAGGTTGGACTCTTCGACACTGGCAAGGGACAGGTTGGTGATAAAGGACTCCACCTGGCTGATATCCGTTGTAGATCGGAATTCACCGCCGGTAATTTCCGCGATCTTGCGCAGGTTATTGTTTTCCACCTGGTAACCCGCATCATCGATATCAAAACCGATGACGTTGACTTTTACACCCAGTTCGCGAAAACGGTTGGCGACATTGAACAGGCAGCTGTCAAATTGCTGCTTTCGGGTGGCAGCGTCCGGTGTGGAAGCACTGGAATGAGCGGAAAGCGGACAGCCCACGTCAGCAAATGCTGCCTGGGCAGGAAAGTCAGCCGCTGACTGGTCATAGTAACCGGCCGGCAACACGCCCGTGGCGTTCCCGTCCCCTCTGACAAAGCGGTTCACCCAGGTTGCCATAGCAGCACCACGCAGCACAAAGCTCATATCCTCGGCACTGGAAAGACCATCTGACAGCAATACAATTTGTGTGGTGGCGGTCTCGGATGCAAGCTCCTCATTGGTGCCGCAAAGAGCAATCCGGTTCACATCCTCATTGTACAGCACCGTATCGGATGCCGATCCGAGCCGTTCAAAAACACAGTCGGGGCTGGCGCGACCCAGCACGGGATCTGCATCGATAGCGGCAACGCACTGCGAAGATGCGGAATAGTTGAGGGTAGCTGGCTGCACGGTATCCGGGTGACTGATCCGGGAGGTTTCGCCATAGCTTTCGGCAAACTGGCGCCAGAGCGTACCGCCGTAATCATTAGTCAGCAGACCATTCTGGGTTGCATTTGTGAGTTCATCAGTACGCGGCATGCGCCGTTTGCCGCTGATCACCTCGCTGCCTGTGAGATATTGCCCCAGTTCCAGCAAGGTACCCAGAATGGGCGTTTGCCCCTGGGGAATAATATTGTTCACCTCAGCACGGATCAGGTCCCGCTGGGTGGGATAATTGACAAGGCCCGTCGCCTCCCCCAAGGGTCGCAGCGGCTGAACAACCGACCCGCCCGGGTCGTTATACAGAGCCAGACCCACACGCACATCATCCGGCAGAATACTGTTATCTGTCAGCACTGTATTCATGACATTCTGTATCAGATGCAGTTTCACATTGGCCGGCACCTGGTACCCGCCCAGACCAGCAGCCGCCACTATGTCAGGATCATTCAGGAACTCCGGGTGAACATTCACAAAGCACTTGGACAAATCGGTAAAGATATCCTGATCCAGTCCGCAACTCATGGTGGTTGAAGTATCAATGGCGAATACCAACTCCGCGGGAGCGCTGCCGCTCACCGTAGCGCCGGCATAAATATCCAGATCGTCGGCCCGGATATTCAGGGATAAACAAACCAGAAGGCACAGGCTGAATATTTTGTGATAGCGATTGAACATGTTTCCTTGTCCTTGTGCTGGGTATTTCTGATCAGTACTAGTTCTGTGATTGCGCCCTTGCTGCCAGGACATCCTGCTGACTGACGGTAAAAGGCATGGCAACGCCGAGCTTCTGCCAGCCCTGCTTGTTTTTTGTGGCGAATGGCAATTCCAGGTTGGTTCTCAAATAGGAATACGCCGTGGTGGTGAAATTGTGATAGGCCAGGGTATCCGGATCACTGTTAAACACTTTTGTCGCATTATCGTAAACGGTATGCGCCTGACCAAAGAGCACGCCTTCATTACGGGTATCCAGGGCATCATTGATATCCGCACAGGCCGCCGGCGTAATACCGCTTTTGGTAACGCAGTTGATCTGTGGGGGATTGGCCCCCAGAACCGCATCGGAAAAGAAGGATTCATCCACCCCCCCCTGCCCTATCTGATCGGCAAAGGACAGAATACCGTTAATGGAAGACTCTGCTCCCAGAAAAGTCAGGGTCTCTGCCTGGGAATTCAGCGACATGCGCTCGTGGAAAATACCACTGCGCAAGCTGGCCACACCCAGCAGGGTAACCGCCAGCAGAATCACCAGTGCAACGATCAGGGTAGCCCCTCTGGCGCTGGTTCCTACAGGATTATCAAACATCATTAACCTCCCTGCCGGTTACGTAATACCACACTGGAAATAAACAGACGCCGCAGTTTGCCGTCGTAAAAATCCACATGATCCTCGAAATTGTCGCCAAAGATTTCCACAGCCTTGGCCAGATTTTTCTCCGACACCGCTACTTCATCGCTGGACACCATAACCGCAAACCGCACACTGATAATGTTTTCGGTGCCATCCACCTGATCCGCAGTAATGAAGCGATATCGGGTATTGCTGCCGCTACCATCGGCAACACCATACAGCACCTGAAACGCCTCAACGTTATCAATCAGCACCGTGCTTGAGCCATCGCTGTCCGTACACATCAACACGCCGTTACCGTCGGCCTCCACATTCACCCAATACTCCTTAAAGGTTTCCGGTGGGTCGATCGCGCCATCGCCATTTTCATTCAGATTACCACCGGCACAGTCCCACGGTGGCTTATTGGGCTCTGCGCCTGCAGGCTTATCGAGCAAAACCCGCAGCGTGTCATAGGGCATGCCATCTTCACTGCCATCACCGGAAACACTGGTGAATTTCATGGCAGAGGGCACGCCGCCAAAACCGGCCCACATAATTTCCTTGCTGAGAAAGTCAACGGCAAAGCGACCCTGCTCCTGCACCGAGGCAATACCCTGTTGCAGATTGAAGGTCTGCCGATTGGTAAGAAACAGCTGCACCACCGCAGCGGTAATCAGCAGACCCAGCACCATCGCCACCATCAGCTCCACCAGGCTCAGACCCCGCTGATCATTCATACCGGCACTCCTGCCAGCACGACGAAAGTCAGTCATACCTCTTCCTCCGCCACTGCCAGGATTGCGCGCTGAGGCCAGAACTCCACCACAATGCAATTGCCATCCGAACCCGCGCCATCAACAGACACATCTTCCGGATCGCAATCTTCCAGCGTGGTTTCATCCCAGGCAACTTTTACACAGGCCACTTCCTCATTGTCGCATTTGGCTTCAATTTCAATTTTTCCGTCGAACAGCATGTCGCGAACCACTGCGCGCACCTCATACACATCCATGGCCGCCAGATCCGCGCTGTCACAGGCTGCGCCGATACCGATACAGCTCGGCGGAGCCACCAGATTCTGCACCCACTTGGAGTTGCTGTCATCGTAACCGCCGGGCCAGGCATCGGGATTGATATTGATCCGTTCGATAATATCCCGGGCCACGGCCATGGCCTGGGTGCGCGAATAGGTCACGGAAGTGGTTTCCACAGAGCGTAATTGCAGCGCAATAAAGCCCATCACACCTACGCCCAGCACAAGCAGGGCAACCAGAACTTCCACAAGGGAAAAGCCGGAACTCTTTGTTGCGGTTGGGGGCCAGGTCAGAAACGGCTTTCCATGCGTCATAACGAACTCTCTTGTAATCAGGAATTCTCTTTAAATCGGCTTCTGCTTCAGCGAGATTCTGCCGGAGCGAAGAATGCGTATTTCATATTCATGGCTTCCAATGTCCTCATGAGCCACCGTGAGTATGAGATCAAAGTTTGTCATTCCGGAAGGTTCAAAAACAATATCGCCGGTAGCACCCGTCCGGGTAAGGGACACTTCGGTGCCGGACAGGTCAATGCCATCGCACGCTGTG
>JAWVYU010000170.1:0-10540 GCA_033722575.1 Ketobacteraceae bacterium | reverse complement strand
GTACTATCGTTTTCGAGGTACTATCGTTTTCGAGATGTCACGTTTGAGCACATCATGACGATGCCGGAGCTTACTGGAACGTTGGGCTTCCCACCCGATGCAGCTTTGCCGAGCCTGAGGCACAGGCAGAACGCTTCGGCGAGACAGCGCCAGGGGTTTTCGCGTCCGCGGGCGCCCTGGCATTCGCGCTACACTATCCATTCTTTAAGGTTACCGCTCAAGCCGGCCCGTACATACCAGGCTTACGCAGCCTTATAAATACGGCAACGCTGGTGTTTCAGGTAGGGGCATCCCGTCACCGGATCCCGTTCATCAAGACTGGTGATCAGGTTTGGATTCCTGCCCACCGGCTTTAATTGGCCAGTTTCCTCGTCGGGGTATTCCATGCCGAAACCATTGGGTATGGAGGCCAGCTTGTCTGGCATGGTATCTGATATGACCACCGGGGCATCGAGTTTGCCCACGGCTGTTTCCAGAATGACGATATCGTTTTTCTTAACGCCAATTTCCTCAGCGAGCCCGGGACTTATCTTGATCCAGAAGTGAGGCCCTTTGCCTTTGCGCCAGCCGTTGCTGCGGTGGATGGTGTTGGCGTTCCACTGGGTGCGTTCTCCGGCACATACCATGTAGGGGAAGTTATCGTCTGCCGCTTCTGAATAGGCGATGGCGTCACGCACCAGGGGAAGCACGGCTTCCGGAACGAGGTTGACCTTGCCGTTTCCTGATCGTACGGCTTGGGAAAAATTATTCTCGACGTCTTTTAACGCCACCTGAACACCTTCAGGATGCTTCATGACACGGTCAAATATCTCCTCGCCGATCCTGAACGGCGAGGAAAACCGGTAACGGGGCCCGAGGTGACGAATAACATCACGGCGATTGAACATGGCGTAAAGGTAACTGGTTAGCCAGACACTGACGAGTGAAGGATTTTCCAGCCTTGGCCCCAAGGTCTGGTAGGCGAGGAATATGGCGCGGGCCAGGAATTTATCCGGATCCAGGCGGCAACCGACCGCGGCAACGCCAGCCAGCGCGTTGAAAAACAGCGTGCGGTTTTTGAGGTCTGCCAGCTTGTGCAGGTATCGGGGAGCTTGTGGCACAAGGCCCATGGCTGACACCAGCCGGCTGTATATCTCTGCTTCTGGCAGGGCTTCTGCCGGGCCATTAAGGACGGGAGGCCTTAGCTGCGCATAAATTTCCGGATGCCCTTTGGGAAAAGTGCACCACTCCCATTTTTCGTATCCCGTTGGTGTCGGCAATACGTAATCTGCTACGCGGGCAGTTTCAGTAAAAGCAGGCTCTATGACCACCAGCAAATCAAGCTTCCTGAGCGCGCACTCAAAGCGATTGGTATCTGCATAGGCAAGCAGAGGATTAGAGCCTTCGACAACCAGCGCCTTGATGTTGTCCGCTTCGATTTCCTCAGGCAAAAGGTAAGGTGAAAACATGCCCATGGGTGCCAGCGTTGCAATACCCTCTATTCCTGATACCGGAGCAACATATTGCTTCATAGTTGGCAGTGGCGCATCGGGAGCAAAGCTGCTCAGAAAGATATTGCCACCGGCCTGCGCGTAATTGCCAGTGATCATTGACAAGACCTTGATTAACCAGGAAACCAGCGTGGAGTGCCGGATCTGCTCTACACCAAGATCAAAGAAGATACTGGCTTTCCCTGCCCGGGCAAACTGCTCCGCTACGGCGGTAACGGATTCGGTATCCAACTCACATTTGCCGCACATCGCTTCGACCGAAATCTCCCTGAAAGTCTTTTCAAGGACTGTGAAATTGTCAGCTTTTTCTTTCAGGAAGTTTTGATCATAAAGTTCGTTATCCAGTATATGTTTCACCATTGCCATTAACAGATAGGCATCGGTACCGGGTTTTACCACCAGGTGGACATGGGCGCGACGGGCTGTTTCAGAACGGCGCGGATCAACCACAAACAGTTTGTTGTTCTCATTCTTAAGGAATTTTTTAATGCCATTCGTTGGGTTATGGCCGGTGTTGCTTACCAGAGGGT
Organism: Ketobacteraceae bacterium; assembly: GCA_033722575.1. Lineage (GTDB taxonomy): Bacteria > Pseudomonadota > Gammaproteobacteria > Pseudomonadales > Ketobacteraceae. The sequence continues at coordinate 8,520 of JAWVYU010000170.1, read as the reverse complement.
TAGTCCCCATCATCAGGATGACATCACTGTTCCATGCGTCGGCGTGGAAATACAGACCGGGCGGCGATTTCGCCATTTTCTGGTCTATCCAGTGGTGCTGGGATTTTTCCTGCGCGTAAGAGTTAAAGAACCAGGGTGTGCCCACAGCCGCTATAAAACCTATGGCATAAATCGCATCCATGTGATTGCTCTGGCCGCCGATACCATTCAGCGCAATGGATTCAGGGCCGGAGGACAGGCGAATGGCGTTGAGCTTTTGAGCGATCTCTGAAATGGCCTGGTCCCATGAGATCCTGACGTAATCACCGGTTTCGGTTCGTTTTAACGGGTACTCCAGACGTTGCTTGTGCTCCACATAGTGCTTGATGCTATAGGCCTTGTTACAGGTATAGCCGGTGGTAGCAGGGTTTGTCGCATCGGCCCTGACGCTTTCGATCCGGTTATCCCTGATATCAACCTTGAGGCCGCAATTATGTGAGCACAGCACACAGGCCGTACTTGCGTCAGTATTATTACGACCTACAACTTCAGCTTTTTCCTGGACTTTTACCATGACCATGTTGTTTCCCCCTTTGGCATGCTCGCCCCCCGCAGATGGCTGCACCAATGTCTTCCCTGGCGCAGATGCCCACTGCAACTGTTTATTTGTTACCCACCACAAACACTAAGTTCCAAAATGGAACTTGTAAAGCTATAATGACGGAAATACCAGAATATGGCCCGATTTAACCGGGTCGAAGAGGTGATGCAATGCGCTGGGAAGAAATGCAGGAAGAAACCTGTTCCGTAGCCAGAACCCTGTCGGTCATAGGGGATCGCTGGACCCTGCTGATTCTGCGGGATGCCTTTCTGAGAGTCCGCCGGTTTGAGGATTTCCAGAAAAAACTGGGTATATCACGGCACCGGCTTTCCGAACGTCTGAAAAAGCTGGTGAAACAGGGAGTGATGGCAAAGGTGCAATACCAGTCCAGCCCTCCCCGTTATGAATACCGGTTGACGGAAAAAGGCATAGACTTGTACCCCGTTATCATGATGATGGTCCGCTGGGGAGATAAATGGATGGATGATGGTAATGGTGCACCTATGGTCTACCGCCACAAAAGTTGTGGTGAGCACTTCACCCCGGTCATCAGCTGTTCTGAATGCCATGAGCCCCTGAAGGCCAGGGAAGTCATACCAGAGTATGGGCCGGGCCTTCTGGCGGCCGGAAATCACAAGGAACCCGGAGGCGGCTTGTAGCTGGTCAGCAGGCTGCGCGCCATACCATAGCAGTACCCCAATGCACTCTTCCAGTGGCTCAGCGGCGGCCTTACCGGTACAGGACCCGGGTGCAACCCGAGCTTTTTCAGCAGGTGATTGGCGTGGTGATTGCGGGCCTGGCGCCGGGTGAACTCCGTATAGAAAACCACGCCCAGAGATATGGACACGGCATTACCCGGCTCCACCCAGTCACTGGTGGATTCGGTCATGTGCGGGGAGGTGGAAGGGAAATAAACCCCGTCCCCCGGCCCCACATCAAAGCGGTGGCCCTTGGCCACGGCATCTTCCTGCAGCCTGACACCACGCAGCGACCGGCGTAACACAAAACCTTCCAGCGCATCAGCCGATACCAGATCCCGGTCGCTGTTATCAAACACCGTCATGATCTTGCGCCCACGCAGCTGAATCCAGAAATTATTTTCCCTGTCGATATGGAAAGGCGTAAAAGAGGGCGGTGACGAAATAAACATAAAACCCTGAACCGCAAAGATTTTACCCTGCTCTTTTTCCACCCTGGGGAGGACATCGGCAATCACATCATTCAGAAACGCCTGGTAATCCGGATGGGTTTCTATGTTATACAGGGCAATCCAGGATTTGGGGTTTTCCAGCTCATTAAACACATCATCCAGCGACTTGCCGTCAGGGTGTTCGGGGACATGGTAGAAATCGGAATCCAGGGCAAGCTCCGCCCCTGCAAAACGGCATTTTTTATAATCCAGAAGATAATGGGCCAGCTCCCTGATGGCGGGAAGCTGCAGCATGGGGTGATCCTGATAATTGTGCCTCAGGGGATGTATGGAAAAAGTATCAAAGCTTTCCGGCGCCACAGGTGTTACCTGAAAGTTTTTACTCCCGTGATCAAGCTGATCTGTTTTGCTGCTCATTACCTTTCCAGTCCCGTTGTTTATCCGTTGCCCCCAGCACCCGGGGCAACCATTTGCGCAGCGGTTCTTCCACCAGCCTGAAGCTCAGCACAGACGTTATCAGTACCAGTCCACTGCAGACCAGGATAACCGCAAGCAGGGGCAATCCACTGTCAATATCCCGCACTTCAATACCCATTGCCAGTCGAGCTGCCTTGTCCACCAGCGAAAACACCAGCCAGTGCACCATGTAAATGGAGTAGCTGATGGTGCCCAGAAAGAACAACCACGGGTGGGAAAGCGCCCGGGTAACCGCGGTTTCCTGACGGCTTACGGAAGCAACAATCAGCACCATTAGCGCAACGCTTGTCAGGTCGGCCCGCTCAAAATGAAGGCTCACAAGTAAAGCCAGCATCAGCAGCAGCTGGGACTTTGACGTGGCCAGCCACTTCAGCATCAGAGGGGAATGGTAAGCGGTGGCATACAGCATAATCCCCATGGAAAACTCCACAAAACACCGAATCAGGCCCAGATAGCCCGTCAGATCAAGCTGCCGCGAGGTGGCATTTTCCACAACAGCCAGCACAGTAAAACCGCATACCCAAAACACGATCTGCCTGATACCTTCACGCAACCGGTACACAAGCCACACAAACAAGGGAAACAGGATATAGGCACACCACTCCGCGCTGATAGACCAGGAGGGGCCATTCCAGGGCGTATACGTGGGGTGCAGCTGGATGGCGTGCACCAGGAACAGACTGCGCCACAGATCGGCCAGACTGAACTGACCACTGAAGGCATCGCTATTGCCCTTCAGATAAAGCGCCAGTTGCACCATAACAAACAATAACAGCACCACCAGATGCAGGGGATAAATACGGGCGAATCGCCTGATCAGAAAGTCTTTTTTGGACAGGGCTTTTTCCCTGATCAAAGCACCGTAGAGCAACGCCAGCAGAAAGCCGCTGAGAATAAAGAAAAAATCCACCCACAAATAGCCGTTGGCAAGCAAGGCTGTATAAGCCCCCACTTCCTCTCCCACGGGCCGGAGAAAAAAAACAATCAGATGGTGAAAAAATACATAAATCGCGGCAATACCCCGTAGCGAAGTAAGCGGCCTGATATGTCCTGTATCCATGCGCCCTCTCCGTTAAGACTTTTCCGGCGCGAGCCTGAAATAAAAACCCAGATATCCTTCAATGGCCGACTGCTGCCGATGAAACGGAATCTCAATATCACGGGCATGACCCCATTCTTTCACTAATTCATATCCGCGCTTGACCAGTTCCTGCAGCAACTGTTCATGGCTGTAAATACGATAGGGAACCTCGCACACCGACAGGTTTTGCAAGGTCCAGAATGAGCGGTTCCTGTGGGCTGGCAAGTTGTGCACGATCAGATGCCGGGGTTTGCCGTTCAGGCTGTCCAGCAACCCCCATATCGGGCTTTCCATGTACTGCAGAGTGCCCGCTGTCAGAAAAACATCCGCCGGCGGGCTGTTGGCCAGTTCTTCACTGTCAAGAAAACTCAGCCGGGATTCCTGTCTTTCCCGGGCAATTGCGCTGCCAAGCTTCACCGCTTCCGGCAATTCAGCGACTGTCCAGCGCACCGATTCAGGCAACATATCAAAGCGATCACAACTGTAAAAATAATGTCCCAGGCTGCCACCGAGTTCAAGCACCTGAGCATTGTCATTAAGGCAACGGGTCAGCCAGAAAAACGCGGGGTAATCATAATCCCTGAAATAAACATCCAGCTTGGCATTTTCCTCCTGTGCATTGCGCGCCTTTTTTTTATTGATTTCGTCGTATCGGGAGGATGCCCGGGCGGGGATATGGGTGAGCGCTTCCGACCGCGTGGCAAAAACACCACGATAGCTCAGTGGCTTGCGGGCACGGGATAACCACAGAAAAATATCTCTGCCAAAGGGCAGAATTTCAATGACCAGTCTGATCCTGACTTTGATTGCTGTAGCAAGTGATCGCACATTCAAATCCCTGAAGAATTGCCAGTGAACTGTCAACCCCCCTTATTTACAATTGAATTCGCAATGCATTGGGAGGAAAATAGTACTATATAGGTGGCTAATCATAACGACATCACTCTGTGTAAGCCAGCATGTGCCATTGGCTGGGCTCTACCGACTCACGGGTCAAAATGCTTTTTCTGTTACAGGACAGATAACCCGGTAATAATCCAGAATGGTCCGGATTGTGCAGGACTTGAGCAGGGAGCAACCAGGGATTCATCCCAAGACTGTCAGGACAGAACCAGAAAGTGAATACCGCACCGCAATACCCCATGACCATCGTCGATATTTTTAACAAGATTGCCGACAGCAGTCCCGATCGAACGGCCATCGCCTTTCGTTCCGATGGTGTATGGACTCACCAGAGTTATCAGCAACTGCGGGATAAAGCCGCGCAGATCGCCACGGCACTGCAGCGTGCCGGCCTGAAACCCGGTGAGCCGGTGATACTGCCGGCATGGCGGGATCCGGATCTCTGCGCCTGTCTTCTTGGTATCCTGTCCGCCGGTGGCCATTACGTGTTTCTGGACGCGAGCTACCCGGAAGAGCGTCAGCGCCTGATCATGAGCCAAACCGGTGCCAGGCTGGGTATCCGGTTTTCCTCCTCACAGTCATTTCCTGATGCACAACTCCGCTGGCTGGAAGTGCCCCGGGAACCAGCTCCCGATACCGGCAAACCGCTCTGCTGCCAGCGGGATAAAAAAGGCGAAAGTACCGCCTATATTGTTTTTACCTCCGGTTCCACCGGTACGCCCAAAGGTGTCCTGATTCCGGATCGCGCTGTGTGCCGCCTGGTAAAAGATACAGATTACATCGATTTTTCCCATGAGCAGGTGTTTCTGCAGCATTCCTCCCTGAGTTTTGACGCGTCCACACTGGAGATATGGGGGCCGTTGCTGAACGGCGGAACCTGTGTGATACACCCGGAAAACGGGACTATCACACCACAAGGTATTGGCGAGAGTATCCGTGAACAGGGTATTACCACACTCTGGCTGACCGCCTCGTTCTTTAACACCATGATTTCCGAACATGCGGAATATCTGGTGCCGGTTAAACAATTGCTTGCCGGCGGCGAAGCCCTGTCGGTACCTCATATCAGACAGGCACAGCAGCGTTTACCCGATACCCGGCTGTTTAACGGTTACGGACCTACCGAGAACACTACCTTTACCACCGTCTACCCTGTTCCGCCATCCCTGCCTGCAGACACAAAACGCATTCCCATTGGTTACCCCATCAATGGCACCCAATGCGATATTTTTGACGAATCGCTCTGCCCCGTTGAAGGCGACACACCAACCGGGGAGCTGGTGGCATTTGGACAGGGGCTGGCAAGCGGATACCTCAACCAGCCGGAGCTCACCCGGGAAAAATTTGTGGAGATCAGCTGCCGCGACGGTGTGACCCGAACCGGCTATCGCACCGGCGACCTGGTACAACGCCTTGCGGACGGCAGCTATGACTATCTGCAGCGCCTGGACAAGCAGGTAAAGATCGACGGACACCGGATCGAGGTGGGCGAAATAGACCATGTGCTCAATCAACAGAATGAAGTGGATGAAGCCCGCGTTGTGCTGAAACTGGGGCCAACGGGGCAAAAACGGCTGGCGGCCTATTATGTGTCCCAGTCAGGAATGACGCCGTCTGAGCTGCGCGTCCGGCTGGCGGATGCTCTGCCCTCGTTTATGATGCCGCATTTTTTTATTGAGATGGCGGCATTGCCAAAGAACAAGAACGGCAAACTGGATGAGCAGGCACTGCCGGATCCTTTCGCCGCCAGCGAAACGGTAACCTCTCCCAACCAGACAGTATCCCGGTGCTGGCAGCAAGTACTGGGGCGACAGGTTGATAATAAGGTCAACTTTCTTGAAGCCGGCGGCACCTCCCTGGAAGCCATGCGATTAACGCAAAAACTGGGAGACGCATTTTCGGTGTCGCTGAAACCCACCTTTGTGTTCGAATACCCCAGTATTGCCGCCCAGGCACAGTATTTCAGTGGCTCACAATCTGCTGGATTCTCCACGTCATCATCCCGGAACCGTGAGCCGCATCCGGGACACACCCGGACCGGATTCGCTGTGGTCGGCATGGCCTGTCGCTTTCCCGGAGCCGCCAATCTGAATGAGTTCTGGCAGAATCTGCTGGCGGGAAAAGAGTCCGTTGATTTCTTCGGCCCGGATAACCTGTCACCGGAGGTGGACCCGCAACAGGCAGCCGACCCCCGTTACGTGCCAGCCAAAGGTGTCATTAAGGACTGCGACCGGTTCGACGCTGCCTTTTTCGGTATTCCGCCCCAGGAAGCCACCCTTATGGATCCCCAGCAGCGATTGCTGCTGGAACTGGCCTGGCAGGCACTTGAAGACGGCAATTACGGTAACAACGAAGCCGGTTATCGTACCGGGGTGTTTGCCGGCACCAACTGGCCCCGCTATTTCCAGCAGTATGTGTTACCGGACAAGGCGCTGCTGGCAAAGGTGGGCAGCTTTAACGCGTCTCTGGCTAACGAATCGGACTTCGTCAGCAGCCGCATCGCCTACAAGCTCAACCTGACCGGCCCCGCCGTGAATGTTTTTACGGCCTGCTCCACCGGCCTGGTGGCCATTGCCCAGGCCTGCGCCGCCATCGAACAGGGCCAGTGTGAACTGGCGCTGGCGGGAGGCGCCTCAGTCTCCACCCCGGTGAACAGCGGTTACCTGTACCAGGAAGGCGGCATGCTCTCCCGCGACGGCCACTGCCGCCCCTTCGACGCCAGCGCCACCGGCACTACGTTTAACGACGGCGCCGGTATGGTGCTGATCAAACGGCTTGATCTGGCCATCAGGGATGGCGACCCCATCTATGGGGTGATCAAAGGGGCTGCCATTAACAATGACGGCGACAACAAGGCCAGCTTTTCCGCCCCCAGCGTATCCGGTCAGGTTGCCGTTTACCGGGAGGCGCTGCAGAACGCCGGGATTGATCCATCCCAAGTGGAGTTTATCGAAGCCCATGGCACTGCAACGCCGTTGGGAGACCCCATCGAAATCGCGGCACTCAATCAGGTGTACGGGGTTGCAGATACATCCCCGGAAACCAGCAGCAACCGCTGCGCGGTGGGCTCCGTAAAATCCAATATCGGCCATACCATTCATGCTGCCGGCATTGCCAGTTTTATCAAGGCTGTGCTGTCGGTTCGCAACGGCGTAATACCAGGCACCCTGTTCTACGAAAACCCCAACCCCAAACTGCATCTGGACCAGACACCCTTCTACATCAATCCGCAAACCGTTAACTGGCCGGATTCCACAAAACGAATTGCCGCCATCAGTTCGCTGGGCGTTGGCGGTACCAATGCCCATGTGCTGATCGAGAATTTCCCCGCCGCAGAAAACAACGAGTCCCGGCAGACGCCACCAGCGTCACCAGTGGTACCCTTGCTGCTTTCTGCCAAATCCAGCGAAGCACTGGAGAACCTCAGCGAGGCCTATACAGACTTTATGGCCGATCAGGACCCGCCGCTGCGGGCGGTTGATATGGCCTACACCGCCGCCGTTCACCGCAAGGCGTTTGCCTGTCGCCGACTGGTTACCGGGTCGTCCGCCAGTGAGTTTGCCGATGCCCTGGGCAAACGACATTCGCAAATCAACGCGGTGGTAAACGGGAAATGCAACCGGGCCATTGGCTTTCTTTTTTCCGGGCAGGGTTCACAGCGGCCCGCTATGGGCGCCTGGCTTTATAAACAGGATGCGGAGTTCCGGGACATCTTTGATACCGGGTGCGACATCGTCAGGTCCGCTGAAGGTTTTGATATTCGCTCCATCCTGTTTGGTTCTGATTCCCAGGAAATAGGCCTTGATATTCACCAGACCAAAGTGGCGCAGCCCGCCCTGTTTCTGGTTGAGTACGGTGTGGCGCGTTACCTGATCAGGCGGGGCTGCAAACCGGACTTTTTGATTGGCCACAGTATTGGTGAATACGCCGCCGCCTGCCTGGCGGGGATATTCTCATTCGAGGATGCTGTGCGGCTGGTGGCTCGCCGCGGGGCATTGATGCAGTCAGTTTCCGCCGGCTCCATGCTGATGGTCAGACTGACTGAAGAACAACTGACGCCTTATCTGGACGGCATCGTGACCCTGGCGGCCGTTAATGCGCCGGGCTATTGTGTTATATCGGGCGCACAGGCAGCCGTGGAAACTACGGCGAATACACTGAAGGACACAGGCATCAGTTGCAAGCCGCTGGTTACCAGCCATGCCTTTCACTCAGCCATGATGGAACCCATCATGGATGCGTTCCGGGAAGCAGTGGCACAAACCGTTCGCCACGCACCCCAAATCAACCTGTATTCCACCAGAACCGGGAAACAGCTCAGCCCTGAAG
>JAWVYU010000169.1:0-10607 GCA_033722575.1 Ketobacteraceae bacterium | reverse complement strand
GGGAACCGTATACAGCACCAGGGGCAGCAATAACCGCCAGCAAGGCATTGAAATCAAAGTCGAAACAGTCAACTGAGGTCAATAGCCCTACTGACTCCCCGGTCGCCCCGGGGCCACGGCCCAAAAAGTTGACTAGCGGTCAGGAACCTTGCATCATCCCAGCCCCCGTTTGACCATGACACATGGCCGTAACCATGGCGTTAATAAAGGCCATGCAAGGGAAAGCCGCGGCCTGTAGCCAGGTCGGCGAATGCATTTCCCTGCGGTTTCTTCTAGAATCCGGCCTTCCCGGCTTGATATGTCAGGGTACAGGGATTGGTTCATCAGCGAATAAACTGAGGCGGAATAATATGACTGAACGTGTCCAGAAAGGTGATCTTGAGATCGCCAAAGTGCTTTATGATTTGGTTGCGAATGAGATAGCACCGGGAACCGGGGTGGAGCCGGATGATTTCTGGGCGGCTTTTGAGAAAGTGGTGGCCGATCTGGCCCCGAAGAACAAAGCACTGTTGGCCAAGCGTGATGATATTCAGGCCAAGATCGATGCCTGGCACCTGGAAAGAAAAGGTCAGCCCCACAACGCCGAAGAATACAAGGCGTTCCTGACGGAACTGGGCTATCTGCTGCCTGAGGGTGACGATTTCAAGGTCACTACCGATAATGTGGACGAGGAAATCGGTCTGGTTGCCGGCCCACAGCTGGTGGTACCGGTAATGAACGCCCGCTACGCCCTTAACGCTGCCAACGCACGCTGGGGAAGCCTGTACGATGCCCTGTACGGCACCGATGTGATTTCCGAGGCAGACGGCGCGGAAAAAGGCAGCAGCTACAATCCCAAACGCGGTGAAAAAGTCATTGCCTATGCCCGCAAATTCCTGGACGAAACCACACCGCTGGCCAACGGCAGCCACGCAGATTCTACCGGCTACAGCATTGCTGATGGCGCTCTCAGCGTCACACTGAAGGACGGTTCCAGCACCACCCTGGCCAATGGCGAACAGCTGGTGGGCTATCAGGGCAGTGCCGACAAGCCTTCAGCGGTGCTGCTGCGCAATAACGGACTGCACATTGAAATCCAGATTGATCCCGACAGCCCCATCGGCAAAACCGATGCCGCCGGCGTCAAGGATCTGCTGATGGAATCTGCCGTTACCACCATCCAGGACTGCGAGGATTCCGTCGCGGCAGTGGACGCAGAGGACAAAACCATTGTGTATCGCAACTGGCTGGGCCTGATGAAAGGCGACCTGTCAGAAACTTTCCAGAAGGGCGACAAAACCCTGACCCGTACCCTGAACAAGGACCGGGAATACACCGGCGTTGATGGTGGCTCCGTTACCCTGCACGGCCGCGCCCTGCTGCTGGTGCGTAACGTAGGCCACCTGATGACTAACGATGCCGTGCTGTATAAAGGGGAAGAAGTCCCGGAAGGCATTATGGACGGACTCATTACCAGTCTGATTTCCAAGCACGATGTGATTGGCAACAATGAAGTAAAAAACAGCCGCAAGGGCAGCATTTATATCGTAAAACCCAAAATGCACGGGCCGGAAGAAGTCGCTTTCAGCGTTGAGTTGTTCGAGCGCGTGGAAGATGCCCTGGGGCTGGAACGCAACACCCTCAAGATCGGCATTATGGACGAGGAACGCCGCACCACGGTCAACCTGAAAGAGTGCATCCGCATTGCCAAAGACCGGGTGATTTTCATCAACACCGGATTCCTGGACCGCACCGGTGACGAGATTCATACCTCCATGGAAGCCGGCGCCATGATCCCCAAAGGCGACATGAAGGCCCAGCCCTGGATTAATGCCTACGAGGACTGGAACGTGGATGTGGGTCTGGAATGCGGCCTGGCTGGTCACGCCCAGATCGGCAAGGGTATGTGGCCCAAGCCCGACGAAATGGCGGAAATGATGGAAGCCAAGATCGGCCACCCCAAGGCCGGTGCCAACTGTGCCTGGGTGCCCTCGCCCACGGCGGCAACCCTGCACGTAATGCACTACCATAAAATCAACGTACTGGATCGTCAGCAGGAGCTGGCACAGCGCCAGAAAGCCTCTCTGGAAGACATTCTTACCATTCCCGTGGCGGATGCCTCCGGTCTGTCCTCCGAACAGATCACCAAGGAACTGGAAAACAATGCCCAGGGTATCCTTGGTTACGTTGTACGCTGGATTGACCAGGGGGTTGGCTGCTCCAAGGTACCTGATATCAATGATGTGGGCCTGATGGAAGATCGTGCCACCCTGCGGATTTCCAGCCAGCACATTGCCAACTGGCTGCACCACGGCGTGTGCAGCAAGGACCAGGTGATGGAGGTTATGAAGCGCATGGCAGAGGTGGTTGACCGTCAGAATGCCGGTGATCAGGCCTATCGCAACATGGCCCCTGACTTTGATGACAGTGTCGCCTTCCAGGCTGCCTGTGATCTGGTGTTCAAAGGCACCGAGCAGCCCAACGGCTACACCGAGCCTGTGCTGCATGCCCGTCGCCGCGAAGCCAAGGCAAAATACGGCAACTGAGACACAACGCATGACTGGCTGAGGAGTAACAGGCCCTCAGCCGTTGCGGATGTGAACAAGGTGTGAACAAAAAAGCCCCGTCATAAATATGGCGGGGCTTTTTTGTTACCGGCTAATCCATTGTCTACACTTGGGAAATAGCCCATTGCCCAGAGTACCCGGCATCTGCACATGGAAGATACCAAAGAGATCAAATACGAGATCACCTTTGATAACACGGGAGAAGTCTTTTCCCATTCCGTGTCCCTGCCGCTGGGGTCCCTGGAAAACTTTGTAGTCGTGGAGGAGCCGCCTGACTGGTGCGAGCTGGAGTACAAAAAGTGCGACAACTGTCCCCTGGATCCACGGGAACACCCCTACTGCCCCCTGGCCCTGAGGCTGATTCCGTTCGTGGAAATGGCATCCTGTGTGTCCTATGACCCGGTGACCTGCAAGGTTCACATGGATGACAAGATCATTCAGAAGCGCACCACTGCTCAGGAGGCGTTCAGCTCACTGATTGGCCTGGTCATGGCCACCAGCGGTTGCCCCCATACCGAGTTTTTCAAACCGATGGCCTGGTTCCATCACCCTTTTTCCGGTGAACACGACACCATCATGCGTGCCTGCGCAAACTACCTGCTGACACGCTACTTCAAGAAACAATCCATTGAAACCGAGGGGGACCTCTTTACCGGACTGGAGAAGATCTACGAGGAAATCCATCAGATCAATATCCAGGTGTCGAAACGCATTCAACGTGACAGCCAGGGCGACTCCACCATGAATGCCATTGTGCTGCTGGATATCTTTACCGCTGATCTGGCACACGCACTGGAAGAAGACCTTGCCGCATTAAAACAGATATTCGAGCGTGAATGATGAAGAATCAACAAGCCAACAAAGTCATCCAGTATGACCTGATTTACCCCAATGGCGACCACTGCCAGTATGAAATCAAGATAATTCCCGAGACGCTGGAGCACCCAGCGCCGCAGGAAGCGCCACCTGAATGGGCCCGGCTGGACTATAAAAAGTGCAGCAATTGCCCCCTCACCAGCGACAAGCACCCCTACTGCCCGCTGGCACTGCGGGTAGCTCCGCTGTTTGATTTCCCCATTCACGCAGCCTATGAGGATGTCAGCGTAAAGGTTAAAAAAGACGCAGTTACCATCAGTGCCGACACCACCGTGCAGGAGGCTTACCGGTCGCTCGTTGGCCTGATCATGGCCACCAGCGGCTGTCCTCACACCGCCTTTTTCAAGCCCATGGCCTGGTTCCATCTGCCATTTGCGGACAAGGAGGAAACCATGTTCCGGGCCTGTGCCTCGTTTCTCCTTTATCAGTTTTTCAATCCGGCGGACCCCGACGGAGGCTCCTATTTTTCTGATCTGGAAGCCGTTTACGTTAATATTCACACCGTCAATCAGGAGATTGCCAAACGCCTGAAGGCCGCGGATGCCACCTCCTCCACGCTGAATGCCATCGTGATTCTGGATGTATTCGCCGAGTCAATTCTGCCCAAAATCCGGGACTCCCTGAAGGATCTCGGTTTTCTGTTCCGGGCACCTCAGATAACCCAGTCCGGATAACTCAATAAAGTTACCAAAATCGATAAGCTAAACTCGATATCTTAAAAAAAACGTCTAACCTTGATCTATAAACCCTCAAATAGCAACTAAAAGCGGGAACTACAGACACATGAACAATAACTACAGCCGTCGAAAATTTATTAAAACAGCGGTCATCAGCGCAGGGGCTGCAGGTGCAACTGGTTTAGTGGGCTGCGGAGGAGAATCACGAAACGTTTCGGAAACTCCGCTTGAAGTTACTGGTGTCGATGTCCTGGGCAGCCTGTTTCCGCAGTCGGTCGCTTCCGGTGATCCAAGGCCCTCCTCCATCATCCTGTGGACCCGCATTGATGCCGGCGTTGGCGACATCACGCTCACCCTGCAGGTGGCGACTGACGAGGATTTCTCGGATGTGGTTTTAACCACAGAATTGACCGCCACCTTTGCCAATGATCACTGCGTCAAAGCCAAGATTACCGATCTGCAGAGTTATACCACCTATTACTACCGCTTCGTGTATGAGGGTACCTCGAGCCGTACAGGTCGTTTCAAGACGGCACCGAAATCCACCCGGACAGTGGATGTGAAATTCGGATTTGTCAGCTGTCAGGACTACACCAACGGCTATTACAACTCACTACTGAAATTCCTTGAGTCCGATAACGACGATATCGACTTCATTGTTCACCTCGGGGATTACATCTACGAAACCACCGGTGATTCCTTCCAGGGTGCCGTCAGGAATGTATCTTTCAGCGACGAAGACGACGCAATTGATACCGGAGAATCCCTGGCAGCCTACACAACCGCCCAGTACCGTGACCTTTACAAAACCTATCGCTCCGATCAGGCACTGCAGCGGGTCCATGAACGCTTCCCGTTCGTCTGTATCTGGGATGACCATGAATATTCCGATGATTCCTGGCAGAACGTCGGCACCTACTTTGACGGCATGGTTGATGAAGCCAGTACTGAACGCAAACGGAACGCCGAGAAAGCCTTCTTTGAATTCATGCCACTGGATATTGATCCGGCCACCGGTAACATTCTGGAAGGCGGCCAGGCCGAGGAAATTCGTTCAGAGCTGGGCGAAAACTCTGCCATTTACCGGGCGCTACGCTACGGCCAGAACCTGCACATGATCCTGACGGATTACCGCACTTTCCGGCCAGACCACCTGATCCCGGAAGACGCCTACCCCGGTACTGTAGTGATGGATGAGCTTGCCACCGGTCAGACCCTGTACGCCATTCCAGGCGACCCCTTCAGCTTCAAGGCGGGCGTGGACGCTGCTTTAACTGCGGCCACTGGGGGCGCCATCACTGCAGTGGCTGATATACGCAACCCCACCGCAACCGAGACTGCCTTTCTCAGGGGCGCCGTCCGGCAAGCCGTGGCTGGTGGCACAACACTGCTTCCCTACGTGGATATCGACAGCGTGACCAATGCCCAGCTGGGCGCATTCCTGGCAGCTCTCAACACCACCATGGGCCTGGCGCAGCCCGCCACGGGCGTACCGCCCTTCTCGGCCAGCGCAACCCCCACACTGAAAGAGCTGCTGATTTATGCCCTGGCCTTTGCCTATCAGGACTCGGATACTGTGTCGGTTACCCTGTCCCAGTCTGCCGCTGTTGCCAAGGCTTCCAGCCAGATTACCGGAAACCTGGATATCCGCTCTATCAACGGCACCCTGGAAAGTTTCTACAACACCATCCTTACCCTGGTGAATGCAGTGGGTGGTGGCCTCGGTCTGCCGGTACCTTTTGCCAATTACGACGATATGTTTGCGGCGCTGGCGGCGGCCTTTGGCCAGCCGAACCTGGTCGCCACTCTGGGCACCAGTCAGAAGTTCCTGCCCGACTTTATTGAAGATGCCGGCGAGGTGGGTGGCCTGGACAACAGCGGCGGAAATCCCGCCCTGACAGATGCCCAGGCGGAGGGTATTGCACTGGCTGGCCTGGACGCAAACAGCGATGGCGACTTTGCTGATATTGGCGACATACCGCCGGACACCACCTGGGGCTTTGGCGGCTTCGGGGTTTCCTATGCGCTGATGGGCAAACAGAATCTGTCGGGGTCCTTCGGCTCCCGTTATCTGGTGGTCAAATCATCCTATGAACTCTTCAATCTTTACCACGGCCTGATTTTACAGACACCGAATTTCGGTATTGCCTGGGGTTCTGCGCAACAAACTTCGGTTCTGGCGTCGCTGAATACCAGTAGTGCCAACTGGAATGTACTGGGCAGTTCTGTGTCCTTCACTTCGCTGATACTGGACGCCCAGGAAGGAGGCGCGCTGGATCTGGCACTGGATAACATTGGCGTTACCACGGATGCCTTTCCCCGCACCGCTTACTACATGAATGTAGATCACTGGGACGGGTTTCCGCTCACCAGGGCAACTTATATGAATGACAGCTCCGGTGGCCTGGCAGCCCGCAACCTGGGCACCTTCCAGGACAATAACGCGGTGCTGATTTCCGGTGATATACACGCGGCCTTCATTACCGATCACAGCGCCAACCCGGAAGGCACCGGTCGCTGTATCGAGTTTACCGTTCCGGCAGTGTCCTCCGGTTCGTTTGGCTCCTTCACCGCCACCGGCATCAGTTCCATACTGAATGTGCCCGCAAACGCACCGGCCATTGTGGATCTGGTGGACGGTCTCGGCACATTTCTGCAGTTGGGCGTGGCCCAGAATACAACGGCCCCCCAGACCATTAATTTTGCAGATCCCAATGCCAACGGCGTGGCCATTATGCAGCTGACGTCCACTACCCTGACCTGTGACATGCACCTGCTGGACACCACGTCTTCGGACGGTGACCTTACCTTGCTGTCCACCAATCAGTACAATGGGCTGACCACGGATGCGGAGTTCACCACAGCGGCGGATGCCTTTGCCAGCAATGTCACCACGGTCACCCGCAACTCCACCAAACAGGGTAATGGGCAGAACGGACCGCTCACCTGAGCCACCTGTCACTCGCTCAATAAAAAAGCCGGGGCATCATGCCTCGGCTTTTTTTATTTCCTCTTCTTCCTGAATACGCTGTGCCGTATAAACAATCAGGCGTCGCAGCCATTGATGGGCCGGATTGTGGTGCAACAGCGGGCTCCAGGCCATCTTCAGTTCAAACGCAGGAATATAGAACGGCGGATCCCTGATGACCAGGTTCGGATTTTCCGCCTGCATGATGGCAACGCGGGTGGGCAACGTGGCGATCAGATCGTTATTCTGGGCCAGCAAACCCGGCATCTGATAATGTCGGGTAAAAATGGTGATTTTACGCTTCTGTCCGATCCTCGCCAGTGCCTGATCGATCCAGCCCAGGCCACCGGATTTATCCGGGTTCACACCAAACCCCACCCCCATACCGGTCTTGCTCACCCAGATATGCTGGGCTGCCAGATAGCTCTTCAGGTTAAAGGACTGCACTATGGGGTTACGGGAATTGATCAGGCAGGAAAAGGTATCTGTCCAGATGGTGGTCTGATGGAAGGACTGGGGGATTTCATTAAAGCGGTTGATGGCCATGTCCACCCGCCCCTGCTCCATATCCTGATAACTCACGTCGGAGGGCGTCAGAAAATCCAGGATAATATTGGGCGCCTCGGAGCGGATGTGCTTGATCAGAGTGGGCAGCAGCGTCGCCTCGGCATAATCCGACGCCATAATCCGGTATACCCGGCGGGCGGTCAGCGGTTTGAATTCCTGCTTTGGCTCCAGTATGTGCTGGGTTTCTTCCAGAATCTTGCGGATCTTGGGCTGAATATCCAGAGCCCGCTCGGTGGGCCGCATACCTTCGCTGGACCGGATCAGCAGGGGATCGTTGAACAATTCCCGCAGTCGCCGCAGCCCGTTACTCATGGCTGGCTGGGTAATGCCCAGTTTTTCGGCGGCGCGGGTCACGTTCTTTTCCCGCAGCAGCACATCGAGATACACCAGCAGATTCAGGTCTACGCGGCCTACATTCATGTCATTAATACCGAATCAGAAAAAATAAATCCGGTAAATTATGCCAGAATCAGGCCGGCTCAATCCAATTCAAATCCAATATGATCCGGATCGCAGCCCTCGGCCAGTTCCCTGGGGTTGTCTATCAGCTGCTGTAACCAGGTGCGATAGGGATCGTTCACGCGGTCTACCAGTTCCGCCACATCAGCATCCTTCGCGGCAGCGCTGGCTACACCCTCGCTGCCCCAGTCCACCAGACCATTGCCATTGCCCAGACCCGGCACCCGGGTGGACAGCCGGCCGGGAATATTGCCCTCGGCCCAGTGATCCTCAGGAGCCATGGGAATCCAGCCCGGCATGTCAGTCCACGCCTCTATAAAGGTAATTTCCCCGGCGTCGTTAAAGGTAAACTCTTCGTAGATAGGGCACAATTCCCCGCTGTAATCAAACACCACATGGCAGCGCCCGAAAGGCTGCACATCAAAGGCCTGGCAGTTCATTACCGCATAGGTGGTGGGGTTCAGTTTCAGCACGATATCAGTCCAGATCAGGTTAAAGCGGCCGTAACCGGTGAGCAGCAGCCAGGGGGGCCATTCCCAGCGCACCACGCGGTCCGAATACCTGGGAATCACCAGAGGACTCACCGATGATTCCATGGTGAGAAAATATTTGATGCTCTGGTCCACATAGTATTCAGGTGATTGCACAGGCTCGAGGCACCGGGAGGTGGCATCTGCGGTGCCACAGTTTTCCGCCTGCTCCACATAGTCGGGGCGCGCAAATACCGCCCCTATCTGCAGGGGCCCGGTGACGTTGATCTCGCAGTGGGGATCGGTGCCGGAGCAGCCTTCAGTCCAGCGAACAAAGGCACTGCCCTCCAGGGGCTCGGCCGTTACCTTCAGCCTGCTGCCAATGGCCGCCGTGGTCTCGCAGCCACGGGTAACGTTGGAGCAAATCTCCGCTCCGTCCACCAGCACGGCACCCGCGCCATTACCTTCGATAGTGAAACTCAGTTTACAACCGGAAAGAATCACCGACAGAAACAGCGGCACCAGAATCCGTGACGCCAGCAATCGGAATGCTGTGCCGGCTGGGTGTTTAATAACGCATGGCAATGTTCGGTTCCTTTCTTCAGTTTTCCAGTGCGCAAATATTAACCTTGAAAACTGCCGTTTCCAACTGTCGGATATTTAAACAACACATATCGCATGTAGTGCTGTCAGCGGCCAGTACCTGTCGGCTCACTTAACAATAAAACGAGAACCAGTTCACACTTTATGTGTAGACCGTTGATTTTTAAAGGTATTTTTTTGTGGCATATATCCTGCTACTTAGATGACACAGATGCCTACATTCACCAGAAACAAAAGGGTTTGATATGAAAAATTGGTTAGCTTCCGCTGTGCTTGGCCTCGGCCTTGTTGGTTCTGCCAATGCGTATGTTGTGAATACCGGAGGCCTGGCGCTGGGGAACTCCTGGGATTGCACCGGCTGTAATATCGACAGTATCCTGACAGGTATGGAAGACTCAGCCGGTACAGCGCTGACCCTTAACCTGATCAACACCGGTAGCGGCATTAACGAGACATTCGCCGGGTTTGGCGCCACCAGCATCATTCTGGAAGAACTGGCCGGCTACCGTTTTAACACCACATTCGGCTGGTACAACGCCTCCAACCCCTTTGATGCCGCGCAGATTTTCAGTGGAGCGGACGATAAAAACAGTGCGCCGGTTACTATCACTTTTGATTCCTGGACCGAATTCGGTTTTTACATCGATCCCAACGGTATTACCGGCAACCGCATGTTCACGGAAAGCGGCCTCAATTCCCACGGTGACACCCAGGTGGCCATTTTCGAAGTGGCAGAGCTGGCCAATACTTATATCCTCGGTTGGGAAGACCTGGACCTTAACGGTGGCACCGGCGGCGACCGCGACTACCAGGACATGATTGTTCGCGTCACGGTAAATGTACCGGAACCTGCCACTGTGGCAATGTTTGCCCTGGGTCTGGCTGGCCTGGTAGTGAGCCGCAAGCGCATCAACAAATAGCCAGGCGATCAAATTGCATGCTCCACAAGCATTTGCACAAAAAGGGAAGCTCCGGCTTCCCTTTCTTGTTTTTCAGAAGCCTGTTTTATGCAAAGAACATCTGACAAATCACAATGGCGGCGATAATACCGGCAATATCTGCCATCAACCCGCAGAAAACCGCGTGACGTACCCGGGTAACACCCACAGAGCCGAAGTACACAGCCAGCACATAGAACGTGGTTTCCGTGCTCCCCTGCATGACTGCAGACAGCAACCCCTGAAAGGAGTCCACACCAAAGTGCTCCATATTTTCCAGCATCAGCGCCCGTGAGCCACTGCCACTGAAGGGCTTCATAAACGCCACTGGCAGGGCATCCACAAACGCCAGATTGTTCAGCCAGGGGTTCAGCATCCATTTGATCAGACTGATCAGCGCATCCAGCAGCCCACTGGCCCTTAACATACCGATCGCCACCAGCATGGCCACCAGATAGGGAATGAGCCTGACACTCATCGTGAAACCTTCCCGGGCGCCTTCC
>JAWVYU010000168.1:0-10716 GCA_033722575.1 Ketobacteraceae bacterium | reverse complement strand
GGCAGAGGGCTGAATATCGATACCAGCCCGTGAAAACTGCCGGGCTGGACAGGAGGCTGTTTCAGTGAGGCTACAATCCAGGTGATCTGCCGGCTGCGCCGGCAGGCGGCGACGATGGCGTCTTTGGAGATATCAATGCCGCAGACCGTCAGCGTTTTATCCGGCCAGTGTTGCTGTAACGCGGCCTGCAGATACCGGGTGTAGTAACCTTCGCCACAGCCGGCGTCCAGCAGGTGCAGTGGTGTGGTGTCCCGCAGGTGTTCCTGCAGTATGCAGCCCAGTTTATTGGCGAGAGGTTCGTAATGGCCGCTACTGAGAAAGCGTTGCCGGGATTGCACCATGGCGCGGTTATCGCCTGGTGAGCGGGATTTTTTATGTTGTACCGGCAGCAGGTGGATGTAACCCTGGCGGGCGATATCAAAACTGTGGTTATTGCCACACTGGAGTTTTTTGCCCGACTGATCCGGGTCTTCCAGTGGTAACTGGCAGACGGGGCAGATGAGCAGGCGGGAGCGGGCAATGGCCGGCGGGTTCACGGACGTCAGGTGAGCAGGCGTTCCAGTATGCCCTCGTAGATATCCGAGAGGGTATCCAGATCCGTGGCCGACACATGCTCGTTCACCTTGTGAATGGTGGCGTTAACCGGGCCCAGTTCTACCACCTGGGCTCCGGTGGGTGCGATAAAGCGCCCGTCGGATGTGCCGCCGGCGGTGGACAGCTCCGTTTCCCTGCCGGTAACGTCCTTGATGGCGGCCACGGTGGCTTCCACCAGCTCACCCCTGGCGGTCAGAAACGGCTCTCCGGACAGGTTCCAGGCAATGTCATAGTCCAGGTCAAAACTGTCCAGAATGGCGCGGGTGCGTTCTTTCAGGCCCTGAGCCGTGCTTTCCGTGGAAAACCGGAAATTGAATACTACTTCTACCTCGCCGGGAATCACATTGGTGGCGCCGGTACCGGCATTGATGTTGGAAATCTGAAAGGAAGTGGGCGGAAAAAACTCATTGCCGTCGTCCCAGTGTTCGGCGGCCAGCTTTGCGAGGGCTGGTGCTGCCTGGTGGATGGGGTTACGGGCCAGGTGCGGATAGGCCACATGGCCCTGAACCCCTTTCACCCTGAGTACAGCCCCCAGGGATCCGCGCCGGCCATTCTTCACCACATCACCCACGGCGCTGGTGCTGGAGGGCTCGCCCACCAGGCAGTAATCCATTTTTTCATTGCGGTCTTCGAGGTGTTTGACCACCTTCACCGTGCCGTTTACCGCAGGGCCTTCCTCGTCACTGGTAATCAGAAAAGCGATGGAGCCCTTATGGTCGGGATGCTTGTTCACAAAGCGTTCGCAGGCAGTAATCATGGCCGCCAGGCTGCCCTTCATGTCGGCTGCACCACGGCCGTGGAGCATGCCGTCGATGACCCTGGGGGAGAAGGGAGGGTTGTCCCAGTTTTCCTCGGGGCCGGTGGGAACCACGTCCGTATGGCCGGCAAACGTCATCACCGGCCCTTCAGTGCCCCGGCGGGCCCAGAAATTTTCCACCTCACCGAAATTGAGCTTTTCGGTCTGGAAGCCCAGATCTTCCAGTCGTGCAATCATGATGGCCTGACAGCCGGCATCTTCCGGGGTAACCGAAATCCGGGACATCAGATCCTTGGCCAGATTCAGGGTGGTGGATTCCTGTGACATAAACGCCTCTCGGGTTGGCAAGAGGAGCGCATGTTATTTGAAATCCTTGGCTTCGACAACTTCCTGAACACCCATGGGTTTGCGCTTGCCAAGGAATTCGTTGTGTTCCAGTTTGACGGCCCGCAGATTGCCCCGGGTATCCTTGGGAAAAGGCTTGATGGCGGTGAGCTCGACGCCGGCCCGCATCAGTGTGAGGGCGGTCATTTTGACATCCTCGGTTTTGACGTATTTGCCGAAATACAGCACGTTGGCCCGTTCCAGGGGCTCTTCGTCTTCCTGGGGCGGTATGACCTTGTAACCCAGACGTTTCAGTGACAGCCTGACAATATCCTTGTTCACCGTTTCCGGAATACCTTTATAAAGGTAAATGGCGTGCTCCGGGGCGGGCGTCTCGCCCCGCAGTTTCTCCAGCGCCAGAGCCGCTTCAGTGACCCGGCGGAAATCCGGGTTGGCACGGGTCCAGCCATAGCTCCTAAGGCGCTCCAGGGTGGCGAGATCCTCATCTTCCGGCGGCAGTTGCTGGGCAATGATCAGTGCGAGCTCGTCCAGATGCAGGTATTTCCACTCTTCCATGGCTGCCAGGTCTGCGTGGGCCTCGTCCAGCCGGTCCTCGGCGCTGGCTGTTATCAGGTTCTGGTAGATAGCGGTTCCCAGAATGAAGAGGGCCAGCACGGATATCACGCTGATGCCCGCGATGGACTTGAAGGGCAGAAACTTGGCGGCACAGACGGTTGCAATGGTCAGTAACACCAGTATCCAGGGTAATATGTATGCGATCGAGCCCATTGTCTTTGTGTCCTGCTTTCCTCGGCGCCGGGGTGCCAGACGGTTGATTCGGCAGCACTATTTGCGTGCTTTCTAATCAGTATAGACAAAATATGAAAGGGTTTAGGAAATACGTGAAAGTTGTTGCGCTGCCGGGCTCAGGAAAATGCCTTTTCGTAATCAGCAGGCTTGAATCCCACCAGAACACCACTGGCGGTTTCCAGTACCGGCCGTTTGATGATGGCGGGGTTTTGCAGCATGATTTCCCGGGCGCTGGTGGCATCGACGCTGTTCTTCTGTTCCTCCGGTAGCTGGCGCCAGGTGGTTCCGCGCTTGTTCAGCAGCGTTTCCCAGCCTACCGCCTCCAGCCAGCTGTCGAGCTTTTCCGGTGGCAGACCGTCCTTGCGGACGTCGTGAAAATGGTAGTCCACCCCGGATTCATCCAGAAATTTGCGGGCCTTCTTGATGGTATCGCAATTCCTGATGCCGTACATATATGTACTCATAACCTTATCCTGTTCGTTATCAGGTTCCTGAAAAGTCCAGATATGTTCCCGGTGCCTGAGGGTGCCTGGTCACCTGGAAAAGAAAAGCGGAACAGGGGACAGGGCATCCCGCCGTTCCGCGCTCAGTCATTTTTTGCTTACGTATCAGTCGATTGAACGCAGCAATTCGTTAATGCCCACCTTGCCACGGGTTTGCTCATCCACGGTTTTAACGATGATGGCGGCATAGAGGCTGTATTTGCCACAGGAAGAGGGCAGGTTCCCCGGTACCACAACGGCGCCGGCGGGTACCCGGCCAAAGCTGACCTCACCGGTTTCCCGGTTATAGATTTTGGTGCTTTTGCCGATGTAGACACCCATGGAAATTACGGCGCCTTCTTCCACCACCACGCCTTCAACGATTTCTGAACGGGCACCGATAAAGCAGTTGTCTTCGATAATGGTGGGGCCGGCCTGCAGGGGCTCCAGAACGCCGCCGATGCCCACACCACCGGAAAGGTGAACGTTCTTGCCAATCTGGGCACAGGATCCAACGGTGGCCCAGGTATCTACCATGGCACCGCTGTCCACATAGGCGCCGATGTTGACATAGGAGGGCATCAGCACCACGTTGGGCGCAATATAACTGCCTTTGCGGGCCACTGCCGGCGGAACAACGCGCACGCCGGCTTCCTTGAACTGTTCCGGGGTCAGGTCCGCAAATTTTACGTCCACCTTGTCGTAATACTGGGTGAACTGACCATTGATGGGCGCGTTATCCTGGATGCGAAAGCCCAGCAGTACGGCTTTTTTCAGCCACTGATTTACCACCCACTCACCGTCTTTCTTTTCCGCCACCCGTGCTTCTCCGCTGTCCAGCAGTGCAATGGCTTCCTGAATGGCGGCTTTTACGTCGCTGTCCACCGAGGCGGGGGTGATATCGGCACGCTTCTCAAAGGCGGTTTCTATGATCGTCTGAAGGTCACTCATAATGTCGGCTCCTGTTGAGTGGTCTGGTCTTTGTTATGGTTTACAGTGATCTGATAAAGGTCCGGATGCGGTCTGCCGCTTCAGTGCATTCATCCAGTGTGGCTACCAGGGCCATGCGTACCCGGTTCTGCCCCGGATTCAGGCCGTCGATGGTGCGCGATAAATACTGACCTGGCAATACAGTAATGTGCTGCTGAGAAAACAGGGCCTTGGCAAATGCCTGGTCGTCAAAGGGTGTTTCCGGCCACAGATAAAAACCGGCGTCCGGCGCGCTGACATTCATAACGCCATCGAGCCGTTCCAGTACCGCAGCAAACTTGGCGCGGTACTGGTCACGGTTGGCCCTGACGTGATCCTCGTCCTGCCAGGCAGCGGCGCTGGCCAGCTGGTGTTGAACGGGCATGGCGCAGCCATGGTAGGTCCGGTACAGCAGAAAACGCTCGAGAATGCGGGCGTCCCCTGCAACAAAGCCGGAACGCAGCCCCGGCAGGTTGGAGCGCTTGGACAGGCTGTGAAATACCACGCAGTTACGGTAATCCCGGCGTCCGCGGCTGGCGCACACTTCCAGCAGGCCGGTGGGCGGCTGGTCTTCGTCGAAATACAGTTCTGAATAACATTCGTCCGCGGCGATCACAAAGTTGTGTTCATCGGAAAGTGCCAGCAGGGTGCCCAGGGTATCCGCGTCCAGTACGGCCCCGGAGGGGTTGCCCGGTGAGCAGAGATAAATCAGCTGGCAGCGTTGCCAGACATCGTCAGGAACGGCGCTGAAATCCGGCTTGAAACCGTTATCCGCCACACAGGGCAGAAACCAGGGTTGGGCACCGCTCAACAGGGCGGCACCTTCATAGATCTGGTAGAAGGGATTGGGTGACAGTACCAGGGGATCCGGCTGGCTGCGGTCCACCACCGCCTGGGCAAAGGCAAACAGCGCTTCGCGGGTACCATTAACCGGCAGAATTTCGGTGTCGGGATCCAGACTGTCAAGCCTGAACCGTTTGCAGGCCCACCCGGCAATGGCCTGGCGCAGTTCCGGCAGGCCTTTGGTGCTCGGATATTTCGAAAGACCATCCATGTGCTCCTGCAGAATCCTTTTTACAAAGGCAGGGCTGTCGTGCTTGGGCTCGCCAATGGACAGGGCAATGTGGGCCAGTTGCTTTGGCGTTTCGGCATCCGCGAACAGGGCGCGCAGCTTTTCAAAGGGGTAGGGGTGCAGTTTTTCCAGGTCTTGATTCATGAGACTCTATTGTGCGTTATTGGCGGCGCCTGATCATTCGTGATCATCCAGCCGGCTCTTCAGGGTATCTGCCAGGCGTTTGAGCACGCCCTTGTCCTCAATAATGCCGCCGCCGGGTTTGGTGATATAGAAAACGTCCTCGACTTTTTCTCCCAGCGTGGCAATACGTGCGCCCAGAATGTTGACACCGTGCTCCAGAAAGATCTTGCCGATCTCCGCCAGCAGGCCGGGCCGGTCAAGGGTTGTCAGTTCAATCACGGTGTTGTTGTAGGTTTCATCGTTGCTGATAGCCACTTCCGTGGGAATGTCAAAATGCTTCAGGGCCCGCGGCATCCGCCGGTTCACCACGTCCGGGAAGTGCTCCGGGTCAGACAGGGTTTCCACCAGCTTTTCGCGAATCTGGTCCAGGCGTTCCTGATCCTCAATGGGGTTGCCGTTTTCCTCCATGATCACGTAGGAATCCAGGCTCAGGTTGCTTTTGGATGTAATGATCTTGGCGTCGGCGATGGTCAGGTGCAGCTGACTCAGCGCGGCGGCGGTGGCGGCGAACAGGTTGGGGCTGTCCTCGGTGTAAACAAATACCTGGGTGGCACCTTCGTAACGGCGGGCGTCGGTCTTGCCCAGTAATACCAGAGGCCCGGTGGAGGCATCATGGTTAATAATGGCGGCAGTGTGCCGGGCAATGTCGCCGGTGGTTTCCCGCAGGAAATAATGATCCCCCAGCTGTTCCCAGATTTCGTCGATGGCTTCGTCTTCCACGCCTTCCTGGTTGAGGATATGGCGGGCCACTGCCTTGTTTTCGTCAATCCAGTCCTGTTTGTCCACGGGGTTTTCCAGACCACGGCGCAGCGCCTTGCGGGTTTCACTGTACAGTTGCCGCAACAGGGTGGCGCGCCAGCCATTCCACAGGTTGGGATTGGTGGCACAGATATCGGCCACGGTGAGCACAAACAGGTAGTCCAGGCGGATCTGGTGGCCGATCTTTTTGGCGAATTCCTGGATTACATCCGGGTCGCTCACGTCCTTTTTCTGGGCAGTGAGGGACATCAGCAGATGGTTTTCCACCAGCCAGGCCACCAGCTGGGCATCCCATTTGCTGAGGCGGTGGTGGATACAGAAGTCATAGGCATCCCGGGCACCAATGAGCGAATGGTCTCCCTGGCGGCCTTTGCCCAGGTCATGGAACAGCCCGGCTATGTAAAGCAGTTCGATTTTCGGCAGGCGGTGGAACAGAAAAGACGCCATGGGAAATTCCTGCTCGGAACCGGTGTAGCGGAACCGCCGCATGTTTTTCAGCACCAGCAGGCTGTGGGCGTCCACAGTGTACTGGTGGAACAGGTCATATTGCATTTGCCCGATGACATGGCCAAACACGGGAATATAGTTGCCGAGAATGCCGAAGCGGTTCATCCGCCTGAACTGGGAGTAGAGTTTGTAGGGCGAGCGCAGCAACTCCATAAACAGGGAGATGTTACGGATGTCATCACGGAATTTCTGGTCCACCAGATCACGGTTATCGCGGATCAGGCGAATGGTGCTGGCCCGGATGCCCTGGATGTGCTCGTTCTGGGCCAGAATCACAAAGATTTCCAGCAAGGCGGACGGGGTATGCTCGAACACCTTGTCGTGGGTGACTTCGATGTGATCATGGCGCAGCTGGAAGCGCTTGTTGATGGGGGTCACCACGTCCGGTACATCCGCTTCCAGAATGGCTTCTTCAAAATGCTGCAGCAGCATATCGTTCAGCTGGGATATGGACAGCGCGGCGCGGTAGTACCGCTTCATGAACTTCTCAACCGCCAGGTTCACATTGGTATCCCGATAGCCCAGCAAGTCTGCCACTGCGCGCTGGTAATCAAACAGCAAACGGTTTTCACTGCGGTTGGTTATCAGATGCAGGGCGTAGCGAACTTCCCACAGGAACACCTGGCCGGTGTTCAGCATGTTGTATTCTTCTTTGGTCAGAAAGTGGTGTGTCACCAGCTCACTCAGGCGGCTGGCGCCAAAATAGCGTTTTGCCACCCAGCCAATCATCTGGATGTCACGCAAACCTCCGGGTGCCGACTTGATATCCGGTTCCAGGTTGTACTCGGTGTTGTTGTGCTTGTGGTGCCGGGTGATCTGTTCTTTCCACTTTGCCTCAAAAAAATCTTTCACAGGCCAAACATGATCCGGGCCGGTGAGTTCCAGCATTTCATCACCCAGCTCCGGGCAACCGGCAATGGTGCGGGCTTCCATGAGGTTGGTGGCAATGGTGATATCCTGTTTCGCCAGCTCGACACACTCCTGCAGCGAGCGTACGCTGTGGCCCACCTCAAAACCGATATCCCAGAGTTGCGTGACAAAGTTTTCCAGGTCGCCGCGAAAGTCGTCGGCATTGTCACTGCGTAACAGTATCAGCAGATCCACATCGGAATGGGGGTGCAATTCGGCGCGACCATATCCGCCTACCGCCATCAGACAGATATCGGGCGAATCTGACACGCCCAGCTGGTTCCACAGCCAGCCCAGCAGCTGGTCCAGCACCCAGGCCCGCCGCCGGATAATCATCTTGATGTTTTCCTGGTTGCGGAAGCGCTTCTCGAGGCATTCATCCGCTGCCTCCATCGCCTTGCGTACGGCGATGGTGGGAGTTTTTGACGCGGCCACCAGTGTGCGAAACGCTTCCGGGTCGAAGAGTTCTGTATCAGGCTGCAGTTCAGTAATCAGCGGTGTTTTCATGATGAACTTCTGATCAGAAGTTTTCTTCGGAGCGCTTGGTCAGTACGTCGCATCCGTCGGGGGTTACCAGCAGGGTGTGCTCCCACTGTGCAGACCATTTACGGTCTTTGGTCACCACTGTCCAGTCGTCCGGCAGCACCTTGGTATGGCGCTTGCCGGCATTGATCATGGGCTCGATGGTAAAGGTCATGCCTTCCTGCAGGGCCATGCCAGTGCCTGGCTTGCCATAATGAAGCACCTGGGGCTCCTCATGGAATTCGGCACCGATCCCGTGGCCGCAATATTCTCTCACCACCGAGAAGTACTGCGCCTCGGCATGCTTCTGGATGGCAGCGCCGATGTCTCCCAGGCGGACCCCTGGTTTTACCATATCAATCCCCAGGTAAAGGCATTCCTGGGTAACCTTCACCAGGCGCTTTGCCAGTATGGAGGGTTCGCCCACAAAAAACATCTTGCTGGTATCGCCGTGGTAGCCATCCTTTTTGACAGTGACATCGATATTGATAATGTCACCTTTTTTCAGTTGCTTGGGTCCCGGTATGCCATGGCACACCACGTAGTTGACCGAGGTGCAGATGGACTTGGGGAAGCCCCGGTAATTCAGTGGCGCGGGGTAGGCGTCCTGCTCGTTGACAATATAGTCATGGCAGATCTGGTCCAGTTCTTCAGTCGTTACCCCTGGCTGGACATATTCCCCAATCATTTCAAGGACTTCGGCTGCAAGCCGGCCAGCGACTCGCATCTTCTCAATTTCTTCAGGCGTTTTGATGGTAACGGGCATCGGGTTGGTTCGCTTTTCCTGGGCTGTTCTGTTCGTGTGGTGATTAAAGAGGCGGGCTATTCTACACCGGATCCCCGCCAATCCATAGGGGGCGGGCAGTGCAACGCCTGGATTGTACAGTAAAAAGCCCGATTTATGAGGTC
Source organism: Ketobacteraceae bacterium (assembly GCA_033722575.1). Classification (GTDB taxonomy): domain Bacteria; phylum Pseudomonadota; class Gammaproteobacteria; order Pseudomonadales; family Ketobacteraceae. The sequence goes on along the minus strand of JAWVYU010000168.1, from coordinate 1,919 downwards.
GTGATTGTTGTGGGAAGCCAAATGTGGTATAAAGCTGCGCGCTCAAAAGAGCGACTGAAAACGGAGTGCCCGCCGCAGTAGCCTAAATCGGTTTTGCGGGTGCTCCAGACAAAAACACACATACATCGACACAGCTGTCTGGGTGCCTTGCCAAACCGGTCGGTTTGCAGGGTTAGATGTCTGGGATGTATGGAGGCTTAACCCAATCTCAAGGAGATATCATGGCCGACGTCACTATGCGTGATATGTTGAAGGCTGGCGTTCACTTTGGACACCAGACCCGCTACTGGAACCCCAAAATGGATCAGTACATTTTCGGGGCCCGCAACAAGATTCACATCATTAACCTCGAGCACACTGTGCCTTTGTTCAATGATGCTATCACCTTCATTAACAGCCTGGCGGCAAAAAAATCCAAGATTCTTTTCGTTGGCACCAAGCGTGCGGCCAGCAACCTGGTCAAAGAGCATGCGGTTCGTGCCGGTCAGCCCTACGTAAACCACCGCTGGCTGGGCGGTATGCTGACCAACTGGAAAACCATTCGTCAGTCCATTCGTCGCCTCAAGGAACTGGAAACCCAGAGTCAGGACGGCACCTTTGACAAGCTGACCAAAAAAGAAGCGCTGATGCGCACCCGTGAAATGGAAAAGCTGGAACGCAGTCTGGGCGGCATCAAAGACATGGGTGGCCTGCCTGATGCCCTGTTCATTATCGACGTCGATCACGAAAACATCGCGGTTGCCGAGGCAAACAAGCTGGGCATCCCTGTGATTGGTGTGGTGGATACCAACAGCAGCCCTGATGGTGTTGATTACGTCATTCCGGGTAACGACGATGCAATCCGGGCTATTGAACTGTACGTTACTGCCGTGGCGGATGCCTGTGTTGCGGGCAGGGAATACGCGCAGACCACCGGTGGTGATGCGGACTCCTTCGTTGAAGTGGAAGAGGGTGACTCTGCCGAAGCGGCCGCTGAGTAATCAGGCGCTTTAGTTCACAGATCGCAGAAGGGGGCCAGGCCCCCTTTTTCAACAGTTTCATTTATAGATTCCTGTGTGCCCTCCGGGCGGTGAGAAGCAGTCCGCCAGGCATTGAGGCGGGGCGCAGGAAAAACCAATACGAGAGGATAGATCCATGGCTGTGACTGCCGCACTTGTAAAAGAACTTCGTGAGCGTACCGGTTTGGGCATGATGGAGTGCAAAAAAGCACTGGTGGAAACCGACGGTGACCTGGAGCTGGCAATCGAGAACCTGCGTAAATCCGGTCAGGCGAAAGCGGCCAAGAAGGCGGGCCGTACAGCGGCCGACGGCGCTGTGGTGGCAAAGGTGTCTGACGACGGCAAGACGGGCGTTATCGTTGAAATCAACAGCGAAACCGACTTTGTTGCCCGTGACGACAACTTCAAGGGTTTCGCGGACAAGGTTGCCCAGCTGGTGCTGGATACCAAGGAAACGGACGTAGAGAAGCTGAGAGAAGCCAGCGTTGAAGGTGGTACGCTGGAAGAGGTGCGCACCGCACTGATCCAGAAAATCGGTGAAAACATCCAGGTGCGTCGCGCAGCGGTGGTGGAGAGTGCTGACGGCGTGGTGGGAGCCTACATCCACGGCGGTAAAATCGGTGTTCTGGTTGCCCTGCAGGGCGGCGACGAAGAGCTTGGCAAGGATGTGGCCATGCACGTGGCAGCGTCCAATCCCCAGGTGGTAAACCCTGACGAAGTACCGGAAGAAACCATTGCCAAGGAAAAGGAGATCTATACCGCCCAGGCCAAGGAAAGTGGCAAACCTGACGATATTATCGAGAAAATGGTGACTGGCCGCGTCAACAAGTTTCTGAAAGAGGTCAGCCTGGTGGAGCAGCCCTTCGTCAAGGACCCCGATACCACCGTTGGCAAGCTGGTGAAAAATGCCGGTGCCACCGT
>JAWVYU010000167.1:0-10768 GCA_033722575.1 Ketobacteraceae bacterium | reverse complement strand
TTCAGACAGCCTGCCGCAAACTGAAAAACGCCTGGCTTTTTCCGAGGCAGGCAGAGCAGCATTAAAAGCCGGGGCAGAAAACGCCAAGGCTGATCATGGGTTGAGCGGCTAAAGTCGGAATCCCAACGTCCGGATTTTTCTGACTTCCCCCTCGTCAGCTCTTTTCAGAAAATCATCCACACCGCGCAACACAACTTCTGAAAACTCACGGCGCATACGGTAGTGTTTTCGCAACTGATCAAAGGCGGCAATGCGGTGTTCTTTGGGATGTTGCAGCGCGCTGCGCAGATTAACGTCGTCTTCTTCAATCCGATACACCTTCCGTACCAGATCAAGGCAACTCTGAATCCCGTCCCGTTCATTCAGGTCAATTATCTGCCGGGTGCTGTCAGGAATAAGCGCTTCAAGCTGTCGGTCCCGCTCCACCTGCAAATGCCGGCACAACGCGTCGTATATCATGGCCGTACCCCGCACCTTGCCATCGTAGGAATGTCCGGCAATATGAGGGGTCGCGATTTCCACCCGCTGGGCCAGCTCCGGGTCCACCAGCGGTTCCCCTTCCCACACATCCAGCACTGCCAGCAGGTCGCCCCGCTCCTCCAGCACCTGGCACAGGGCCTGATTATCGATAACGGGCCCGCGACAGGCATTGATAAGAACAGTTCCGGGGCGAAGCGCCCGGAGCCGCTCCGCATCCAGCAGATGAAACGTCGGGTAATGGCCGTTGCGGGTTAGCGGTGTGTGCAGGCTCACAATATCCGCCTTCAGCACCTCCTCCAGCGGCAACAACCCGGCAACCCCCTGATCCGCCAGCGGCGGATCACAGGCGATAACCTTCAGGCCCAGTCGCTCGAACACCGGCTTCAGGCGGCTCCCAACATTGCCCAGACCAACAATACCCAGGGTCTTGCCCGCCATGCGCCAGCCATGGCGCGCCTCCAGATCCAGCAAGGCAGCGGCCACATATTCCACCACCGCGGTTGCATTGCAGCCGGGCGCGGTGGCGTAACCTATCCCTGCGGATTCAAGATAGGCCGTATCCAGGTGATCCGCGCCTATGGTGGCACTGCCCACGAAACGGACCGATGTGTTAGCCAGGAGGGCTTCGTTTACCGGTGTAACTGAACGTACAATCAGTGCGTCCGCATCCAGCACATCATCCCGGATGAGCAGTCGCCCGGGTTTCTTTTCAATGGTGCCAAGGTGGCCAAAAAATTCGTCGGCCAGCGGAATGTTTTCATCGATTATGAGTTTCATCAGTTCCCTGCGGTATCAGTCCGTTTCCGCCAGTACGGCATCGACACACTGTTCCACCTGACCCAGGTAGGTCACGCCAAACAGGTTGAAGTGATTAAGCCAGTGATAGAGATCGTAAAGGTTGCGCCGGGTTTCCATGCCTTCCCGGCGGGGATGGTGGCTATGATAGACCTCATAGACCCTGTCACCCAGTGACTGGAACATTTTGCTCATGGCGATATCGGTTTCAGCATCACCATAGTAAACCGCGGGATCATAAATGGCTGGCTTGCCGTTTTCATCCACCGACATGTTGCCTGACCAGAGATCCCCGTGCAGCAGGGAAGCCGCCGGGGCGTGTTCGCCGAAAGCAGCGGGAACAGTGTCGATAAGGCGCTGAATACGATCCACGAGCTGGTCGCGCATGTTATTGTCCTTGGCCATTTCCATCTGCACCGTCAGACGCCGCTCGCAGAAAAACGCCCACCAGTTATCGGCAAAGCCGTTAACCTGTGGCGACCGGCCAATATAGTTGTCCTCTGCCAGGCCAAACTGATCATTGGTGAAGCTGTGCAATTCAGCCAGGGCCTCACCCACTGCTTTTTCCGAGCCACCGCGGACCGGGCCCAGATCAATAAATTCCATCACCAGGCAGGCGACATTATCGTTCGCAGCCACGAAATGGGCTTTGGGAACGCGAAACCGTTGGGCCTGTTCCAGCAACTTCAGCCCTTTGATTTCCTGTTCATACATATCTGCAGCGGATGCCGCCCCCACTTTGATAAACAGCGGTTCCAGACCCTCGCCGTGGGCTTGCCAGGTTTCGTTAATGCACCCCAGGCCGGAGCGCTGCAGTTGCAGTTTTTCATAGTGGCCGCCGCAGAATTCAACCACACGGCTCCTGATAAAATCTTCGGTCTTGTTATTCATAGTCTGCCAGGTATTGATCAAGCCGGAGGGCCCGGGTTAAACCCGAAGCGCGCCACCAGGCGTACAGTTGTCTTTTGTCCGGAAATCCAAGCTTAACAGTCTTATCACCCCAGCGACACTTGGCCGTATCCCTGAGCAGGGTCAGTTTATAAAAAAGACGCGCTTCCTGCTCGTGTTCCAACAAACGCTGCTTCAATCGCCGCGCACCTCTCAGACTAAGATCGCCCATTTGGTCCAGGTTTGCATAGAGTTCATCCAGCCCGTTGTAGTGGGCAAGCAGCTGTCGGCCGGTTTTGGCGCCCACGCCGGGCACCCCCGGAATATCATCCACCGCGTCCCCAACCAATGCCAGGTAATCGGCTATCCGACTGACAGGAAACCCCCAATGTTCCTGTAACGTCTGCTGATCCAGCCAGCGATCGCCATGAAAATCCCACAGCCAGTCCCCGGATCCCACGATCTGCGCCAGGTCCTTGTCCGTTGACAGAATCACGACGTTCTCCCCGAGCAGGCGACGTTTTCTGGCGATGGTAGCGATAAGGTCATCAGCTTCGTAGGTCGGACTGGCCACAGTGCCAATACCCAGCCATTCAGTCAGGGTTTTGCACATCTGCAGCTGATAGGCCAGCGCCTCGTCCGGCAACGCCCGGCTGGCCTTGTAACCCGGGTACAGCTGGTGCCGGAAGCCGGTGAACAGGCTTTCATCAAAGGCAGCAACCACTTTTTCCGGGCGCGCATGGGCCAGAAACCGCAGCAGAACCGCCAAATACCCGAAAACCGCATTCACAGGCCGCTGATGATCATCAAAAAAGTGATCCGGTATACCGAACCAGGCGCGAAATATGTATATGCTGGCGTCGATCAGGTAGACAGTTTCGCTGGCTGTGGGGGAATTTGACTGTTCCGGCATACTGTGTCGCGCTTTTGCAGACGGCCACACCTGTCGTGGGTAAGTTGTGACCAGCTTTGAAAAACCAGCGAAAAATCGCTACCTTAGATGAACACTTTAACCAATAATAGGCTATGATATCGCTTCTTAAAGTGGATTAATTCGCCGAAAAATGCCAGCAATTTGAGCATCAGCCTCCCCGTGCACGATATCACCGCCAGCGCAGCAACAGCGGGATACGGCGAGGTAAACCTGAAAGCTGAACACATGCGCCAGTGCGCCAGAAGAAGTAAAACGGAATACCGAATTTGTGGAATTTGTGAAAGACACCACTCCCCTCTATAGGATATGGCTCAAGCGCTGTGCGATGATCACCGCAGTACTGGCGCTGTCTGCCTGCTCATTATTCCGGGCAGAGCCGGGGCCGCTGGATCCGTCCTACCGCGATCCTGCCGATAAAACCCTGGGCGACCTCAAGCCCATCGATATAGATATCCCCAAACAGTCGCTCAAGCCCGTTCCCGCTGAAGAAGTTATCGACACCTACAAGCAGGCTCTGTCGCTGTTCAGTCAGCCGGAGGAGCGCCTGGCCATACTGCGTCGTATGGCCGACCTGACCATGGTGGGCAGCGAGGAACGCCTGCTGTCGCAGCTGGACGACGCTGATCTGGAAGCCCAGCAGCCTGGTGTTGAAAGTGATATCGAGGCAGAAATCAGCGACATAGAAGCAGACAGTGCCGAAAAGGATGCCGGATCCAGGCTGACCTACAATAATGCCATTGATCTGTACCGGCAGATTATTGAGACCGGGGCACCGGGAATGGATCTTTCCGAATCCTACTACCTGCTGGCCAAGGCCTATGATCTGAATGGCCAGCCGGAAAAATCCCTGGAAACCCTGAACAAGCTGATCGAGCGGTTCCCCCGAAGCGAGTACCGGGCCGAAGCCCAGTTCCGCCGCGGCGAACAGCTGTTTCTGCTGGGCGACTATGACGAAGCCGCGCTGGCCTATCGGGACGTGCTCAGTTTTGGCTCCGATACCCCGTTCTACGAGCAGTCACTCTACAAGCACGGCTGGACACTCTACAAACTGGGCGATTACGACCTGGCGGTCAAGGACTTCGTGGCGCTGATCGATATCTACCTGCCACCCCCTCCTCCCCCCCCGGAAGACGAAGCAAAGGGCCGGCAGCTGCCCACCGCAGAAAGTTTCCAGCAGGCGGATGAGCCCCGGGAAGCGGGGAAAACGGATGCGGATGACAAAGATGCTGCAGACGATGCAGAACCGCTGGACCCGATCACTGCCCAGCGTCAGCAGATGAGCAAAACCCAGCAGAAAATCCTGGATGACACGCTCCGGGTGACAGCGCTGGCGTTCAGCAACCTTGAGGGCCAGGAAAGTATACGCCGCTATTTCGAAGCCAATGGTACGCGCCATTATGAGGTGCAAATCTACAATGCCCTTGCCAACCTCTATCTGTACCAGGAACGCTTCAAGGACGCTGCGGATACCTACGAAGCCTTTACCCTGGCGCATCCGCTGCACCCCATGGCGCCCACCATGTCCTCAAAGGTTATCGACACCTTTCTCAAAGGCGGATTCCCCAGCCTGGTGCTGCCCTACAAGGAACGCTTCGTCACCAAGTACGGCGTTTACAGCGATTACTGGAAACAGGCCACCCCGGAAGCCCGCAAGCTCTACGAAAAAGAACTCAAGCAACATTTAGTGGAACTGGCCAATCATTACCATGCCAAGGCGCAGGCCAGTAAAAAACGGGAGGACTATCTGCAGGCCGCCCGCTGGTACCGGGAGTACCTGACCACCTTCCCCCTGGACCCGTTCTCGCCAAAAATGAATCAGCTGCTGGCAGAAGTGCTGTTCGCCGCCAAGGATTTTCGTGCCGCCATCGAGGAGTTTGAGCGTACTGCCTATTACTACCCGGAAAACGAGGCCTCGGAAAAAGCCGGCTATTTTGCGTTGTTATCCTACCAGGAATATATCAAGACTCTGGGCAAGGATAACCCCGAGCGACACGGCTGGCTGGTCAAGAAAACTGCCAGCGCCCTGAAATTCGTGAAACAGTTTCCCTCGCACAAGGAGGCCCCCAATATCCTGGATAATGTCATCGAAGATCAGCTGGCAGTGAGCGATATGGAGGGCGTGCTGACGTCCACCATGATGATGATCAAGCTCACCCCCAGACCGCCAAAAAATCTTTGGGACAAAGCCTGGATAACACGAGCCAACGCGCTGTTCGATATCGGTCGCTGGCAGGAAGCCGAGGAAGCCATTACCCGAACTTTCGAGCTGGTGTCCCTGTCTCCGCAGCAGTCCAGTAAATTTCACGAAAACCGCGCCACTGCCATTTACAAGCAGGCTGAACGACTGCAATTGATGAACAAACCCAAGGAAGCAGCCGCCGAATTCCTGCGGGTGGCCGTGGTGGAACCCGACTCAAAGGTACGGGCCGCCGCCGATTATGATGCAGCCACCCTGCTGCTGGAGCTGGAAGAATGGAGCGCGGCTATCGAAGTGCTGGAAAACTTCCGCAAGAATTTCCCCAATCATGAGCTGATTGCCACCCTGCCTGCCAAACTGAGCCTGGCCTACGAGAAAACCGGCCGCTGGGGCCCGGCGGCACGGGAGCTGGAAACCATTGCCGCAAAGAACCGGGAATCCAACCCCGAAATTGCCAGGGAAGCCTACTGGCAGGCCGCCCAGCTTTACGACCGCACCAATAATGCGGAGAAAGCCATTGAGCTTTACAAGTCGTTTTACTGGGCCTATGAAGAACCCTTTGCACAACGCATGGAAGCCCAGAAGCGTCTGGCAGAGCTGTACCAGCAAACCGGCGATGCCAGCAAGCGTAATTTCTGGCTGGACAAGATCGTTGAGAATTACTTCAAAGGGGGCGACAAGAACACGGCAGCCACCCAGCAGCTGGCAGCCAGATCTGCTGCCGAGCTGGCTGATCCCGTTTTTCAGCAATACAAACGTATAGAGCTGACCCAGCCACTGAAGCGCTCGCTGAAGCAGAAACGCTCCGCCATGCAATCGACTATCAAAGCCTATACACGAATCGCCGAAATCGGCATTATCAGCGAAACTACCAAATCCACCCACCGGATCGGCGAGGTGTACCGGGATTTTGCCAAGTCCATCATGGAAAGCGAACGCCCCCGCGGGCTGGATGATCTGGCACTGGAGGAATACGAGCTGCTGCTGGAAGACCAGGCCATTCCGTTTGAAGACAAAGCCATCGGTATATTCCAGACCAACACTGAACGCACTCTGGAAGGCGTATGGGACGAATGGGTCCGCCGCAGTTACGAGTCCCTGGAAAAGCTGAACCCCGCCCGCTACAAGAAACCGGAACTGAAGGAGGACTACATTGATGAGATATTCTAGATCCTCCCTTCTGCTGATGCTGTTGCTTTCCCTGGCCCTGGGAGGCTGCGCCAGCAAACAGCCAGAACGGCGCCTGACCATGCCCAACTGGTTTGATGGCTACAGCAAAGATGACAAGGAAGACGAAGCGAAGGACGAAGAATACCAGGCGGAAAGCGCTGCCGATGCCAGTGACCGTATTCAACAGGAGGACCAGCAATCTACGGCCGAGGCTGAAACAGCCGATACCCCGGCACAGCAAGCGCAGACGGAGCCCGAGGCTGCAGCCGCTGACGATGCAGGTGAGCCGGCCGAGAGCGAAGACCAGGCCGCCGCCCCTCCCCGCCCGGAACCGCTGACAGCACGCAACGAACAACAGGCACTGGAAGCCCAGCAGGCCAGGCCCCGCTTTGATGAGGCGCTCGCTCGACTAAGGAATGGCGATCTGGAGGCCGCGCTGGTACTGTTCCAGGAAATCAGTGCCCAGTTTCCGTCTCTGGCGGGGCCGGTAGTCAACCAGGCCATTATCCTGAGAAACCAGGAAAAATACGAACAGGCGAAGTCAGTGCTACAGTCAGCCCTGCTCAACAGGGCTCAGAACCCTTACCTGATGAATGAACTGGGCCTGGTGCACCGTCATCTGGGCAATTTTGAAGCCGCCAAGCAGGCCTATCTGGCCGCCATCCGGATGGAACCCAATTACGACAAGGCCCATTACAACCTGGCAGTACTGGCAGACCTCTATCTGCATGATCCGGTGCTGGCTTACAAGGAATTTCAGGTTTACCAGTCCTTGCAGGCGGAACCCGACAAGAAAGTTGCGGGCTGGCTTAAAGAAATCGAGCGCAGGTTACCCTAGAATTCAGCTATGAAAAGATTCCAGCTCACAAAAAATGTTCTCCACTGTCTGGCAATGCTGACCACGCTGACCCTGTTATGCAGCCATGTTCAGGCGGAAGAAGGGGACGAAGAAATCACCGGCACCACCATTATAGGCACCAAGGAAGCCCCCAATGTGCTGAATGTGGTGCCATGGCAGGGAAAAGAATTGAGTGCCGATCCATGGGAAATACGGCCCTCACCGGCCAAGTCCGTGCTGGAAGAAAGCCTTCAGCCCATCGACCGGGATGTATTGCGCCGTGAGATTGAATACTTTAACCTCATCCGGGACACGCAATAAAGGCTAAGTTCCTCAATTTGTTAAAGTATTCTCCAAGTCTGCCCGCCAAAGGACTAGAATGGAACAAAGCGCCGCATTCACAGCCGGCAGGCGGGCCGGGGCAGGAAACAAGACACCGCCAGAAACATGAACTAGGTTTATAAAATTAAAAATACCCCCGGCGGCACGGGGAAAACTGTGAACTGTGCCCATCGGAGGTCACTAATTTAATGAAGAATTTCCGATACTGCTCATATAACCACCAGACATGGTCAGCCATGGGACAGCGGAATCTAACAACAAAGACGGCAAATTCAGGAGATTGTAATGCCAACACCAACTGTTAACACTGAAACCGCAGCCGACAGCGCTGGTTTTTTTACTACAGTGGTCAGCTTTTTCCAAGATGGTGGCCCCTTTATGTACATTATATTGTTGGTGTTCCTGGTGGGGATTGCGATCGTGCTGGAACGGGCCATTTATCTCAACCTTACCCAGACCCGTAACCAGCTGGTGTGGAAAAAGCTGTTTCCGCTATTGAGCCAGGGCAAGTTCAAGGCCGCCATGGAAGAAGCCAAGAAGTCCTCGGCCGCCATTTCCAAAATTCTGGTGTACGGGCTGTCGCGCAGCACCTATGCCGTAAGAGCGGACGAAATCGAGATGGCCATGGAAGAAGGCCTGATGGAGGCCATTCCCAGCCTTGAGCGCCGCACCCATTACATTGCCACTTTTGCCAATATCGCCACCCTGCTGGGCCTGCTGGGAACCATTATGGGTCTGATCAACGCATTTACGGCGGTAGCCAGCGCCGATCCCGCCCAGAAAGCCGACCTGCTGTCAGCCAGTATCTCGGTGGCCATGAACACCACGGCTTTCGGGCTTATGGCGGCCATTCCGCTGCTGCTTTTCTTTACTTACCTGCAATCCAAAACCAACCAGTTAATCGACAGTATGGAGATGGCGTCCGTCAAGTTCCTCAACGTGTTCCGCCAGGCACAAAACCAGGCAAAAGCCAAACAACAAAGTGAAAAAGCCTAACACCGGCCGAATCGTTCAGGAGCTGTCATGAGAGGACGCGCCCGACGCAACCGAGAAGTGAATGCCGAAATCAACATCACGGCCTTTATGAACCTGATGGTGGTTCTGGTGCCGTTTCTGTTGATCACGGCAGTATTAACGCAGATGTCGATACTCCAACTGAACCTGCCGGCGGGAGCACCCCCCCTTGAGCAGGACGAACAGGACAAACCACCCATTGTGCTGGAGGTACTGATTTACAAGGACCGTCTGGAGGTTGTTGACCGCCAGTCCGGCCCTCTGAAGATCATTCCCAACAACAATGGCAACTATGATTACGAGACTCTGGTCACCACCCTGAAAGCGGTAAAAAACCGTTTTCCGGATATCACCAGCATAACCCTGTTGCTGCAGAGCAACACGCCCTATGACGTGCTGGTACAAACCATGGACGCTGTTCGTGTCACAACCCAGATGCAGGATGGCGAAGCGGTACAGGTAGAACTGTTCCCGGATATTTCCATTGGGGACGCACCGCCCGACACCAGCGACAAAACCGGCAGCACCGAGCCTGTCAGGGAGGTTTCAGCATGAAGAAATCTGCCCGCGCGATACGCATGGACCGGCGCCACCGGCGCCACAGAGCCCTGCCCACCATTAATCTGGTGTCGTTGATGGATATCTTCACCATTCTGGTATTCTTCCTGCTGGTGAACTCGTCCAACACACAACAGCCACCCAACAACAAGACCATCGAATTACCGAAGTCCATTGCCGAGCAGATCCCCAAGGAAACCCTCACGGTGATGGTGACGGAAAAAGATATTATTGTGAACGGTCGAGCCGTGGAAAAAGTCAGCACCATCATGAATTCCTCGACAGACGTGATTCCGGCGCTGCAGCAGGAGCTGCTGTTTCAGGCCCGCAAAAGCGCTGCGCCAGTGAACGAATTTGGTATCGCTGAGCGGGAAGTCACTATCATGGGCGACAAGGATATCCCCTACAAACTGCTGCGCCGCATCATGATGACCTGCAGCAAGAGTGAATACTCCCGTATTTCTCTTGCTGTGCTCCGGAAAACGGAGGACAAGAATTCATGAGCCAAGTCGCATTTCAGTTTGGCGCCGGTTTACCCTGGGACAGATCCGCGGAAGATGAAAAGCGCTTTCGCAAGATCGTTGCGGGGTTCCTGGTATTCTTCCTGATCTTCGTGATGATAATGCCCAATATTCCGGTACCGGAAAAAAAGCGTGACCAGGTGGAAACCATTCCTCCCAGGCTGGCAAAGCTGGTAATGGAAAAGAAAAAGCCACCTCCTCCCCCTCCACCCAAGGAAGAAAAGAAAGAAGAGGAAAAGCCCAAGGAAGAGGAGAAGAAAAAAGAAGAGAAAAAGAAAGAAGAGCCCAAGCCGGACAAAAAGAAAACCGCCAAGGAAAAAGCCAAAGCCGCTATAGCGGTATTTGATGACCTGGCGGACCTGCGGGATCAGGACGATCTGGCCAAGCTCAAAACCAAGCAGGAACAGAAAAAGCCGGAACAACTGGGCAGTGCCCCGAAAACTGAACGTTCGCTGCTAACCCGCATGGCGGCCGGTGGCAGCGGCGGTGTTGCCGTATCCAAGGCCAGTTCGGGCGGCGGTGGCAGCGGCACACTGGCCGGTGTTACCACCACCGAGGTGGAAAGCGCCATAGAGGATCCTGAGGTTGAACAGCAGAAACGTCGCGGCAAGGACGGTAAGGCCAGGCGGACAACTGAAGACATTCAGCTGGTGTTCGATCGCCACAAGGGCAGTATTTACTCCCTTTACCGCCGGGCATTACGCAAAAATCCGGCGCTTGAAGGTACCCTGGTGCTTAGACTGGTGATTCAACCGTCCGGCGAAGTGACCAAAGCGGAAGTGGTGTCCAGTGAGCTGGGTGATGAGGACCTGGAACGCAAAATCGTGCTGAAAGTTCGCCGCATTGATTTTGGCGCCATGGACGTGGAAGTCTGGGACGATACCTATCCCATTGACTTTATTCCGTCATGACAGGAGCTTCAGTGATAAAGGCCAGATACATTCTGCTGTTGTTGCTTTGCCTGCCGGCTATAAGCTGGGGAGCCGAGCTGTTTGTGGGGGACCGGGCCAGGAACTTCACCCTGAAAAGCA
>JAWVYU010000166.1:0-10824 GCA_033722575.1 Ketobacteraceae bacterium | reverse complement strand
GGACAGGAGTTTTCATGTTTTTTATGCGCCACCCGTTTCTGGTGTTTTTTCTGTTTTCGCTTTCCGAGGCGATGCTGCTGGCCAAGGTAGGCACGCTGATCGGCTGGGGCTGGACGATTCTGGCTATCGTGGCCACTGCCATGATCGGCTCCGCCATGTGGCGCCAGCAGGGGCTGGAAACCTGGCGCCGGGTGAATCAGCGAATGGCAGAGGGAGAACTGCCGGGTCAGGAACTGATAGAAGGGGTGATGCTGATCGTGGGCGGGGCCCTGTTAATTACCCCGGGCTTTATCACCGATACCATCGGTTTTCTGCTGTTGTTTCCGGTAACCCGGAAAGCCGCCGCCAGATCCCTGTTTGACAAAGGTATCCTGCAGGGCTGGTCCCAGCAGGGTGGCTTTGGCCCCGGCCCGGGTTTCAGTGGTGGCTTTCACCATGGACCCCGCAGCCGGGTATGGATCTATCAGCGATTCGAAACCGCCGATAATGTGGATCCTGTTGAATCCAAAGAGAAATCTTCCCCGACCAACGGTCAGGAGGGGGACGTTATAGAGGGCGAATACATTCCCCGGGACCCCCGCTAGAAATTTTTTTGCGTTTCTCCCTTGAATTCCCGCGCCGGGCCCCCAACTAAGGCTCCATCTGGGTTCCCGCGTTATTTCTCCAAATTTTTTCTAAGTGCTTGACGAAAAACGCGAGAACACTATGATTAGCACTCTCAAGGGTAGAGTGCTAAGTAGGTGCAAACTTACTGTATCTACGCTTTTAGTTTAAATCGTTGAGCGTCATTTGCGATCGCTCAGGGTCATTAGACAAAACCTATCGGGTTAACAATCAGGAGATTATCGAGAGATGAAAATCCGTCCTTTACACGATCGCGTCGTCATCCGTCGCTTGGAAGAAGAAACCAAAACCGCTGGCGGCATAGTGTTGCCTGGCTCTGCCCAGGAAAAACCCTCAAAGGGTGAAGTCCTGGCCTGTGGCCCCGGCAAATCCACTGACAACGGTGATATCCGCCCGCTGGACGTTAAAGAAGGTGACAAGGTTATCTTCGGTCAGTACGCAGGCAGCACCGTGAAGATTGACGGTGAGGAACTGCTGATCATGAGCGAAAGCGAGATCTTCGGGGTGCTCGAAAGCTAAGAGCACAAAAAAACCAGTTTCCAGAGATTCAGTTAAAGGAAAGAAAACATGGCAAAAGATGTGAAATTCGGAGATGACGCCCGCTCCAAAATGGCCAAGGGCGTAAATATTCTGGCAGACGCAGTTAAAGTAACGCTGGGACCCAAGGGCCGTAACGTTGTTCTGGACAAATCTTTCGGTGCACCTGCCATCACCAAAGACGGTGTGTCTGTGGCCAAGGAAATTGAACTGAAAGACAAGTTCGAGAACATGGGCGCCCAGATGGTGAAAGAAGTGGCTTCCCAGGCTAATGATAACGCCGGTGACGGTACCACAACCGCGACTGTGCTGGCTCAGGCCATCGTTAATGAAGGTCTGCGCTCTGTGGCAGCCGGTATGAATCCCATGGACCTGAAGCGCGGCATCGACAAGGCGGTGCGTGCTGTGGTTGAACAGATTCAGGAGCTTTCATCTCCCTGTGAAGATTACAAGGCAATCGCCCAGGTAGGCACCATCTCAGCCAACAGTGACGAAAGCGTGGGCAAGATCATTGCTGACGCCATGGAAAAAGTTGGCAAGGAAGGCGTGATTACTGTTGAAGAAGGCAGCGGTCTGGATAATGAACTGGACGTGGTTGAAGGTATGCAGTTTGACCGCGGTTACCTGTCGCCTTACTTCATCAACAACCAGGAAAGCATGAGTGTTGAGCTGGAAGATCCCTACATCCTGCTGGTGGACAAGAAGATCAACAACATCCGTGATCTGCTCCCCGTGCTGGAAGCTGTCGCCAAGGCCAGCAAGCCTCTGCTGATTATTGCTGAAGACGTGGAAGGCGAAGCCCTGGCCACCCTGGTAGTGAACAACATGCGCGGCATCGTGAAAGTGGCTGCGGTTAAGGCGCCTGGTTTTGGTGATCGCCGTAAAGCCATGCTGCAGGATATTGCCATCCTGACAGGTGGTACTGTGATTTCTGAAGAAGTGGGCCTGAATCTGGAAGGCGCGACTCTGGATGATCTGGGTACTGCCAAGAAAGTCAGCATCAATAAGGAAAACACTACCATCGTTGACGGTGCGGGTGAAGGATCTGAGATTGATGCGCGCGTTAAGCAGATTCGCCAGCAGATCGAAGAAGCCACTTCTGATTACGACAAGGAAAAACTGCAAGAGCGTGTGGCCAAACTGGCCGGCGGTGTTGCCGTGATCAAGGTGGGTGCTGCCACTGAAGTGGAAATGAAAGAGAAGAAAGCCCGTGTGGAAGACGCCCTGCACGCAACCCGGGCTGCGGTTGAAGAGGGTGTTGTTGCCGGTGGTGGCGTTGCCCTGATTCGCGCCCTCACCAACATTGGTACTGTGGCTGGCGATAACGAAGATCAGAACGCTGGTATTGCCCTGGCTCTGCGTGCCATGGAAGCGCCGCTGCGTCAGATTGCTTCCAACGCCGGTGCAGAGGCTTCTGTGGTTGTTGAGCGCGTTAAAGGCGGTGAAGGCAGCTTCGGTTATAATGCTGCCACCGGTGAGTACGGCGACATGATCGAACTGGGTATTCTTGATCCTGCCAAAGTGACTCGCTCTGCACTGCAGGCAGCTGGTTCTGTGGCAGGTCTGATGATTACCACCGAAGCCATGGTTGCAGAAAAACCGGAAGAAAACAGCGGTGGCCCGGCAATGCCTGACATGGGCGGCATGGGCGGAATGGGCGGTATGGGCGGCATGATGTAAGCCCTTCCCCTGATCGCAACGCGATTTTTTCTGCCGCCAAAAGCGGAACAAAAAGCCCCTCGCCACACCTGAGGGGCTTTTTTTATGCCACCAGGAAACAAAGACGCGCTGGCCGATGGTGGCAAAGTCATGTTTATTTATCATCCGCAGCACATTAGTATTACACCCATTACGAAATGGCGCCTGAGAGCGTCGGATTCCCTGTTTGGAGAGTTCTATGAGCGGTAAGGACCAGTTGATTATCTTTGATACCACCTTGCGTGATGGTGAGCAGAGTCCCGGTGCCTCCATGACATCGGACGAGAAGATGCGCATTGCCAAAGCGCTGGAGAGAATGCGGGTTGATGTGATAGAAGCCGGTTTTGCCATTGCCAGTCAGGGCGATTTTGAATCCGTCAAGGCCATAGCGGAAGCGGTGACGGAAAGCACCGTGTGCAGCCTGGCCCGGGCCAAGGATGCGGATATTGACCGTGCTGCGGAAGCCCTGAAGAATGCCGAGCGGGCCCGTATTCATACTTTCCTGGCAACCTCGCCAATTCACATGCAGCACAAGCTGCGGATGACGCCCGATGAGGTGGTGGCGCAGGTAGTTCACGCGGTCCGTCGCGCCCGCAATCATGTGCCAGATGTGGAGTTTTCCTGCGAGGATGCCGGCCGCTCGGAGCTGGATTTCCTGTGTCGGGTGATTGAGGCTGCTATTGATGCCGGGGCCAGCACCATCAATATTCCGGACACCGTGGGTTATGCGGTGCCCCAGCAATACGGCGATACCATTGGCAAGCTGCTGGAGCGCATACCCAATTCTGACAAGGCGGTTTTCTCTGTCCATTGCCATAACGATCTGGGTCTGGCGGTGGCGAACTCACTGGCAGCTGTGGTTCAGGGGGCGCGCCAGGTGGAGTGCACCATCAACGGCCTGGGTGAGCGGGCAGGCAACGCCTCGCTGGAGGAGATTGTCATGGCTGTCCATACTCGGGCGGACTTTTTTGACGTTGAAACCCGTATCAACACCCGCGAGATCGTGCCCACTTCCCGGTTGGTGTCCAGCATTACGGGATTCCCCGTACAGCCCAACAAGGCGATTGTGGGAGCGAACGCCTTTGCGCACGAATCCGGTATTCATCAGGACGGGGTGATCAAGCACCGCGAAACCTATGAAATCATGAAAGCCGAGGACGTGGGCTGGAAAACCAACCGTATGGTGCTGGGCAAGCTGTCCGGACGCAACGCGTTCCGCCAGCGTCTGGAAGAGCTGGGAATCACTCTGAATTCGGAACAGGAGCTCAACGAGGCTTTCACCCGGTTCAAGGATCTCGCCGACAAGAAGCACGAAATCTTTGATGAGGATATTCAGGCACTGGTCAGTGATGCGAAAAAGTTCGCCAAGAACGAGCGCTGCACCCTGGTTTCCCTGTCGGTGGGGTCCCAGACCGGGGAAACGCCTGTCTGCAACATCACCATCACCATTGACGGAAAAGAGAAAAGCGCTTCCGCAGAGGGAGCCGGGCCGGTGGATGCCACCTTCAAGGCCATCGAGAACATTGTGGACAGCGGCGCCAGCCTGGAGTTGTTTTCCGTCAATGCCATTACCAGTGGCACGGACAGCCAGGGGGAGGTTACCGTGCGGCTGGAGAAAGGTGGCCGGATCGTGAATGGCCATGGCGCCGACATTGATATTGTGGTGGCGTCTGCCAAAGCCTATCTGGATGCCCTGAACCACATTTACAGTGATGCCAAGGAAAATCCCCAGCGAGGGGTGTAACCTGTTCTGACCTGTCAAAAGTCCGCGTGAGCGAGGAAGTCGAGGTTGTTTGAAGCAGAGCGACAAGCCTATCTGAAAGCCCTGGGTATTATGCAGTATGTACCCCGTGAGCCCATTGCCGGTGCGCTGGAAAGCCCGGTGCTTACGGACAGTGAACTGTATCCGCCACCCGCAGCGCCCATTGCCGAAGAAACACCCCATGCCCATCGCGAGGCGGCTCCGACCCCAGCTGAGGCGGGGGACGGTCGAGAGGTGGCAGAGAGGCGAGAGCAGCGCGATATGCCGGATGAGCGTCCTGCAAATCCAGGGGAACAGAAACCGCCGGAAGCGCCGGTTGCGCCCGGTTCCGAACCGGCACTCTCCGCCGATGGCATCACCGTTAATATTCCCAGGGAATTGCTGGAAGAATCACCGGAGCCTGCAGCACAGGGGGCACGCAATCCGGCGCCGGTATCACCCGCCGTGGAATTCTGTTTCGCCCTGATACAGACCAGCGCCGGTATTGCGATGCTCACCGAGCTTGGTGACCCGGGTGTGAAGGATATGTCCGCCCAGGAACACCGCCTGATGGGGGACATTCTGCAGGCGCTGCAGGTCCCTCCGGAGGCGTGCCGTTATCAGTATTTCAAGTGGCCGCTGGTGAACAACCCCAGGATAAGGCAGGGTTGGCCGGAAGCCCGGGAAACCCTGCAGGCCTACCTTGATGACAAGCTGGGGGCATCCGGCGCCTCGACCCTGGTTATATTCGGGGATCAGCCCCTGGAAGCCCTGCGGATCGAGAACGATCAGCTGGCCGTTTCCGGCAGAGCGCTGATGACGGTTCAGACACCGGCGTTGCATCGCATGTTATCTGATTGGCGCCTT
Source organism: Ketobacteraceae bacterium (assembly GCA_033722575.1). Lineage (GTDB taxonomy): Bacteria > Pseudomonadota > Gammaproteobacteria > Pseudomonadales > Ketobacteraceae. The sequence goes on along the minus strand of JAWVYU010000166.1, from coordinate 5,357 downwards.
AAGGCCCGGGTCTGGGGCAGGCTGGCACCGTTGCGGGGACGTCACGTCTGAACCATGACGGACAAGCTACCCCCTGACTGGCAAATCCTGGACATGACGGAATCCCATATCGCCCGGGTCAGGTCGGTGGAGCTGGCTTCCTATCCGTTCCCATGGAGTGAGGGGATCTTCCGAGATTGCATTGCCAGCGGCTATCTCTGCAAGGTCATTGAAGATGGTGCCGGCCGGGTTTGCGCCTATGCGGTGGTGACTGTCGCAGTGGGTGAGTCCCACATACTCAATATCTGCGTGGATGCCTCTTTCCGGGAGCGCGGCCTGGCCCGCTACCTGCTGCGTCATATGCTCGAAGAGGCGGCGTCCTGGGGTGCGGAGCAGGTATTTCTGGAAGTCCGGCCTTCCAACCCTGCTGCTATCCGCCTGTATGAGACCTTCGGCTTTCGGGAGGTGGGGCGGAGAAAAAATTACTACCCTCATACTGAAGGCCGGGAAGACGCCATTATGATGGCGTTATCACTGTGAGCCTTTAGAACATCTGTCGATAAGAATATAAAAAAACGGTCGTTCCAGCCTCGAGACAGTATTCTATCCCGTTGAGTATACTGAAAACTTGTATACGTATAGCTGCTCCTCATAAAAAAACCAATGTATGGAGATCAACATGAAGCGTATTTACTATCTTTTTAACGGTACCCTGCCTGCCAGAAGTATTTCTGACGACCTGTTGTCGCTGGGAATGAATGCAGGGCAACTGCACTTTCTGAATCGTGACCCCCAATCGCTGGAATCCCTGGAGGTGCCCAAGACCAATATTTTCGAGGAGCGGGATATCGGTCACTCCGGGCTGTACGGCATTCTGGTGGGGCTGGCCTGTGGCGTACTGTTTTCTGTGGTGCTGGGGGTCACCAGTCTGAGTGAACATCTGAGTCTGCAGGTGTTACTTTTTATCTGGGCGCTGTTTGCGTTTTTCGGTGGCTGGGCCGGTGGTATGGTGGGTCTGTCCAGGGAAAACCATCATATCGAGCGCTTCCATGATGCCATTGATCATGGTGAAACCCTGTTAATGGTGGATGCTTATGATGAGCGGGAAGAGCAGAAGGCCAAAGATGTGATGTACAAGCGTCACAACGAAGCCACCTACCAGGGCGAGGACGCCAACTACCGCGAGTTTCTCTGATTCCGGACCAGGATGCACTACCCCGTAGCCGGGCCACCTCCCGGTGGCACCGGCCAGCAGTTTATTCACTGTAGTGCTGATTAGTGCCGATTAGTGCTGGCCGGTTTTAGTCAGCGGCTGGATTTGGGTATAATCGCGCCTTCTTTGAGCATTCAGCATGACGAGCCCCAATTCCTATGAGTCACCTTGACGAAGTCAGAAAACGTCGTACCTTCGCCATCATCTCCCACCCGGACGCCGGTAAAACCACGATCACCGAGAAAGTGCTGCTCTACGGCAACCAGATCAAGGTAGCCGGCACCGTGAAAGGTCGCGGTTCAGACCGGCATGCCACCTCTGACTGGATGCAGATGGAAAAGGAGAGAGGCATTTCGGTTACCACCTCGGTGATGCAGTTTCCCTACAGGGACGCCATTGTCAACCTGCTGGATACGCCCGGGCACGAGGACTTTTCTGAGGATACCTATCGAACCCTGACAGCGGTGGATTCCGCCCTCATGGTGATAGACGGTGCCAAAGGGGTTGAGCCGCGCACCATCAAGCTCATGGAAGTCTGCCGCTTGCGGGATACGCCCATTATCTCCTTTATCAACAAAATGGACCGCGACATCCGGGATCCTATTGAGCTGCTGGACGAAATCGAGGACATTCTCAAGATCAAGTGTGCGCCGGTGACCTGGCCCATTGGCATGGGCAAGCTGTTCAAAGGGGTGTACAACATGCTGGAGGACCGGACATACCTGTATAAGTCCGGGCAGGGCCACCGCATTCAGGAAGTGCGCGCTATAGATGGCATTGACAACCCGGCGCTGGATGAGGCGGTTGGTAATCTGGCGGATGATCTGAGGGAAGAGCTGGAACTGGTGCAGGGCGCCAGCCACAAATTCGATCAGGAAGAATTCCTGGCGGGCCAGTTAACGCCGGTTTACTTCGGTACGGCATTGGGCAATTTTGGTGTGGACCACATGCTGGACGGCCTGGTGAAGTGGGCCCCCACGCCCCAGCCGCGAGAAACCGACAGCAGAACCGTTTCCGCTGAAGACCAATCCTTTTCCGGCTTTGTGTTCAAGATCCAGGCGAATATGGATCCCAAGCACCGTGACCGCATTGCCTTTTTGCGGGTATGCTCCGGCCATTATGAAAAAGGCATGAAAATGCATCACGTGCGTATTGGCAAGGATATCCGGGTGTCGGATGCACTGACCTTTCTGGCGGGTGAACGGGAGCACCTTGAAGAGGCCTGGCCAGGGGATATTATCGGATTGCATAACCATGGCACCATCCAGATCGGCGATACCTTCACCGCCGGCGAGTCCTTCAGTTTTTCCGGTATTCCCCACTTTGCTCCGGAACTGTTCCGTCGGGTGCAACTGAAAGATCCCCTGAAAAGCAAGCAGCTGCAGAAAGGTATCACCCAGCTGTCGGAAGAGGGGGCCACCCAGGTCTTCATGCCGCTGCGGAATAATGACATTATTGTGGGGGCCGTGGGTGTGTTGCAGTTTGACGTAGTGGCCGCACGCCTGCAGGGTGAATACAAGGTGGATTGCGCTTACGATAACATCAGTGTGGCGACCGCCCGTTGGGTGTACTGTGATGACGCCAAAAAGCTGGAGGAGTTCAAGCGCAAGTGCCATGACAACCTGGCCATTGACGGCGGGGGCTACCTCACTTACCTTGCACCGAGTCGCGTTAACCTGGATCTGACCATGGAACGCTGGCCCGATATTGAATTCCGCAAGACACGCGAACACTGATACAGATCAACTGGCTCACTGAGCATAGGAGCAGAAAGGATTATGGCTGGCTTTCTGATAGGCAGTGCATTGCTGACCTGGGTGCTTTGCAGCGCACTGAACGGGTTGATCGAGTGGGCTGCCATCAAAGGCATGGTGAACCGGAACCGTGCCTTTGTCGCCATGCTGGCAGGTGTGCTGGTGATCGGTGCACTGATGGTGTCTCTCGCGCTTTACGGATTTCCCCAGTCAACCCTTGCTAACGAAAAACTGACCCCGATGGAAATCAGCAACGCCTCCCGGTCCAGCTGCCTCATTAACTTTTTTGTGGCCATCGGCTACTGCTCGTTCCAGCTCCGCCGTTTCTGGAGTGAGGATTAGCGCATCAGTGCCGGTTCCGGGGCCTTTAGGCCCTGTGGTTACTTTCTTAGCGCATAAAATAATATCGAGAAATTTCACGATACCACCGATCGGGTGGTTGCATTAGAGTTGCTTTTGATCTAATAACTTTATTAGGCGCAGTATTGAACAGCTGATAAGACGGCATTCGATGCCTCATGATGAATTCATCCCCGAGGGAACAGCATGAATCCAGCGTTAGATATTGCAATCTGTCTTTTTATTCTGTTTATTGTGATCGGGTCAAGATTTAACCGTTGGCCCACAGGTCAAAGCGCGCTCTTTACCGGCAAACCCGCTGACTATATTGATGCTACCCGGTACCGGGGTTATTGCCTGCTTTATATACTCACCTTTTTTATTCTGACATTGGCACTCTACAGTTCACCGGAGCTGCTGACACTGCTTCCCGTATCCGAGGAATTCAAGGATGCGGTGCTGAACAACAAATCCTATACCGTATGCAGTGTTATCGTTATAGCAGCTCTCGCGCAGCAGAAAATCGCTGCCTATGACGAACAATGGCGCCAGCAGTTGCATCAATGGGCCAGAATTCCCAGGGCTGTCGAAGAAATCATGCAAAGTATTTCCCAGTCGGATAATTTCATGCTTACCGCGGGTTACCGTAACCGTATCAAACAGAATCTGGTGCGGGGTGAAGACGGTTCCCTCTGGGGAAGTCCGAGAAATCCCTACTGGCTGGAAGTGATTGATAATCTGGAAGAGGAAAAAAGGCAGCGCTCCATTAACTGGTATTACATTAAATGCGTGGCCCTGTTCATGATCGTGGAGGATATCTGCAAGGGACTATCGGTGGATGATCTGCGGCTCAAGGAAAACCGCCTGATGGAGCTGGGGCGTGTTATCCAGCTGTCTGACCAGGATGAGCGGGAAACCCTGGAGCAGAAAGAAGAACTCGACAAGCTGTCGGTGCATTTTCTGGTGAATATCTGCAAACATCTCGTTAAAAAATACCCGCGCAAGGATGAACAGTATACCGCCTTCAAGAATCTCGGATTTATGATCAGTCACCATGATTACGCTGAAGTCAGCGTCAAGGATGCGGTGATCTGGTGCCTGCTGGTTGTGTTGTTTGTGTCTGTTGTGTCTGTGTTTGCGATTTTGTCGGTACTGGATGCTACCATTCCCGGAGAGTTCGTCACGGCGGAGCGTTTTCTGCGCTGGGGTTCTGGCAGTTTTGTGTCTTTTTGTGTGGCAATCTTTGTGGGCATGATGATGAAAAAGCTGCCTGCACGCAGCGGTCCGCCGCGAATGTACCTGTTTTTTCTTACCGTGCTTATTTCCACACTGGCCACGTTTATCTATTTTCAGATTGTGAGCGACCTGAGTCAGCGCAGCCAGGATCTGCCCTATGCCCGGGTGATTCTGGCGATGTCTTTTTCCACCCTCTCCATCATTGTTTTAAAAGCGATGGACCGCACCAGTCATGATCACCGTGATGTGCTGGTGGGTTCCTTCCTCCATGGTCTTTATTTCGGGCTGGTAATGGCCATTTTGCAACCGTTAATCTCCCTGGCGTTTAACTGGGAAGACGCCAAAGATGCAGATTCGGTTTACAGTTATTTTCTGGCCAACGACTGGAAGTTTTCCATGATGAGTCTGATCGGCTTCGGCAAGGGGCTGCTGGTGGCATGGGGCATCAGTTATTCCATTCAGGAAGTCCAGCGCAAACAGCTACTGGCTGCCTTGCGGCAAAGCCCCCGTGTGGAGGATATGATGATTTCCCGGTTGAAGGCGCCTGACGGTGAGTACCGTATCAATATCCGCAATCTGTCCACCAAGGGCGCACGCATCCAGTGCCGTGAACATCTGGCTCTGGGTGACAAGATACAGCTGGAGTCCCCCACCATAGGCAGGGTCGACGGTGTGGTGCGCTGGACCCAGAGCAAGCTCTGGGGAAGCCAGGTGGCCGGAATTGCCTTTACCCACGCGTCGGCACAGCTCAACCAGTATATAAGGGATCGCTACGGTGAATATTATGCCTGAGGACTCTTGCCGTAGAGTTTGCCGGGATTCAGCAGGCTGAGGGG
>JAWVYU010000165.1:0-10844 GCA_033722575.1 Ketobacteraceae bacterium | reverse complement strand
TCCCACTCCAAGTGTTGCGGGAACGCCTGCTGTATCTGGATCGCAAAGAGGGTGTGGATAAGTTCTCACCCATGGCCAAGCCCGGTGTTGTTGTTCATGAGGATGTGATCCTGCTCAGGGAACCCCATGGCTCCAGTCCTGCGGTGTCGCTGGAAACGGTCCGCCAGGGCACACCTCTGGATATCAAAGGGGAAAACCATGGTTATTACCGCGTATCGGTGCCGGTGGAAGGCTGGGTCTCCAAAGACCGCATAAAGCTGGAAAACGAGCAGCTGCATTTGCAGGAACTCATTGATGTGTGAGCTGGCGGGCTTGCCTTAAACTGCTACTGATGGCTCAAAAGGCGGTCGATAAATCGTTCCAGTTGTCGCAGGGAATGACATTCCAGTGCATAGCTGCAGTAGGCGCGGTACTTCTCCATTTCAGAATCGCCGGAGCCCCAGCGATTGGTGTCTTCCGGGTTAAGCCAGATAAGCCGGTGACTGCGCCGGTAAATCTGCTGCAGTAAATCGGTGCGGGGTGCGCCGTAGTTGTTGCGGGCATCTCCCAGCATGATCACGGTGGTACGGTTATCGATATCCTGCAGCGCCAGGCGGGTAAAGTCTTCCAGCGCCTGGCCGTAATCCGTGCTGCCCATGCCCCATTGATCCAGGGTATGGTCAATGGCCTCATCCACACCCATACGCCGGAATTCATCGGTGACTTCCCCCAGGTGAGAAGAAAAGGCAAAGGCCCTGACTCTGGGCAGCACCTCATGGAGGCTGAAAAGAAACATCAGTAAAAACCGTGATACCTGGCTCACTGATCCGCTGCAATCACAGATTGCCATGATTCTGGGGCGTTCCTTTTTCTTTTTCTTCCAGTAAACGTTAAAAGGTATGCCGCCGGTGGGTACGCTCTGGCGCAACGTAGTTCGCATATCCAGCATGCCCCGGCGGTAAACCTTCTTGCGGCGCGTGTGGCTGGCGATCAGTTTCTTTGCCAGTTTGCGCACCAGTTCTTTCACTTCCCTGAATTCGCGCAGGTGTTCGATACGCACTGCCATCATGGTGTCCTCGCGCAGCTTTTTACCGGCGGCAGCAGCCTGCAACAGATACTCTTTTTCCACGTAGTTTTTCACATCGGCCCGCAACAGGTCCCGGGCCTGTCTCAGGGCCTGGCCCAGTGCTTCCTGAGCGGGGTCGTCGGAGGCTTCTGCTGCCCACATTTCCTGTTCCAGTGCCTCCAGCCCCATGGCCATCATCATGCGGCGGCCATAAATGCCTTTCTGTGTCATCCACTGGATATTGCTGACACCGGCTTCATTGCCGGCACTTGCCATGGCCATTGCCAGAGCGGTCTGATCCTCGCTTAATAGCAGTTGACCCAGCGGGGATTGTGGCGGTGCCGGTTGAGGTTGCTTGTTGCTCCCGGGAATGACGGAAGCAATGGCCCGCTGAATCTGGTCTGCCAGACTGCTGTCGCTGTCATCTGTTTCGCTGGTCTGTTTGAGGTTTTCCGGTTCAGTGAAACGAAAAAACGCATCAAAGCAGAGCCGGTAGCGGGCCTTGTCTTCTTCGCTCTTGGCCAGCACCAGCCCCAGAGCCGATTTAAGGGTTTCGCGGTTACTGTAGCCAACAAGCTGCGCGGTACGGGTGGCTTCGATAGCCTCCGCGGTTGATACGTTAACCCCGGTACCCCGTAACGCCTTGAAGAACTGAACCAGTTGCGATTCCATAAAATTGCTCAGCTGCTCTTTTGCATCAGTGTATTCATTTCCGCTTTGGCCTGGTTAATGTCATCTTCGTGTTTCAGCAGCACATTGAGCGTGCTGCTTACCAGGTCCCGGTTCAGTTGGTCCGCATGAAGCAGCACCAGTGAGCGCGCCCAGTCAATGGTTTCACTGATGGCAGGCTGTTTTTTCAGGTCAAGTTCCCGAAGGTTGTGAACAAAAGTAACCAGCTGGGTGCGCAGGTTATCACTGATATCGGGTACCCGTTTCTGAATAATGCGCTGTTCCAGTTTAACGTCGGGGAAGGGGATATACAGGTGCAGGCAGCGGCGCTTCAAGGCATCGCTGAGTTCGCGGGTGTTGTTACTGGTAAGAAACACCATGGGACGCCGCTTCGCTTTAATGGTGCCCAATTCCGGCACTGAAATCTGAAAGTCCGACAGCATTTCCAGCAGAAAGGATTCGAATTCATGGTCCGCCTTGTCAATTTCATCGATCAGCAGCACAGTGCCTGTGGGTTCGCTCAGGGCTTTCAGCAACGGCCGCGGCTCAATAAAATCTTCCGAATAAAAAATGTCTCCGAATTCATGCAACCGGCTGACGGATTCCGCCAGATCGTGGGTGCCTTTCAGCAGGTCCCCCAGCTTGTCTTTCAGAATCTGGGTGTACAGAAGCTGTTTGGAATACTTCCATTCATACAGGGCCTTGGCTTCGTCCAGCCCCTCATAGCATTGCAGGCGAATCAGGGTGTGTTGAAGAAATTCGGCGGGGGTTTTGGCCAGTTCGGTTTTTCCCACGCCGGGGGGACCTTCCACCAGAATGGGCTTTTCCAGCTGCAATGCCAGATACACCGCCAGGGCAATGTCGTTGTCGCAGATATAGCCGTGTTCTTCAAAGCCCGCACGTATGGCTGCTGTGCTCAGGTCTTTACTCATAACAATTCGTTGGCACCCTGTAAGTGAATGTATGCTTATTATCGCTTATAGCGGCATATGTTTGCGATGACAATGCAAGCCACTGTTTTGCCTGGGAATCTGGCACTTTTCAACGCCCCGTTGGCTGTTTCGCATCATCCATATTAACTATTCTCAAGGGTGGCATGCCGGGCCAGAATGCAGCATCGATAACTGTTGGATAAAGAAGGGAGCAGTCAATGGGTACAAAGGCAACATCGCTGGAAAACCATATTGCACTGGTTTACGGGGGCACAGCAGGTATCGGCCTGGCCTGTGTTGACGCGTTTGCGGTTGCCGGCGCCCGCGGGGTAATGCTGGTGGGCCGGAATCACGGCCGGGGGGAGCAGGCAATCGCACGTCTCAGGGACAAATACCCCGCTGTGGAATTCGATTTTGTGGCGGCGGATGCCGGAACACCCGAAGGCGCCGAAAAAGGCGTTTCAGTCTGTGTGGAACGGTTCGGCCGGGTGGATATTTTGCTGAGTACCGCCGGTGGTGATCCCATGCCCGCGATTTATCACACCATTGCCATTGAAGACATCCAGGGCATGGTAAATGGCTCGCTGATGTCCGCCATGTTGCCGGCGCGGGCGGTGATGCCGCAGATGATGGAACAGCAAAGCGGCGTTATCCTGACCATGGCGTCGGATGCCGGTAAAGTGGCAACGCCCGGTGAAGTGGCCATAGGCACCGCCATGGCCGGTGTGATCATGTTCACCAGGGCGCTGGCGAACGAAGCCAAACGCTCCGGGATACGAGTGAACTGTCTCACGCCGTCCATTGTGCGCAATACACCGCTGTACGATGTGCTGATGGCCGATCCCTTTGCCTCAAAAATATTTGGCAAAGCCGAAAAAATGGCATCGCTGGGGGTGGTGGAGCCGGAGGACCTGGCCAATATGGCGGCCTTTCTTGCCAGTCCGGCGGCGGCCAGACTGAGCGGCCAGGCCATCAGCATCAATGGCGGTATCTCCATGGCCTAGACCCCGGCGATGTGGAAAACGGGAATGTAAAAAGGGCCGGCAAAAACCGGCCCTTTTTTATCATGTGGTCAATTGATGAGGTTTACAGCGTCAGCAGGTATTGCACCAGATCACTGACATCTTCCGCCCGGGTGCACCAGGGGTGCGGTGCGTCAGGCATGCCGATGGGCGCAGGTGTACCCAGTTCACCGGGGCCGTATTCGGCACGCATTTTCTGGTAGTCCCAGTAGTAGTAATCCGGATCCCAGGGGACTTCCACAAAGTATTTGTGCCGTTCTGTAAACCGGTTCTGACGGGCCGCCGCGTCGTTGTTGCTGGTGCTTTCCAGTTTGGGTACCCGGAAAACATCACCCCGCTTCTGATAGGACGGATAGGGATCGGGATGATCGGCACCGCCTTTGGGCGGGTTAATTGGCGGGTGCAGGGTGTAGTAGGCGTTGTAAAGATCGGTGCCACTGGTGCAGCGATCCGGATGAACCAGATCCTCCAGGTTGCGCACGTGGCCATCGCTCAGCAGGCCGCGGTGCTGCACCCAGTACAGATCCCGCAGGACTGTAGTGCGGATAGCCTGGATTTCTTTCTGGTAAATGGTGGGTGCGAAAAAGCGGCCCACGTCGTCCAGGCGAAACATTTTTTCGTTGGTATTGGCGCCCAGCTGGTCGCTGTGACAACTGCCGCAGTCGCGCTCGTAGGCGGCTTTACCGGCATTCACCCGGGCTACCACGCCGGGATAGCTCTGCCAGCCGTTCTGAACAAACTCACCTTCTCCCGGGCTGTCGCCTGTCTGGGTGGCAAGCATTCCGTTGTGGTTGAGCCAGCGATACAGCCCCACGTTGATCAGGTCAGGATCATCCTGATCCAGGGTCGTCATGTAGGCGGTCAGGGCCTGCAGGGCGTCCTTGTTCATGGAGCCCACGGCGCCGTCGGGTTCTTCAGAATGAATGTAGGAACCTTCAAATCCCACGTAGGATTCTGTGTGGGACAGGGAACGTCGGATGGCCATGTAGTTGGTTACATTGGGAATGGTGATGGGGGAAAACTGATAATCGTTGTCGGTATGACTGCCTTCCCCTACGGCGCGGACAATATTGTGCTCACCAGTGCCCTGTGGCATGTGATAAATCAGCTGGGTTTTGTCAACGTCCCGGCGGGCGCCGTCGGTCCAGACGGGGCCTGCTTCCCGGGTTTTAATGCCCTCGAAGTTATCCAGCAGGGTCCAGCGCATGGACCAGGTGGGGTTGGGCAGTCCCGGTATCACCTTGGTGATCTTGTTGCCGGGCGCTTTTTCATAAGTGATCTGGTAGCCATGACAGGAGGCGCAGTTAAACCCGATCCATTCGCCCTTGCCGGCATAGGGGTGGCTTGACTCGGCGTAGCGGTAGCCCACCCAGCCGGTGTTGCGAGTCCAGCCTTTGGTGAGTTGCGGTTGCAGTGTCAGAAATCCGGGAATGGGGCTTTGCTGGGGATAGGGGTCAAAGTAGATATCCGCCATGGCTTCGTCAGGTACCTGACCTGCCACCGTGGGAACGGCGCCGAACAATAAATAAGGGTCTGCCGTCAGGCCGGTGACGGGATCGGTTGCTTTGTAATTGAAAATCTTTTCCCAATCCAGGTCGCGCACTGAATGGGCGGTCCCGATGTTGTAGTCGTAACCCCAGAAAATGGCGCGGCCCTGGGCCACCAGGTCATCCCGGCCAGGGTTGCTGACGGTGACGGCAACGGGAGCAGTGGCTTTGCTGGTGCTGAGGGTGGATACCACGTCGCATTCATGGACAAACTCAGGGTCAGTGATGCGTGAGGTTTGGGCGTCGATCACATTATGTGGTTCCCCCGGCCGGATCAGCGATTCATGGTATCCGGTGCGTTTCTGAATCTGCACCACCAGATTGCCGCTGCCGGCATGATCGGGCACCCGGAACTGAATCTGATCCGGTCGCCAGCTGAGGATATTGCTGTCCCAGGTGGAGTGGGTCTCAGGAATTTCGAAATTCACCTGGTCCAGGATATCCAGCTTCTGCTTGAACATCCGCAGGTCGGTTTCCAGGATCCGGGTATTGCCGATCATGATCTTGGAAAAATCCACATCCACACCGTTGCCGAAACCGCTGCCATCGAGAGTGACAATGTCGCCGGGCTGCAGCGATACGGGAGTAGTCTGGCCAGTCTGCCAGACAGTGGTGCCGGCCACGCTGATGTAGTTGATTTCCGGCTGCGGAAAGTTCGCCGCGGAGGTTGCCCGCTCAAGTTCCCGGATGTTATCAAAACCGCACACCACTTCCTGGTCGGGAAAGTGTCCGGCATCCTCGCAACCCAGCATGGCTAAAGGCAACAGGCCAATAACCGCCCCCCTGAACACTGGCGCTTTCATGCTTCTCTCTCCTGATTGTTTTTATGTTTATCAAACAATGTAAGTGCAGTGGCCAGCCAATCCAATGACCGGAAAGACAGGGGCCGGTGACCGGATCGGTCACTGGTGCAATGAGCAGCTGTTTTTCTGCGGCAGGTACCTGGGATGAAAGGGTTTTCTTGTGCTGATAGGGTAATCAGGCATATGCAAAAAACACCCGGCTGCACGGGAATCAGCCGGGTTTTCTGAGGAAACAGTGTTTCAATGGGAGTCGGCCCTGAATGCCGGGGATTGCTAGAGCGCGGTTTTCGGGTTGCCTTTTTCTGGGGTTTCTTCCTCCGCCTGGACCATAAAGGATTCTTCATACATCAGTTCCACGCGACGGTTGTCTTTCCACTGGTTTACCGCGTTGCGGGGCTTTTCGCTGCCCCAGCTGAAGATTTCTATCTGGTCCTTGCTGACCCCCTGGGCCTGCAACAGTTCAGCCACATGGCGGGCTCTGAGAGTGGCCAGATAGCGGTTATAGGCGGAGTCGCCCTGGGCGTCGGCATGGCCATGGAGCTGGATCTTCTTGTCCGGATGCTGCGCCAGGAACTGGCCATGCTGAATGACAATGGCTCTGTCCTGCTCGCCCAGTTCGTTTTTGTCGAATCCGAACCTGAACAGGGTCAGGGCGGGCCGTTCGGTGGTGTCGGCGTCTTCACTGTCTGGCCCGGGCATGGCGTCGGTGGTGGCCATGATCTCCTCAAGCATTGGGTCGCCGGTATTGTCTGCGGATTCAATCGTTGGCGCAGTCGTTGGCTCAGGTTCCGTGAGTGTGACATCCGAAACGGCTGTGTCTGCCGTGGTCTTTATAGCCGTGTCGGAGTCCGCTGGCAGGCTCGCCAGGTTCTGAGTTATCTGGGGCTGATCGCTGACATTTTCGGTTGTGGTTGCGCTGTAGTCGGGCTTGCTCTGGTGACTGGAACAACCGGCGGCCAGCAGTGCCGGGGTGATAAGAGTGGCCAGGGTGAGTGCTAAACGGTTAGTGGAGTACATGCTATTTTCCTCGTTGAAAGTGGCTGTGTGACAAGGGTTATTTAACGGGGAAAAAAGGGCAGTAACCGGTAAAAAATCGGGCAAACCGACGATGAATAATGACGAATTATGACAGGCCAAGCGCCGTCAGGGCGGTCGCAGTGCGTTTGGCCCTGGCGTTGCCGGCCACCGCCAGCAGGGCCTTGTCCCGTTGCCAGTGGGCAAAGCTTTCCGGTTCAGCGGCTTGCCAGCGGGCTTCCAGTGAGGGCAGTTGCTGTTCCAGTTGCTGCCGGCACCCCGCCAGCAACAGATGGGTGACCGGATCGCCGGGTGGCAGGCTGGCCAACTGCAGATGCTGTGCGCTCAGGCTGAGCCAGGCTGGCAGTAAGTCGCGGGCCTGGCAATGGCGGCAGATACGGGAGAGATAACCACAGAGCGCCAGGCTGACATGAATGTCCTCAATGGTGCGGAAGGGCTTGATGTAATCCGAGTAGCCGTCCCCCGGCAGCACCTGTTCTGCACTGACCGCGACATTGGCGAAGGTAACACTGGCGTGCTCGATTTCCGGCACAAAGGGAAGGGGTGACATGGGTGTTATCTGAATCCCTCTGGCTCCACTGTCCAGGCTCACCAGTTTGAGGACGGGGCGTCCGGCACGGCTTTCGCCGGTATGAGCCGCCACCAGCAGAATGTCTGCCCGGGGGCCACCGGTAATGAAGGTTTTGCTGCCATTCATCACCAGCGTGTTATCGCCTGCGGGAGTGAGGCTGGTGGCGATTGATCTGGGGTGGTTACCGTTTTCCTCGGTGACACAGAGAGCGGCAATGCCCTGGAGCGGATGGCGCTGACACAGATAACGCAGTGCCGCCTGATAGCCGCTGGCAAACGCGTAGCCTACTTCGGGAGCGTGCGCACCTCCCAGCAGAGCCAGCCCCGTGACGGAGTGCTGTGCACCGAGCGCCGTAAAAAAATGCTTCCAGGCGTCGTAGTCCGGAAGCGTTTCCGGCTCTGACACCGCAATGAGTTCACGGATCGCATCATTGATGGTGGCGGGCTGCGGATTATCCATGGACCGGATCCTGGCGTCCGCCTAGTGAAGCCCGGACTCAATGGCGTCCCGGGCCTGCCGGGAAAGTTCTGCCACCTCGCTGGTTTCGGCCACTGCAATGGGTGGGTGCACCACCAGCTCCATGTGTCCCGGTTGCAGCCGGATGGTTTTTGAGGGGAGTATATTGCGGCTGCCCCGGATGGTGACCGGCAGAATGGGTAGCCCCAGTTCCCGGGCAAACCGGAAGGCGCCGCTTTTGAAAGGCAGCATGTTGCCATCCAGGCTGCGGGTTCCTTCGGGGAAAAACATGATAGAGGTGCCGTTGCTGATGCGGTCTTTGGCCGCGGCTATGGAATGCATGGCCTGCTCGGGATTGGATCGGTCAATAATGATTTGTCCCATCACTTCGCAGGCATAACCAAACACCGGAATGCTGCGCAGCTCTTTTTTCATCACCCAGCGCAAATCAATACCCAGCCAGCCGTAAATAGCGAAAATATCAAAGTGGCTTTGATGATTGGCAACCACCACGTAGGACTGTGCCGGATTGATATTCTCGCGGCCGGTTACGCTCACCGTTGCAGGTACAATGTGCGCATTAAAGCGGGCCCACAGCACCGGCACAATGCGTACCAGGCTTCGTCCGCCCAAAAGGCAGTACATAATCAGAAAAAGTGCGGCCATATTGGTGGACAGCACCATGAGTGGCAGGTAAATACACCACTTGAATGGCATATATAGCCATTGTGCTGCCGTTTTCGCCGCTCCGCTGGCTTCGAAATGGGGGAAAAAATGGCTCACTGGCTAGCTACCTTCGTTTAATTTTCATTCATTTGTCAGAAGTTTATGGCAGGAGCCCCGAATTTTAAAGAAACCGCCGCTAATTGATTGTTTCTGAACATTTCTGCGTTATGACATCTGTGGCTGTTATTCGTATTCAATTGAGCGGAAAACGAGCACCAGTACCCATTTCAACTAAACTTTATTTAAGTAGATTGGAAATTGTTGGTAGCTAATGCACTTAGTTCAGGGCTCTTCCGCATTGCCCCGCGTAATTTTTCGGTGGCTGACAGGCTTGCTTGTGGCGGTTTGCACGTTGCTTTCTCACGCTCATGGTGAGGAAAAAACCTGGACCATAGATAGCCGTGATTTCAGCTGGCATGTTGCCACCGGTTTAATGGTTTTTGAGGATCCGGAAGGCAGCCGGGATATTCAGGATGTGCTGGCACTGGACGGGAGCCAGTTTTATTCGCTGCAAAATTCTTCGGTGAATTTCGGCTATTCCACCAGTGCTTTCTGGCTAAAGGTGCCCCTGGTCAACGCTCTGGACAGGGAGAGCACGGTGGTGGTTTCGGTTGACTACGCACTGCTGGATGAAGTGGATTTTTATTGGGTATTTGATGGATCGGTGATGCAGCATACCCCGGCGGGCGATTCCCGGGATCTTTCGCAGCAGCAATACGATGTGCCTCACTACACCAGTGAATTCGTGATTCCACCGGGAGAAACCCCGGATCTCTATCTGCGTGTCAGGAGCGGTAGCACCCTGTCTGTGCCCATCTACATTCAGGGCAAAACAGCGTTCGTCAACAAGGTCGCAGAGTTCCGTAAACTGGATGGCGCTTTTTTTGGTCTGGCAATGGGGCTGCTGTTTTATAATCTGTTCCTGATGGTGATGCTCAGGGAACGGATTTATCTTGAGTACGTGATCTTTGTGACACTGCATGTGTCATTCCAGGTGTTTCTGACGGGCCATGCCCAGTTTATTTTTTCCGATTACCCCTATATTTACGAACGGGGCGTTTATCTGGTGGGTGTGCTGTCCGGTATCGCGCTGTACCAGTTTTCCCGCTCCTATCTTCATACCGCCCAAGAGGCGCCACGCATTGACAGGTTCCTGCGTTATTTTATGGCGCTCAGTGTTGTGGCCTTCATTGTGGAAATGGTGGCGCCCCTGGCTATTACCAACAAGCTCAACGTACTGATTGTATTCAGTGGTTCTTTGATACTGTTTATTGTGGGTTTCATTCGTCTGTTTTCCGGCTTCAAGTCAGCCCGGTTTTTTATTGTTGGTCAGGGCAGTGTGCTGGCCAGTGTCATGTTTACTGCCCTGGCATCGCGCCATATTGTTCCGGGCTATGAGATGGCGCCGATGGTGATGAAACTGGGTACCGTGGCAGAACTGTTGTTCTTTTCTGTGGGACTGGCGGATCGCATCAATCGCTTCAAGGAGCTGGAATCAGAACTCAGCAACAAGGCCGCCAAGGCCGATGCAGAAAACGCAGCGCGCAAGCGTTATATCAACCAGATCAATAATATTAACCGGGAGCTGGAAATTGCCATCAAGAGCCGGTCTGAGTTTCTGGCCAATATGAGCCATGAGATTCGCACTCCCATGAACGGTATTCTGGGCATGCTCGAGCTGATTGACGATAACAAGCTTGATCCGGTGGAACGTAATTATGTGGACATTGCCCGCCGCTCCGGAAAAACCCTGCTGGATCTGATCAATGACATACTGGACCTGTCAAAAATAGAGGCAGACAAGCTGGAACTGGAATCCGTGGACATTCCCATTCGCGAAGTGGCACGGGATTTACAGCATCTCTACCATCACCAGTTACAGGATCGGGGGCTTGAGCTGCGAATCGATATTGACGATGAGCTGCCGGAATGTATCAAGGGAGACCGTACCCGTCTGTGGCAGATACTGACGAACCTGACCAGTAACGCCATCAAGTTTACTCATGAAGGTTACGTGATGATACGGCTCAGGAAACTG
>JAWVYU010000164.1:0-10849 GCA_033722575.1 Ketobacteraceae bacterium | reverse complement strand
GGTAATCAGTGAAAAAAACGGGCTGATGATAAACGCCAGGGCGATAATGGACATGGCCTCGTTGGATTGCAGGTTCCTGGGAACCGCGAGCCACCGGAAAGGCAGGCTCAAAAGCAGCAACAGGCCAATAAGAAAGATATAACGGCGGGCATGGGCGATCTCGCCGTAAAATATAGCAACACCTAACGGAACCAGGTTCAGGATCGCCAGAATAAACAGCAGCTGACAAAGGTATTTGACAACTACTTTTATCCGTACCGCGAAACTGATGGCGTTTAACGGATCAGACAAGCCCTGCCGCTCCTTTTTACTTCAACTATATAAAGCCCATTAACAGGGTTGCTAAACCCAGGAAACTCATAAAGCCCATGATATCAGTTACCGTGGTCAGTACAATGGAGGAGGACTGGGCCGGGTCCAGGCCCATGCGTCTTAATATCACAGGACTAATGGTGCCGGACACACTGGCTATGGTCATTGAAATAATCATGGAGATGCCGATAATACCGGCCAGCCCTGCTGACTTGCTCCAGATAATAACGGCGACCGCACAGACCACGGCAATGGCAGTGCCGTTAATGGCACCCACAATGGCTTCTTTGAGGGCAAGGCGCAGCCATTGCGAGGTGTTCACTTCCTTCAACGCCAGTCCGCGCATGGTAACCGCCAGCGCCTGGGCGCCGGTATTGCCCGACTGGCCGGCAACCACCGGCAGCAAAACTGCCAACGCCGTAACGCTGGCAATAGTGCTTTCAAAAAAGCCCACCACGGCAGCCGCGACGAAGGCGGTAACGAGATTGATATTAAGCCAGGGCAGGCGCTTGGCGACTGAGGTCAGCGGCGGGGAAAGGGCCCGCTCGTCGCGGCTCACACCCACCATGGTTTGCATATCGGTAAGCGCTTCGTCCTTGATAGCCCGAACCAGGTTGTGTTGCCGGATAAGGCCCAGAAAGCGTCCTTCGTAATCCACCACGGGCAGGGCGATCACCCTGGAATTACTGAAGAACTCATCGATCTCGTCCCGGGTTGCCGTGGCGCCAATTCGTGGCGGCTCCGATTTTATCAGTTCACTCAACTGCTGAGTGGGCTTTGCAAGAATCACATCCTGCAACGGTATCAGGCCCAGCAATTTCTGATCAGCATCGGTGACCACAAGCACATGGATCTGGCGCTTGCGAATCTTCTTCAGGCGTGTTGTTACCTGCTTTACCGTCACCACGGGTGAAAAAGTGGTAACCTGAGTGTCCATCATGCCACCGGCAGATTCGGGGTCGTAACTTTGCAGCTCCTTGATCTCGGCGACTTTTGTTCCCTTTTTTAAAAGCTGGAAATATCTGTCTCTGACAGTATCCGGAAGATGCGCGAAGCATTTTGCGAGGTAACTGACGTTGAGCTGGTTGAGCAGTGAAGCGGCTTTATCTTCCGGCATCAGGGCCAGCACTTCCGCACAGAGATGAGGGTGCAGTTTCTCTATCATGGTAAGGGTAGTCGATACGCTGACATCACTGACAAACTGCGCTATCTGCTTCGGTGACAACAGCTCAAAATAGCGCGCTGCATCCGTGGGGTGGCGGCTGATAAACTCGAGCGCTATCCGTGTGTTTGGCGGCATGGCCACCGGCGGTTCAATCATCTCAGACATGCATACCCCTGTGGCTATTGATGACTGGATTTCTGATGATTATGACACGACTAAAAAGATGATAACTATTCACCTTTACGTGCTCCCCCGGGCATGAAGCCCGCTGTGATCTGCCAGAACAGCTCGGCAAGGGAAAGTACCAGTGATACCGGCTCCAGTTCCCGGTCCGGTTCGGGAAGGTCGTCTACCCGCAACACAAAATGTTTGCGCATCACGCCCAGCAGAATACCTTTATGATCGGTGACCGGCACCTCTTCGTAACCGGCCGCAAGCACATGCTCAACAAACTGGTTCCGGTTTGCCCCCGCAGAAAGGACCAGTGGTGGTGGCTTCATGACGGCCTTAATCGTCTGTTCGGGTCTTGCTGTAATAAACTCCCGAAGGGTGATGATGCCGGTCAGCTTCTGATCCCTGCTGACCACATACAGGTGGTCGTGCTGGTAATCCAGGGAATCGCGCACGTCCTCAATGGCGTCACTCACCGTGCTGTCCTGCATGATGGTCAACACCACAGGATCCGTGACCGCGCCGATGGAATGTGCGGGATAATCCAGGGTGCGGGCGATCGCAGCTGACTTGGTTTCCGGCAGGCCTTTCAGGGTCCGGTGGCGAAGATCCGCCGGGAGTCTGCGGATCAGAAGAGCACAGAAATCGTTGGCCATATCTCCGGCCACCTGGACCAGTCGTTCAGGTGGCAATTGTTTTGCCCAGAGTATTGACTGGGACAGATTGGCGCGCGCCAGTAACTGGGCACATTCCCTGCTGGGTAGCCCTGAAACCAGCTCAGAGGCATCTTCTGCGGGGAGCTGCTCGATAATCCGGGCCGCCTCGTCCGGGTAGAGGCGAATGTACTCCTTGCTGATACCATCCAGAAACTGGCTCATTGCGATTCAACCACCAGCACAGTCTCCCTGCTGAACAGGGCCCCGGGGATATGGTGGGTACCCTGATCATTCACCAGAACCACAGAAGTCGGAGTGATTTCCGATATAGTGCCCCGGATCTTGTTGATTTCAATGACATCCCCAATCCGATAGGACTTCTGCGCGTAACGGGTGGACAATATGTTGTCTGCAATAATCCGGGCACCCAGGCCGAATGAAATGGCAAAGGCGCCGAACAGGGCAGTGCTCAGTACCCCGAAAAGTATCAACAGCACGGTGCTTCTTACGCCGAGCTGATCCGCCACCATCAGAAGACCGATTGCCCAAATTACCAGCTGCGCCACGGCGATGGCTGGTTGAGAATTATCCAGCTGGCTTAACATGGCACTGCGATTGGCAAACTCCCTGGCGAGTTTCGCAAAGGCATAAGTTGCAAACAAAATCGCAAGCGAGACGATTATATTAGGGATATAAGCGCCGAACTGTCTGGCCAGCAATGGCAATATATCGATCCCCAGCGCCTGCAGTGTGGCAGCCAGTGTAAAAAGGATAACAATCCAGAATCCCAGTAAGCCTATCAGTTTAGGAAGGGCATTCAGGGCGTGAAGACCATATTTTCGATGTGTATTAGAGTGGGATCGTGCCAACGAGGCCTGACCGATCCGGACGAAGAATTTCTTGAAACCGGTTGCAACAAGCCAGCCCGCCGCCAGGGTCAAGAGGGCGTAGAGCAAGTTGGGAAAATACCCCAGTAATTCACCCAGGGTCGCCTGTATCGGCTGAACGACCCGTTCCTGCCATTCGTCGAACATTTTTTAAGCATCCAAGCGGTGTGTGCGTGTCAGGAAATGTAGCATGTATTGCCGCCACATTAACAACTTTATGAAAACCGGCGGTCTCTGCCTGATACTCATATAAAGCTGAAAATATTAAAGTACAAGCTATATTGACTTGTATCAATTGGGATTGGCCCAAAGTTTTTCTAGACTGGGCTTACTATCAAACCGCGAAAAGACGCGAATTATGCAACTACGTGATTCAAGAAAAGGCTCAGCCTTACTGGTGGTACTGGTGATAGGTGGCATTTTGGGAATTCTGTTTTCCCTTGGTTTCAACACCGCCATGAAAATGACCAGCACCACGGAGTTCTGCGTTTCCTGCCACGAAATGGACATCCCCTGGGAGAATTTTAAAGCCACCGCCCACTATGAAAATGCCCATGGCATATCGGTGGATTGCAAGGATTGTCATATTCCGCAGGAAACCATTCCCAAAATGATCCGCAAGGTGGAAGCTGCCAGGGAAGTGTGGGGACACTGGACCGGTATTATCGATACCCCAGAGAAATATGCTGCCCATCGTCCTGCCATGCAGAAACGGGAGCTGGACAGGCTGCGTGCCAACGATTCCCAGGAGTGCCGCAATTGTCATGAACCGGACCGAATGGTGCTTGAGGATCAACCCGTTGCCGCTCAAAAGGCCCACAGCACCCTGAAGGACAGTGGCAAAACCTGCATTGATTGCCATAACGGGCTGGCACACGATGCTCCTGCGGACGAAGAAGAGATGAGCTTTGAGCTATAACAACAAAAAAGGAAAGGTTATGTTACGAACAACTGTGCTAATCGCACTGATATTTTTGTGGGCCCCGGCGCAGGCAGAAACGATTCAGTTGTTTCAACCGGGCCAAACTTCCTTTGAGTGGTTGTTAAGTGATCATGAAGGGGGGAAGTCCTTGCGAAAAGGCATGACCTGTCAGCAGTGTCATGATGCATCGGACAAGGAATTGTTCAAGGATAGCCTTCCTGTTGACATGAAATTATCGGAAAGCGCCACCGATTATCTGATTGAGCTCTCCTGGACCAGCAGCGCCAGCGCCATAGACGCTTCCATCATGCTGGATAACAACCAGGTAACGGCTTTCCAGAAAACCGGTTGCTGGGCCAGCTGCCACGGTGACCTTGAAGGTATGGACCAGTCGATGGGGCTGCCCAAGTACCTGGGGGCCTCCCGCCAGAAGCTGTCGCGCAGTGGAGGTGGGAAAAATTACCAGCCGGACGCGATGCTGGAGCAACTGATGTCCAAGGGCGAATACGTTGAGCTTTGGCACGTAGTGGCAAAAGACGGCACCACCAAAGTCAGCCAGCAATCCATATTGAAGTCCCCTCAGCCCATCAATAACGGCGCCCTAACGGCGAAAGCCTTACAGAAGGACGGCCGCTGGACGGTAACCTTCATGCAACCCAAAAACGCTTCCACCGGCAAAGCGCTCATTGCCGAAGGCAGTTACACCGCCGGAATCGCCCTTCACTTGTCCGAGGGAGGGCATGGCCACTGGGTATCGTTGCCGCTGAATCTTGAACTGAAGAACGGAAAACTGAGTCTGATCAACCAATAGGAGTTCTGTTAGTGAGGGCGGAGAGGGGAATCACTCTGGCGGGTGCGTTGGCGCGTTCCGTCATCATTGGCTCAGTGGTGGTAGTGTTGCTGGCTGTCGCGCTTTTAAGCGGTGTAGCATCTGCCGGGGAGGATTACGCTGATGGCGGCACAGACACCTGCCTGGCCTGCCATGAGGGCATGCACGAATCCGCCATGAACGGGCTGAAGCAATCTCCGCACGGGGTTTTGTTTTATCAGGCCGACAGCCGGAAAACCGCCTGTGAAAGCTGCCATGGCCCTGGTGCCGATCATGCGCGCAAACCCAAAGCTGTTTCGCCCCCAATGTTACTGAGAAAAGGGAAGGAGCCCGCCGGAGAAGTCAACCAAAGCTGCCTTAGCTGCCACAAGGATTCCGAATTGACCCACTGGCATACCGGTGCCCACCAGTCTGCTGAGCTGAGCTGTGTTTCCTGTCACAGCATTCATGAAACAGCCGCCAACAAGCTGGAAGGGAAGGCATCTAACGACTTATGTATGGATTGCCATACGCAACAGCGCGCCCAGTCACATATGCCTTCAACTCACCCCATCACGGAAGGGGTGACCAACTGTATTGACTGTCATAACCCCCATGGCTCACTGGCCCGGGCTCAGCTCAAACAGCCTACGCTCAATGATAATTGTTACAGCTGCCACGCAGAAAAGCGCGGCCCCATGCTCTTCGAGCATGCTCCCGTCACCGAGGATTGCAGCACCTGCCACCAGGTGCATGGCAGCGTGCACCAGCCGCTGCTGAACTCCCGGCCACCGTTTCTGTGCCAGCAGTGTCACATGGCTGCAGGCCATGTCAGTATCGCCCAGAGTGGCAGCAACCTGTCGGGCAATGCCAGCATGCTCGGCAAGAATTGCATGAACTGTCACAGCGAGGTCCATGGCAGTAACCATCCATCCGGCGCCAGGTTGACTCGGTAAGGAGTGGCAATGTCAGCAAACTTTGCAAAATATTCTAGCGCTTCTGGCAGTAGTCTGTTGCTGCTGGCACTGGCAGTATCTGGCCCGGTGATGGCTGAAGAGGACTTCAACCTCTGGCAGGAGGAGGAAGTATCCGACAGCGGCTCAGAGGACTTTTCCTTTGGATTTGCAGAAGACAGCGAACCGGAACCGGTTACCAATTTCCATTATAACCAGCTGGAAGCAGGCGCCACCTGGCTGGACAGCGACAGCTTTATGTACGGCCGATATAACGGCCTGGATGGTCAGGGCTGGTACCCCTTACTTGACTGGTCGCTGGGTATGACACGGGATCCTGACAGCGGATATTTTTACGATATCCGCCTGCAACTGGCAGGCCCGGACGCCAAAACATTCCAGCTTGACTGGGGTAATGCCGCTTACTTCGAACAATCCATCGATTACTCAAGATCGCAATATTACGGCAACAGCAGCGGTTACACGCCTTTTGTAAACCCCGGTAACGAGACCCTGGAGCTTCCCGTTTTGTGGGAGGGCGGCATGACCACGGGCGACATGTCAGGCCTGGATGAACCATTGACGCCACTGATCCCCGTATTGCAGCGGGATCGTTTTGCACTGAGCCACTCCCAAAAGCTGTCGCCGCTATGGCGTTTTAATCTGGACTTTGCCGCAGAGAAAAAAGAAGGCATCAAAACCAGTGGTAATGCCATTTACTTTAACGTCGCCAACCCTTACGGGGTGGTGTTGCCAGAGCCGGTAAATTATCGCACCAATGATATCGGGCTTGGCTTTTCCTATCACGGCGAGCGCTTGCAGGCCAGCGCCGGTTACAGCCTGTCCCTGTTTGATAATCACCGCGACAGAACCGCATGGCAAAACCCCTATGAAGACGTGATTTCATCAGCGGTTGATTATCCCAATGGTTTTGGTGCCAAAGACCAGCCGGCAGATAATCAGCATCACCTGTTGCGTACCAGTGGTGGCTACCGCTTGTCGGAACGTCAGCGGCTCGAATGGGATCTGTCCTGGGGTCTGAGCCTGCAGGACGAAACCTACGAGCCCTATTCGGTGAATGAGGAATTGCTGGTCAGCGAGCCTTTACCGGCGGATGATCTGAATGGTGAGGTGTCCAGCATCAACGCGGATCTTGCCTGGTTAATAACGCCAGTGGCAAAGCTGCAGCTGGATACCCGTTTCCGCCATCGTTCCCGGGATAACAACACACCACGCCATGAATATTTGTATATTCGGGGTGATGGTCAGAATCAGCCAGCCTCTGTTTTCGGGGTGTATAACTACCGCGTTGGCAGGAAAAGCAACGAACTAAGCACCCAGGCACGCTATCGCCTTGACAGCGCCATCACTCTGAAAGGCGGCTACGAATTCGAACAGGTTGAAAGGCGCAATTACGCGGTGAACCGGAACAAGGAGGACCGGTATATGGTAGGCATTCGATCCCGGTCATTTGAAAAAGTCACCATTGATATCGATTACCAGCATGCGGACCGGTATGCCTCTGAATACCAGTGGGATTATGATTTCTTTGCGTTGCACAACGCCGAGTGGATCAACACGCTGCCGGATAATCAGCGTTACATCAATCACCCCTTGCTGAAACAATTTCCGGTGGCAAACCGGGAACAGGACCAATGGGATATTTCCCTGCAAACTCTTTTCAACCCGGCGTGGAGCCTGAATGCACGGTTTCGCGGCCAGTGGCAGGATTATGACAGCACTGTTCTGGGCCTGCGAAGCCGGGACAACCTGAGCGCGAACCTGCAGACCAACTACGCTGCGTCGGATCGGTGGTCAGTTTACGCCTATGCCCACATCAGTGAGCAGAATGATGAGCAGGACGGCCTCCAGTTCCGCCCCGGTGCGGATAAAGCCTACAACGATATCAGTGTGCCGTTGTTCGAGGCCAGTGATTCTTCGCGATCATGGCGGGTGAAGGCCGACACCACTGCTGTTTCCCTTGGGTTGGGCGGGGAGTTTCATATCACGCCGGACAAACTGACTCTGGTGCTGGATTATGTAATGACAGATACCGAGGCAGACTATCACGTCAGTGATGCCGGTGCGGCGGACATTACCACCAGCAATCTGCCTCAGGCTTCCACGCGGATGCATCAGCTGATCAGCGAACTGCGATATCAATGGGATCCGGTGACCGAGCTTCGCTTCGGGTACGGCTATTACCGTTACGAAGAAGATGACTGGGCCTATGACACATTACAGGTTGATTCCATTGATAATGTAATCTCCACCGGTCAAAAACCGGCGAACGAATCCATTAACAGACTAACCACAACCATTGTCTATGCGTTGTAACTAGCATGGGTTGTGACAAGCAAAAGGAAGCTATCATGAACACGCGACAACAAACCCGGCAGGGGACGTGGCAACACTGGTTCACGGCAGTCCTGGTAGCACTGTTGACGGGTTGTGGCGGGGGCGGCGGCGACAGTGCCCAGGGCGTTCTGCCCGGGCCGACAGCACCCGGAGGTGATGTCGATCCGATTAATGTGCAGCCAGCGGATCCGGCCACCTTTGCCGATGCAGACCAGATCCAGGCCCAGATTACCGGTATTACCATTGCCAGTCCGCCACAGGTGAGTTTTACCATTGCTGATCAGAGCGGCAAAGCCATCACTGATCTGACTGCCGGCAATGTGAGCTTCTCCATCGCCAAACTGGTACCGGGTACTAACGGTGATTCCGATCACTGGCAGTCTTACATCAACACCACGGAGCAGCCAGGTGTGGGCCCAGGCCTTGAAGCCAAAGTACAGGCCACCCGGGAAAGAAACGGCACACTGGAACACCTGGGTGACGGCTCCTACGTGTTTACTTTTGCCACGGATATCGCCAACGTGACCAGTCCCGTCGCGGTACCCTACGAGCCCGAGCTCACCCACCGTGTGGCAATCCAGTTCAGCGGTGGCCCTGTCGCCAATCCAACTTATACCTGGCAGCCATCCACCGGTGCCATCAGCAACATCCGCAGTTATGACGTGGTGAAAACAGAAACCTGCAATCAGTGTCATGGCACGCTGGCAATCCATGGTGGAGGTCGCAGGGAAATCAAATATTGTGTGACCTGCCATAATCCTGGTTCGGCTGATGCCAACAGTGGCAACACAGTGGACTTTAAAGTGATGGTGCACAAAATCCACCGTGGTGCGAACCTGCCCAGTGTGCAGGCTGGGGGTAGCTATCTGATCTATGGATTCCGCAACTCTGTACATGATTACTCCAATGTCCATTACCCGCAGGATATCCGCAATTGCACTAATTGCCATGCCGGCACGGCTACGGGAAGTGGCGATGATATTCTTACCAACCAGGGTGACAACTGGGCAATCAAACCTACCCAGGAAGCCTGCGGCAGTTGCCACGACACTACTGACTTTTCCCTGCATCAGGGTGGCCAGGACAACAACAGCGAGTGCGTGAACTGTCACACCCAACAGGGCACCGATATCAGTGTGGTGGATGCCCACAGCCAGCCGATACAGATTGCGGCGCAACGTTTCGAGTTCAATATCCATACCGTAACAGACACAGCACCGGGCCAGTTCCCGCAAATTACTTACTCTGTGACGGATCCTACTAATAACGATCAGCCCTATGACCTGCTGAATGATACATCCTGGACATCAACCGGAAACGGAGCCAGCCGGCTTGCCATTGATCTGGCCTGGAATACAGCGGATTACCACAACACTGGCAATGGCGCACAGAACGCCAGCGCCGTGAGTATTAACGCGCTGGCAAATGCGGTGGCAGTGGGCAACGGTCAGTACCGTGTTACCTCCAGTATTGCCATTCCCGATGGCTCAACTGCGCCCTTTGTTGCGGCCGAAGGCTCCGGTGCTGCGGTGCTGGAGGGCCACCCCGCGGTGGATGTGGGCACCGCCATGAATCCTGACGTGCAACGTATTCCGGTAAAAAATACGGTGAGCTTTTTCTCCATAGATGAGGCATCTGGAACCGCACAGCCACGCCGCAGCGTGGTGAGCCTGGATAAATGCCAGAACTGTCATGAAACCCTGAGCCTGCATGGCAATAACAGGACCGATAATATCGACAGTTGCGTAACCTGCCATAACCCCAGAAATACCGATCGCGGGGTCAGGGAAGTGGCCGTAACGCCGCCCACCGATGGCAAACAGGAAGAATCACTGGATTTCAAAACCATGATTCATGGAATTCATGCGGCAGGGTTCCGGGAAAACCCGCTGCAGATAGTGGGGTTCCGGGGATTCAGCACCTATGTGTTTGACGAGGATCAGGTGCATTACCCCAACAGCCTGGAAAACTGCACGGCCTGCCATGAGGAGGGTACCTATACCGTGCCGCTGGCGAGTAATGTGCTGGGCACCACTGTGGATACCGGCGATAACCGTGAAGACCCGGCGGACGACGAAGTTATTACCCCCACGGCAGCCGTCTGCGCATCCTGCCACGACAGCAATTCCGCCATCGGTCACATGGTGAGCCCCGGTGGGGCCAGATTCGACACAACCCAGGCCGCGATTGATGCCGGCACCGTGGTGGAAACCTGCAACATCTGCCATGCCGAAGGCCGTTCCGCGGCGGTATCAGCAGAGCACGGTATTCAGTAACCGAAGCTTTCTGCAGCCCCCGGAAGGATTACACCTCCGGGGGCAGGCCGGCACCCAGTTTTATTTCCGGGTAGGCCTCCAGTCCAATGCCATCCAGCAGGGTGCTGTCGCCCGTTTCCCTAAAATGCCGGTTCAGGAACTGGTGAATCAGGTCCAGCACGATTTGCTGTTTTCTTTTGATGTTGGGCGTGCCACCCGGATTCAGCAGGCGATTATGATCTGCAAAATCACCATGATCACCATTGGTAATAGAGGCCCAGTAGAACATATCCGACAAGCTGTACGCCGGATCTGTAAAACGATGCTCAACGCGGTTATTTTCATCCCCTGGCCAGATCATC
>JAWVYU010000163.1:0-10851 GCA_033722575.1 Ketobacteraceae bacterium | reverse complement strand
TACGCTGCCGCTGCAAAGCAAACGCATTACCTATCTGGAAAACGCAGACAACAAAGCCGCCAAGGAGAGCATCGAGCTTTACGGACACATGATTGTTACCATCAATCCGTCCCTCGCCACAGAATCTTTTGTGCGCCGTTCCATATTGCTGTTACTGGGCGGTTTGATTCAATCCGTGGTTTACGGCCTGGCATTGTACTTTCTGTTCCACCTGCTGATTACCCGGCCCATGACCCGCATCATTAACAATCTGGAGAGCATCAATCCCAGCCAGCCCACCAGCGCTCAGTTACAAATTCCCAAAGGTCATGAGAATGATGAGATAGGCACCTGGGTGGAAAAGGTCAACAGCCTTTTTAATGCGGTAAAAAAATATTACGGCGAACGGCTGATAGCCGAAGCCCACGTGGAACACTTGAGTAATTACGATCTGCTCACCGAGCTGCCTAATCGCCGCATGCTGACCAGAAAGCTGGAACAGGCCATCAACCATGCCAATGATACCCATACCCCCTTTACCCTGGTTTGCTGTGCGCTGGATGATTTCAATGCGGTTAACCTGCTGCATTCCTATCATACCGGCGACAAGATTCTGCTGATGCTGGCTGAGCGGTTGAAGGAATC
This sequence comes from Ketobacteraceae bacterium, assembly GCA_033722575.1. Lineage (GTDB taxonomy): Bacteria > Pseudomonadota > Gammaproteobacteria > Pseudomonadales > Ketobacteraceae. The sequence goes on along the minus strand of JAWVYU010000163.1, from coordinate 10,227 downwards.
CCTGAATCGGGAAAATCATATCGCCCGCCTGGGTGGTGATATGTTCGCAATTATTCTGCCGGGCACCCATCAAACAGCCGAAATCGATGATGTGTGCGGCAAACTTCTGTCGATTATCAAAACTCCCTTCAATATAGATCAGCATTCCATTCAGATCTCGGCTTCGCTGGGTGTTACCCGGTATCCGGAAGACGGCATCAATGCCGAAACCCTGCTGAAAAATTCAGAGAACGTGATGCAGCTGGCGAAAGCCCAGGGCGGCGACAACTTTGAATACTATGACAAGCAGGTAGGTCAGCGCCTGCGGGAAACCAAGTTACTGGAAAAAAGCCTGTCTCTGGTGGTACAGAACGAAGAGCTGCAACTGGAATTCCAGCCTCAGGTGCTGCTGTCGAGTGAACAGATCATGGGCGTTGAGGCCCTGGTGCGCTGGCACCATCCCAAACGCGGTATTATTTCCCCGTCGGAATTTATTCCCATTGCGGAAAACAACCAGACCATCATAAAAATCGGTGACTGGGTACTGGAACAGGCCTGCCGCACGCTGGAGTTCTGGAAGTCGGTCACCAGCAACGCGGATGACTTTACCATTTCAGTGAATGTCAGCGCGGTACAGCTGCATTACTCCGATCTGGTGCAGCGTATCTCCAATCTGATCCAGCAATACAGGATCAATCCCTGGCAGCTGATTATCGAAGTCACCGAGACGGCAGTGATGAGCAATGTGGATTCTGCCCTGGGAATTCTGAATGGCCTGAAACAGACCGGCGTGCAGATCGCCATTGATGATTTCGGTACCGGGCACTCCTCGCTCAGCTACATCAAGCAAATGCCCATCGACAAAATCAAGATTGACGCCTCTTTCGTTCGCGACATCATGAACGATTCCAATAATGCCACCATTGTGAATGCCATCATTCAGCTGGGTCACAGCCTGAACCTGACCGTGGTTGCCGAGGGCACGGAAACCGAAGCCCAGGTACGTTATCTGAAAGAATGCGGCTGCGACATCGGTCAGGGCTATTATTTCTTCAAGCCACTGAAAGCGAATGAGTTGTTGAAGGTTATGAAACGGCAAACCCGGCTCAACGATAGTTTTCTGCCAGATGATGACCCCCCACTGCCCCCAGGCTCCCCTTCCGTGGTAAATCTGAAAAACCTCTCTAGGTGACCTTTACCCCCTAAAAGAGGTACAATTCCGCCACTTTCACCGCGCCATAGCCTGATTTTTGCGGTGCATTTCCACAGTTTCCACAGGAGTAGAGATCATCATGTCTGATGCTATCGTGATTGTTAACGGCGCCCGCACTCCAATGGGCGGTTTCCAGGGTTCCCTGTCCTCAGTATCTGCCCCCACGCTGGGCGCGGTGTCTATCAAGGCTGCTCTGGAACGGGCCGGGGTCAAACCCGAAGAAGTAAACGAAGTCATTATGGGTTGTGTACTCCCCGCAGGACTGAAACAGGGCCCCGCCCGTCAGGCATCATTGCAGGCGGGCCTGCCGGCCGCCGTGGGTTGCACCACCATCAACAAGCTGTGCGGTTCCGGCATGAAAGCCGCCATGCTGGCCCATGACCTGATCCGGGCGGGCACCAACGAGATTATGGTTGCCGGGGGTATGGAAAGCATGAGTAACGCCCCCTACATATTGGAAAAGGCCCGCGCAGGCCTGCGAATGGGCCACAGTGAAATCAAGGACCACATGTTCCTGGATGGTCTGGAGGACGCCGAAACCGGCCGTTTGATGGGTTCCTTCGCCCAGGAAGTGGCGGACAAGCACGACATCAGCCGCGAGGCCATGGACGAGTTTGCCATTGAATCCCTGAAACGGGCCCAGAAAGCCATTGAAGACGGCAGTTTCGAGGCTGAAATCGTACCGGTCACCGTAAAAACCCGCAAAGGCGAAGTGGAAGTGGCCACGGATGAACAACCGGGCAACGCCAACATTGATAAAATACCCACCCTGCGGCCGGCCTTTGCCAAAGATGGCACTGTCACCGCTGCCAATGCCAGTTCGATTTCCGATGGCGCTTCCGCGCTGGTTCTGATGACCGAGAGCAAGGCAAAAGCCATGGGGCTGGCACCACTGGCTCGTATCGTGGGCCACGCCACCCAGTCACAGCACCCCTCGGAATTTACGCTGGCCCCTATCGGCGCCATGGCAAATCTGTTCAACAAAACCGGCTGGAAAGCTGAGGATGTGGACCTGTTTGAAATCAATGAAGCCTTTGCCATGGTTTCCATGCTGGCCATGCAAAAGCATAATATTCCCCATGAAAAAGTGAACGTTCACGGTGGTGCCTGTGCCCTGGGGCATCCGGTGGGATCTTCCGGTTCCCGGATCATCCTTACCCTGATTCATGCCCTGAAAAAATACGGTAAAACCCGCGGCGTGGCATCACTGTGTATCGGTGGTGGAGAAGCCACAGCCATGGCGCTGGAAATTCTCTAGGGCGTCATTGCTGAGAAAAGCCCGTGCCTGCCTGACCGGTAGGGCGGGCTTTTTTATTGTCGTTATAATCAGAACATGTCCTGATAGGGGTTGTCCCGGATCAGGCTCACCGGGTGATCAAAACCCGCTAGCGTGATACTGCTGCTGGTAACAGTGATACCATCATCATCAATAACGTCTTCACCAAACCGGTAAACAGGGTTCAGTTCACCCCGCAAGGCCTGCTGGTGATAGGCACTCGCCTGCTCCGTTACGGTGTCATTGCGCTTCGCGTACTCAACCATGGCAGACTTGCCGTAGCGTTTTCCCAACATGGCGCTGACCACGTCCGGCGACAGAACCACGGCGGAAGCATTATTACCACCAAATCCCTTGGAATTGATAAAAGCCACATCCTTTTTCGCTGTCAGATCTGAAAAAGAAATCTTCAGGCGCTCCGCCATCACATCACTGGCCACATGATCAATGGTTTTGATGCCGGGTAATATACCCTGGGCAAATGATCCCAGCGTTGCTGCCAGCTGATCACCACTGGCGGGAGCAAGGGAATGCCCCACATAACTCTTGATAGCCGTTACCGGCCATTCAGTGATGCCAAACGCACTCGCCACCCGATCCAGTATGGCCGATTCCGTGACACGGTTCTGTGGGGTGCTGGAGCCATGGGACTGAACCCAGCTGCGCTTTTGTATGGCTTCATCGCCCAGCATGCTGCGGGCCGCCGCCACCGATTTGGCCAGGGTAAGGTAATTACCAGCCCCAGGTGCAGAGATGGAGCGTTTATTACCGTCCGCGTTGACAAACACATCCGTCACGGCGCCATGAATCTGCATACCCAGCGCCATTGCCAGGGCATCATCCATCAACACAAAATACTGAGCCGACTCGGCCAGGGTAAAACCGCAGTTATCCGAAAAAGGACGGCAGGCTCTGCGGTAATCTGCTCTGCCATTGCCATCGAGTTTTTTCAGGCCGGCCTCTGTGGCCAGGGCGCTCATGGCGGAATAGCCATCAATGATTTCCCGGGTTAAAGGCGCCTCGCTGTTGCCCACCAGCACCACCCGGGCTCTTCCCGACTGAATGTCCTCAATCCCAAGGCGAAGGTTATACAGAAAAGAGGCACAGGCACCGGTCATGCTGCCCGTACTGCCGACACTGCCCAGCACATAGGCATTAATAAAATCCGTGGGCATGGAATTAAGGCCCAGCGGGAGCTGCTTGGCGGTGACTTTTCTGCCGTTCATTCGCGCCTGCATTAAACCCTGGTAACCGTTGTCATCCATTTGTGCCATGGCACTACTGGAATAAACCGATACCTGATCCGGTGCCACTGACTGCATGATCTGGTGCCAGGGCAACCCAAGAGAATGAACCGCATCAGAGGCGCCCATAACCGCCATCTGCAACCCTTTGGGATGACATTGGGAACGGTAATAATCGCCTGGGACAAAACCACCGGGCAACTGGCCCGCGGACCGCACCGCGATTTTTTCGTAAAAATTATCGGTGTAAGGCGATGCCGGCTCCTCCAGAAAACGCACCAGGGTGTCATCCAGAATGGAATGACCGAACTCCTGACAGACCTCTTCAGCAGAAAACAGCGAACCGTTGCGATCGCGGTACTGGCCGCCGTCATAGCGCACTATGTTCATGAGGGTGGCCAGCCCCAGCAGGGTTTCCTGGCGCTGATCTGCGGGCAGACTCTCTATCACCATACGTCGGAACGCCTGGTGAAAAGACGCCCTCCCCGCCGCGTTGTACCCACCAAATCCAACAATAACCGGTAACCTGAGCATTGCTGTTCACCTCGCTGAGTGAGTGTTCAGGAGGGCTCTGAACTACCCTTTGCCCCCGTGTTTTCAGCGAGTATAAGATGCGTGCCACCCGCAATAGCGCCATTCAGGCCAGCCTAAGCGCCTTTCTGGCCAAATGACCGATTAGCCACTACAGTTGGCCAGAATATCGGGGGAAACTGGTTACAGCGTTGATGAAAACGTCAGCCGATGGAGAGAGGAAACCCAGTGAGTCATATTACGTTCCTGCTATGCGACCGCATGCTGGCCACCAGCACCACCCTGCCCATCGAAATGTTGCAGACAGCAGAAGGGGCTGCCCTCAGTGAAAACCGGCGCAAGGCACCCCTGCAGATTGCCCGGGCAGCGGCTACCCCGAACCCGGTGGCCAGCAGTTCGGGTTTTTTGTTGCATCCGGATACTCTGCTGAACGACATCGAACACACCGATCTGATTTACATACCAGGCCTTTGGCGTAACCCGCGAACTGTCATCAGGAAAAACCGGGCCATCACCGAATTTATTCAATATCACGCAGCCCGCGGCACCAGAATCTGTGGCGTGGGTACCGGCTGCTGCTTTATGGCCGAAGCGGGCTTGCTCGACAACAAGGCTGCCACTACCCACTGGTACTACTTCGATCAGTTTCAGCGCTCATACCCCAGTGCCATTCTGAAGCGCCAGTATTTTATTACCCAGGCCGGTAACCTTTATTGCGCTGCCAGCGTGAATGCCATGGCGGACCTGACAGTGCATTTTATTAAAACCCTCTACAGCGACACCATTGCGAACCTGGTACAGCGGCACTTTTCTCATGAAATCAGAAAGGACTATGAGAACATCCGTTTCTTTGAAGGCGACAGTGATTTTCATCCGGATGAAGACATTATGCAGGCACAAACCTGGATGCAGGATCACTACGGGGAGGACTTTACCCTGCACGCGCTGGCTGAAAAATTCGGCATGAGCACGCGTACTTTTAACCGGCGTTTCAAAACAGCCACCGGGAAAACGCCTTCTCATTATCTTCAGGAAATTCGCACCCGGGTGGCCAAAGAGCTGCTGCAAGGCACCAACCTGTCCATACAGGAAATTGCACTCCAGGTGGGATATCAGGATATCAGCCACCTGGCAGCACTTTTTAAAAAGTTTCTCGATACCACGCCTTCGGAGTATCGGCAGACGGTGCGCGCCAAGCTTTTCAAAACAGCTTCGCCACGCTGACGCTGTTCAAGCCGGCACAGCCAACCGCTGTCGGACCAGCTCTATCCAGTAACTTGCGCCGTATACCGCCGCGTCATCATTGAAGTCGTACTCCGGGTGGTGAATCATGCAGCCACCCTCGCCATCGCCGTTGCCAAGAAAAATATAAGCGCCCGGTTTTTGCTCCAGCATAAAGGCAAAGTCCTCGGAGCCACAAATAGGCGTCATTTGAGGTTCAACCTGCCGGACCCCGGCAACGCCCTGCGCCGCCCTGATCGCCTGCTCCGTTGCTTCCGGGTTATTGACCAGTGGAATAAAGGTTTCGTCTATGGTTATCTCGATATCGGCGTTATAGGCAGCGGCCATCCCTGCCGCCAGACTTTTCAGGCGCTCATTGATTGTTGCGCCAATGGCTTTATCGAAATAGCGAATCCCGCCGGACAGCCGCACCTCGTTGGGAATGACGTTATAAGCATCCCCCCCGTGAATTTTGGTAACACTGACAACGCCGGTTTTCAGGGGATCAAGATTGCGGCTGACGATGCTCTGGATGTTCTGCACCAGACCCGATGCAATCACAACGGGATCAATACAGTTGTGGGGCATGGCCGCGTGTCCGCCAGTTCCGGTAACCGTGATATCAAACGTGGAGAAAGCCGCCATCATGGGGCCTGCGACTATGGCAAAGTTACCCACCGGAATACCGGGGAAATTATGCATGCCATACACTTCGTCCATGGGGAAACGCTCGAACAGACCATCGTCAATCATGGCAACCGCACCACCCAGGCCTTCCTCGGCCGGCTGGAAAATAAAATATACTGTGCCTTCAAACATCGGGTTGGCTGCCAGGTACTTTGCCGCGCCAAGCAGCATGGCAGTGTGGCCGTCGTGGCCACAGCCGTGAAATACACCGTCCTGAGTGGACCGGTGCGGAAACCGGTTCAGTTCCTGCATGGGCAGGGCATCCATGTCTGCCCGCAGGCCTATGGCCCGCTGCCCCGCTCCCCGGGCAAGCTTGCCCACCACTCCTGTGCCGCCAATACCGGTATGCACCTCAATACCCCACTGGCCCAGAAGTTCTGCCACCAGTTTGGCGGTGCGCACCTCCTCAAAACCCAGCTCGGGGTGCGCATGGATATCCCGGCGCCATGACTGAATAAGATCTTTGTCCTGCAGCAACTGTTGGGGCAAAGCGGGTGCGTTCAAGTGATCAGTCCTCTGTTTTGTTATGCCCGGGTGAATAATATAAATCACCCGGGCCAAACGACAAACCGCGACTATATCATAATGACAGGATCGTAATCACAAGATCAGCATTCCACAGCCGCAAGGGCAATCGCATCGGGCCGGGCGTAAGCCAGCTCTAGGTCGCTTGCCGCTTTACCTCATCTGGAGGGCCCCGAACATTCACAACCAAAACCCACGGGATAACCGTCTTTGGTGACGGTGGTAACACAGGCTATTTCGGTATAGCCATAGCCCGCACACTGCTGCGCAAAATTATTGCAGCCAAGCCAGGCGCAGTTGCAATGAGTATCGTCACAATGATTGCCTTCGCTGGTTCCCGGGTCATCGGGAGACTGATAATCCTGAGCTCCGGTATCGTTGAACATCGCACTGATCATATCCGGTGAGCTCAATGGATCGCAGCCCTGGCAGCGATCATACTCGCTGATCACAAAGTCGCTGCCGTCACCATTATTCACCAATAGCAGGTCCTGGCCATCGCCGGCCGGGTAGCCCGCAGACGCCAGCATGAATACCGGCAGGAGCAGGATACTACGAAGGAAAGCATTTGAAGTGCTGAATAAAGATTTAGCACGGGATATTGTGCTGTTCATGGCAGGTTCTCCTTGTAAAAGAAAGTGGCTCTTGCAAATAACACTTACTGCAAAAAACTCTCGAGAAATAACATTCACAAAGAACCGGAGGCCTACCACAGCGAATGAAGTTGTCATGAACAGTTCATCACAGGCACTGCAGCGCCGCAGTGGAGAATTACCATTATCTCTGAGACACATTCAGCATTTCCTTCAGCCATTTTCCGAAGCCGGCTTCGTTTTTTAATGATTTCACCCGTACAATGTTCAACGGTACAATGGCATGAACTGGCGATATCGGAGCAGCAGGGAGAGTAACAGGGCTACCATGAATGAAAGTGATGAATCCGGAAAGGGCTGGAAAAAACTGCGGGAAATACTGATTGAGCCCAAGGTGGACGAAGAAGCACTGAATCAGGCGCTGGAAACCGCCAGCGCCCGGCAGGCGCCACCAGTGTTGTGGCTGCTGGGCAAAACCCAGTCCGGCAAGACCTCCCTGATCCGGGCCCTCACCGGCAGCAGTGACGCCGAGATCGGCAATGGCTTCCGGCCCTGTACAAAAACCGCACGCTTCTATGACTTCCCGGCGGAAGCACCAGTGGTGCGTTTTCTGGATACCCGCGGCCTGGGGGAGGTGGACTACGATCCGGGCAACGATATCGACTACTGCGAATCCCAGGCTCATCTGGTGATTGCGGTCATGAAAGCCTCGGACGTGCGCCAGGATGCAGTATTTGACGTACTCCGTGCCATCCGCAAACGCCACCCCGGCTGGGCGGTACTGGTAGTTCAGACCTGCCTTCATGAGCTGTATCCGCCGGATGGTGACCATCCCTCCCCCTATCCTTTTGATCAGGAAAACTGGAGCCGACAGGTTCCTGCGGATCTTGGCCGGGCCTTGCTGGACCAGAGGGAGCGGCTGGGGAAACTGGCCGGCGACGGGCCCCTGCTGTGGGTTCCGGTTGACTTCACCCTGCCGGAAGATGGCTATCAGCCCGTTTATTACGGTCTGGACGCGCTGTGGACAGCCATCGAGACGGTTTCTTCCTTCGGACTGCAAACCCTGCTGCGGGAAGATCCCGACGTAAAAAGCGCCTACAGTCGCGCCGCGCACCCCCACATTATGGGTTACACCCTGGCTGCAGCCACAGTGGGCGCCCTGCCGGTGGTGGATATGGCCCTGGTGCCAGCCCTGCAGGTAAAGCTGCTCCACACCCTGGCGGCTTTGTACAAGCTGTCCTGGAATGCACGCACCTCATCAGAGTTTTTCGGATTACTGGGTGTGAGCTTTGCGGCGGGTTATGGGTTGCGCTGGGCCGGCCGAGGGCTGATCAAACTGATTCCGGTATGGGGCCAGACGGTGGGTGCCGTCTGGGGCGCCACCACCAGCGGAGCCATTACCTTTGCTCTGGGCAAGAGCGCCTGTTTCTATCTGGAACAAAAAGGCAAAGGCATTACCGTGGACGCTGAAGCCCTCCGCAAGGTTTACGCCGATGCATTATCCCGGGGGCGCCGGTTATCCCCGCTGCAGGAACAGGCGGCAGAATCGTCCCGGGCGGACACTGACAAGGATCAGACCTCATGAGTCGCATGCTCATCAGGCAATTTGGCCGTACCCGGCTGTTTGCCATCGTTATCACTGCCCTGCCGTTGATTGCATTGCCCCTGGCGGGCACCCTCTGGCTGCTGCAGTCGGACCTGTTTCTTTACTGGCTGTTGAGCCTGCTGCTGTGTGGCGGAACCGGTTATCTGCTGCACCTGTATCTGGTCAAACGGGAAGGTCTGTCACAGCGGGAGGCCACCACCGACGCCAATCCCCACTGGCCTGCGGACGCAAGCAGCCCCTGGCAGGCGGTGGAGCAACTGGCCAGTCAGGTAACGCCAAAAGACTGGCCGCTCAATGATGGCCAGCGGCTGCTGCAACTGGGAAGGAGCACCCTGGAAATGGTGGCCCGCCATTATCATCCCAAGCGCGAAAATCCCCTTTGGGAGCTGACCGTGCCCCATGGCCTGCTGATTATTGAGCGCGCCAGCCGGGACATGCGTTTGCAGATTGCCGAACAGATTCCTTTCAGTCATCAGTTAACCGTCGGCGGCTTTAACCGGGCGCAACAGTGGAAAGAACTGATCGAGGACTGGGAAAACGCTTATCGTGTAGGCCGGGCCCTGATTGACCCCAGCTCGGTACTGTTCCGCGAACTGCGCCGCGAGATGGGCAACCGGATAGTGGGTTACGGGGCTGAACGGATCCAGTTATGGCTGCTTCAGGAATATGTACGCAAGGTGGGTTATTACGCCATTGAACTGTACAGCGGCAACCTGCTGCTGAGCAGCGAGGACCCCACTGACACTCCCACAGCGGAAACCCGCAAAGCCCATAAGCAAAGCGATGATGCTGAAGCGGCGGTGAGCACTGAACCCCTGCGGATTATGGTGCTTGGCCGGGCAAGCGCAGGCAAATCCAGCCTGATCAATGCCCTCTTCGGCAAACTCACTGCAGCTACTGATGTGTTGCCCGACACCACCTCGCAGATCATACCCTATCGCCTGGAGCGGGAAGGCGACACGGAAGCACTGATATTCGACACACCCGGCGCCGATACACCGCTGCTGAAGCAAAAGGCCTTGAAGGAAGCGATACTGAATGCCGATTTGCTGCTGTGGGTGTCACCCGCCCACCGCCCCGACCGGCAGGCGGAACGGGAAAGCCTAGACCAGATCCGGGAGTGGATTGAAGCCCGGCCGCAACACCATCCTCCACCGATTCTGGCAGTGGCCACCCATCTCGATCTGCTGCGCCCGCCGCGGGAATGGGCCCCCCCTTATGCTCTGGCAAATCCGCAAAACCGCAAAGCAGAAAACATTCAGGCAGCTGTCGTTGCCATGGCGGAAGATCTGCAGTTGCCCGTGGAGAAAGTGGTGCCGGTCTGCCTTGCCGAGGGCCGCGTCTATAACGTG
>JAWVYU010000162.1:0-10871 GCA_033722575.1 Ketobacteraceae bacterium | reverse complement strand
AGCCGCTCCACAGGTGGGGGTCTTTCTGCAAATGAGCCGGCACTGCTTCATCGCTGACGATATCGGAAATCGCCACCCGGCCGCCGGGTTTCAGCACCCGGAAAATCTCCGCAATCATCCGGGCGCGGTCTTCGTTGGCCACCAGGTTCAGCACACAGTTGGACACCACCAGCGACACGCTATTGTCCTTTACCATGGGATTATCGCGCCGCTCCTGGCGTTTCCAGGCTTCAAAATCCTCAAAATCATCCAGGGTTTCGATGGGGTTACGTTTGATGTAAGACGCCACTGCGTCCAGCCCCAGCGCCAGATCCTGAATATGCCCCTTGCGGAATTCCACCGTGGCGCCACCCAGTTTTTCGGTCATTTCCGGCAGATGTCGACGGGCAAGGTCCAGCATGTCGTCGTTCATATCCACGCCGATCACCTTGCCTTCGGGCCCCACCAACTGAGCAGCCATGTAACAGATTTTTCCGCCACCGCTGCCCAGATCCAGCACCACATCGCCTTCCTCCACATATCGGGAGGGGTCACCACAGCCATAATCTTTTTCCACAATTTCCGCGGGCAGCAGTTTGAGCAGACCGGTATCGTAATCTACGGGGCAGCACAGGCTTTCCTGCCGCTCTCTGGCCCCCTCGGAATAACGTTCCAGTACAGTGGTTTTTACATCCATTATCGTCTCTCTCTTCAGGTCATGGGCAACAGCTCAGTTTGCCCTTATCGCAGAATGTCGTTTACAGCTCGGTGACCAGTAAACGGTAGGTTTCTGATTCCCGGTAATGACACAGATCCACCGAGCCACTCACTCTTACCGTAACATCAAACCGGAAGCTGCCTGATTCTGTTGGCGTGCCTTCAATATACAGGTAGCGCTCGTCGCCAAACTGGGTAAAGCGCAGCCCCTGGGGCAATTCACCCTGCTCATAGTCAAATTCGTAGGACAGCCGGTCGTCAAAGGGTTCATTATCCACCTGCACCCTCACACGGGCTTCGTATTCCTGATTCAGTACGGCATTGGGAAGATTATCGGTGGTAAATTCCGGCCCGTCCCCGTCCAGACAGTCCCCCAGATGTACGCGGCAACTGCTTACCAGGAGGCTGGCCATAACCACTAACCACAGCCGATGCATACCCATAACAACCTCCGGTTATCCCCTTCGCCAGTTGTGATATTTCTCCAGTAACTTCAAGGCAAATTCCGGTTTGTTTTTCTGCTTCCATTCACCCGCCACATAGCGGTTTGCCTCGTTCCAGGTGGGGTAAATATGAATGGTGCCCAGAATTTTATTCAGACCGATACCGTGTTTCATGGCCAGAACAAATTCGGCGATCAGGTCGCCGGCATGATGACCCACTATGGTAACCCCAAGGATCTTGTCCTTTCCCGGCCTGGTGAGCACCTTCACGAACCCGTGAGCTTCCTCCTCACAAATTGCCCGGTCCAGATCGTCTATACCGTAGGTGGTGACCTCACAGGAAATGTTCTTTTCTTTTGCCTCCAGCTCATTCAAGCCGACCCGGGCCACCTCGGGGTCAGTAAAAGTACACCAGGGGATCACGGAATAATCGGCCTTGAACTTCTTGAATGGTGCGAAAAGCCCGTTCACGGACGCATACCAGGCCTGATGAGCCGCCGTGTGAGTGAACTGATAAGGCCCCGCCACATCACCACAGGCCAGAATGTTGGGGTGCCGGGTGGTTCTGAGGTATTTATCCACCACCAGCGTGCCGTTCTTGTTGGTTTCAAGACCCAGCAGATCAATGCCCAGGGATTCCGTATTGGCGGCACGGCCCACGGCAACCAGGATCTCATCACAGTGTACCGCCACCTGTTTGCCCTTGTGATCACACACCACCACCTTGTCCCTCGCGATCATTTCAGCACCAACCACTTTATGATCTGTCAGCACCTGCACTCCGTCGCGCTCCAGGCTTCTGGCAACGATATCCGAGACCTCTTCATCTTCACGAAGCAGCAGGCGTGGCATCATTTCGATCTGGATAATCTCAATGCCCAGGCGCGCAAACGCCTGGCTCAGCTCACAGCCGATGGGTCCGCCACCCAGTACCACCATGCGTTTTGGCTTGTTGCGCAGGCTCCACACCGTGTCTGAAGTCTGGTATCCCACCTCTTCCAGACCCGGGATGGGAGGCACGAATGGCTTGGCCCCGGTGGCGATGACAATATTGCGTGCCGACAGGGTTTTTCCGTTTACCTCTACCTCCCAGGGGGAAACAAACCGGGCGTAGCCTTTGATACATTCCACCCCCAGCTCGGTGTAACGTTCCACGGAATCATGGGGTTCTATGGTCTCGATACTGCGCTGTACCCGGTTCATTATCTCTGCAAAATCAAAGCTGGCCAGGGTTGGCTTGAGGCCGAACTCCCGGGCACGGTCCATATAATTCACTATTTTGGCGCTGCGAATCAGACTTTTACTGGGAACGCAGCCGGTGTTGAGGCAGTCGCCGCCCATGGCATGACCCTCTATCAGGGTGACTTTGGCTTTCACCGCTGCGGCAATGTAGGAGGTAACCAGGCCGGCAGCACCGGCACCGATCACAATAAGATTCCGGTCAAACTTTTTCGGCTTGTTAAACTTGCTCATGTACCTTCCCTTTCCGCAACAGTTCCACCACTTTTTTACCTATCAGCGGCAACAGACCCAGCAATGAGAACGAAATCAGGAGTTCCAGCGACAGTATACCTTTGAGGGATTCCAGCTGGGCCAGCTGCGTGCCGGCATTCACATAAACGATGGTTCCGGCAAACATGCCCACCTGGCTTACCCAGTAAAAGGTCCAGGCTTTTATGGGCGTCAGCGCCATCACAATATTGATCAGAAAAAACGGAAAGACCGGCACCAGGCGCAGAGAAAAAAGATAAAAGGCCCCTTCTCGTTCCACGCCCCGGTTGATAGTGGCCAGCTGTTTGGAAAACCTTTCCTGAACCAGGTCCCGTGCCAGATAGCGAGCTACCAGAAATGCCGCCGTAGCGCCAATACTGCTGGCAAAGGACACGATCACCGTACCCATCACCACGCCGAACAGAGCACCGGCCAGCAGGGTCATGACCGCGGCGCCAGGCAACGACAGCCCCGTTACCAGGACATATACCACAAAGTAAACAGCAATCACCTTGACGGGATTTTCATGGTAAAGCTCAAGCCACTCCGCCTGTTTGGCTTTGATGGTGGCAAAATCCAGATAGTCCGAGCCGCCAAACCCGATCCACGCAGCCACCAGCGCCACAATAACGGCCAACACCACCAGTTTCTTCTTATCCATGAATATGCCCTGTGCTCTCCTGAAAGCGCTGCGACAGGGAGTTATCCCTTCGCAACACCATCAGACAGAAGTTTTGAATTCAGGTAATATACTCGTTTTAAGTCCGCCGGGCACAACCCGGCGTATCGCAAACAGCAAAAATCCAGCATTGCAATTGATATTACAGAAACAGCAAAGGTTGCCAGTATGCCGATTCATTCACTGCCTCGAGGCCCGTTTCCGCTGACCCGCATGCGTCGCATGCGCAAGGACGACTTTTCCCGCCGGTTAATGCGGGAGACCACCTTAACAGTGAATGACCTGATTTATCCAATGTTCGTTATTGAGGGACAGGGCCAGCGGGAAAAGGTTCCCTCCATGCCCGGAATCGAGCGGGTAACCCTCGACGAACTCCAGAAAGAGGCCCGTCAGCTGCGGGATCTCGGCGTGCCCGCCATTGCGCTGTTTCCGGTGACACCCCAAGAGCGCAAGAGCCTGGATGCCAGGGAAGCCTATAACCCCGGTGGTCTGGCACAGCGGGCGGTCAGGGCCATCAAGGATGCCGCACCGGAAATGGGGGTGATTACCGACGTGGCTCTGGACCCGTTCACTACCCACGGCCAGGACGGCATTATCGATGACGACGGATACGTACTGAACGATGTCACCACGGAAACCCTGATGAAACAGGCCCAGTCCCACGCCGAGGCCGGTGCCGATGTGGTGGCGCCATCGGATATGATGGATGGCCGCATTGGCGCCATCCGCAGCATTCTGGAGGAAACCGGCCATCACAACACCCGCATCATGTCCTATGCTGCCAAGTATGCTTCCAGTTATTACGGCCCTTTCCGGGACGCAGTGGGGTCTGCCGCGAACCTGAAAGGGGGCAACAAGGCCACCTATCAGATGGATCCCGCCAATCGCCTGGAAGCCCTCCAGGAGGTGGCGCTGGATCTGCAGGAAGGCGCCGATATGGTAATGGTCAAACCGGGCATGCCCTACCTGGATATCGTCCGTGAAGTGAAAGACCAGTTTGGTGCCCCGACCTTTGTTTATCAGGTAAGCGGCGAATACGCCATGCATTGTGCCGCCTTCGAAAACGGCTGGCTGGATCGTGACACTGTCATCATGGAGTCACTAAACTGTATTAAAAGGGCTGGTGCCGACGGGGTGCTGACCTATTTCGCCAAAGCCGCCGCTGAATTGCTGAATCAATGAGAGCCTTATGAACAGCCCTGAAGAGATCAAGGATTCCGCCGCCACCGAGCAGCCACCCATTGATCTGGACAATCCGGATTTTTATATCAACCGGTATCTGAGTCTGCTGGAGTTCAACCTGCGGGTGCTTGCCCAGGCGGATGACCCCACCCAGCCACTGCTGGAGCGTTTCAAGTTTCTGCTGATATTCAGCAGCAACATGGACGAATTCTTCGAAATCCGCCTGGCCGGTCTGCAACGGGATATCGCCTACAGTCAGGCCCGGCCGGAAGCGGATGGCATGCATCCCACCGAAGTGCTGAAAGCGATCAGCGAGCGTTGCCACGCCGCCATTGAGCGCCAGTACCGGATCCTTAACGATGACCTGCTGCCCGCGCTGGCCGCGCAGAATGTCCACTTCCTGGCACGGGATCAGTGGAACGCAGATCAGGTGCGCTGGATCAAGCACTACTTCCGCAAGCAGGTAGCGCCGGTACTCACGCCCATCGGGCTGGATCTGGCGCATCCGTTCCCGCGGCTGGTGAACAAAAGCCTGAATTTTCTGGTGAGTCTGGAAGGCAAAGACGCCTTTGGCCGCCAGCTGGGTCTGGCGGTATTGCCGGCCCCGAAGTCTCTGCCACGCTTTATTCGCCTGCCCGACGACATCTGTGGCGAAAAACCCGGGGAACACTACGTGTTCCTCTCATCGGTCATTCATTACCATGCCAGCTCTCTGTTCCCGGGAATGAAAGCCACCGGTTGCTATCAGTTCCGGCTCACCCGGAACTCCGACCTGTTTCTTGATGAGGAAAAAGTCGATGATCTGTCGGATGCCCTGAAGGGCGAACTCCTCACCCGCCGCTATGGCGAGGAAGTTCGCCTGGAAGTAGCCGACAATATGCCCGAGGACATGGTGAACTTTCTGCTGAAAAAGTTCGGCCTGGGTGAGCGGGAGCTGTACCGGGTAAACGGTCCGGTGAACCTGACCCGGATGATGTCGGTGATTGATATTGAGCGCCCGGACCTGAAATTCACGGCTTTCAAGCCGGCCCTGCCGGCACCGGTAAAGCGGCCGGACAACATATTCAACGTGCTGCAAACCCAGGATGTGCTGCTGCTTCACCCCTACGAATCCTTCCAGCCCGTAGTGAGCTTTTTACGGCAGGCAGCCAAGGACCCCAACGTGGTAGCCATCAAGCAAACCCTCTATCGCACCGGCAAGGACTCAGAGATTCTGGATACCCTGGTGGAAGCGGCCCGGAACGGCAAGGAAGTCACCGCCATTGTGGAGCTGCGGGCCCGCTTTGACGAAGCCAGCAACATCGAAATTGCCAACCGGCTCCAGGAAGCCGGTGCCGTGGTGGTTTACGGGATTGTAAACTACAAGACTCACGCCAAAATGATCATGGTAGTGCGGCGGGAGAAAGACGGCCTGCGCCGTTATATTCACCTGGGCACTGGCAATTATCACGCGGGAAACGCCCGGCTTTATTCGGATTACAGCCTGCTGACCGCCAACGAAGAAGTGGCGGAAGACGTTCACAAGATATTCCAGGAACTTACCGGCATGGGCCGGGCAGCACGGCTGAAACAGCTCTATCACTCGCCCTTCACGCTGCACAGCGAGCTGATCCGGCTGATTGAACATGAGCGGGAAAACGCCCTGGATGGCAAACCCGCAAAAATCGTTTTCAAATGCAATTCCATCACTGAAAAGGAAGTGATAAAGGCTCTCTATCGTGCCTCCCAGGCAGGAGTGGAAATCAAGCTGATCGTGCGTGGAATGTGCTGTCTGCGGCCGGGTATTCCCGGAGTATCCGAGAACATTGAAGTGCGCTCCATCGTGGGCCGCTTCCTGGAACACACCCGGGTTTACTATTTCCACAACAACAACCGGCCCAAAACCTACTGCTCCAGTGCCGACCTGATGGAGCGCAACCTGATTCGCCGGGTGGAAACCTGCTTCCCCATTATTGAGCGAAGTCTCAACCGCCGGGTGCAGAAAGAAGGGCTGGAAATTTACCTGAAAGATAACTGTCAGGCCTGGACACTCAATCCAGACGGCAGCTACACCAAGGTAGTGCCGGCGGAGGGCGAGGAGCGCATATCCGCCCAGGAATACCTGATGGACACCCTGGGCAAATAGGGTAGCCGGCGCCACCAGACGCGAGGCGGGTATCCTTACTTCACCTCCAGGGAGAAACCCGCCTTTTCCCAGTTGCCTATTTCCTGCTGCAGCTCACCCCGGGTCAGAGGATGCTCTTCCAGCCACTGATCAGGAAACATCAGGGTTACACAGGTGTCATCCACTTCCAGCAAAAAACTGGGCAAGTGCTGATCAAGGCGTGAGCGGTGAAGGATTACCGCAATTCGCAGCAGCAGACAGAGCTTAAGGGCAGTAAGCCGCACAGATTCAGGGAGTTCGTCAAACAGCGGCTGGCGGACCTTGCGCCGGTGACTTGCCACCAGCACCGCCAGAATCGTCTGCTCCTGCTTGGAAAATCCTGCCATATCCGCATGCTGCAGCACATAGGCCCCATGCTTGTGAAACCCGGAGTGGGAGATCACCACGCCGATTTCGTGCACCAGGGCAGCCCAGCTCAGTAATTCGCGGTAATGATCGCTGTCCAGATCCCAGACCTTGCGAGCCTGATCAAAGGCCTGCAACGCGGTCTGCTGAACCCGTTCCGCCTGGGCCGTGTCCACACTGTAACGCTTCATCATGGAATGAATGGTGCGCTCGCAGACGTTTTCATGCTCCAGGCGCCCCAGCATGTCGTAAAGAACCCCCTCCCTGAGTGCGCCATCGGAATAGTGAACCTCGTCGATATCCAGCTCTTCCATAATACCGGTGATAATGGCCAGACCACTGGGGAAGACCGGGGCACGATCGGATTTAACACCGGGGATATCCAGCTCGTCCGTATTTTTGAAGGCCAGTACTTTATCCGTCAGCTTTTGCAGGCTTTGCCGGGTGATACCTTCACCCAGGCCCGACTCCACGACGGCATTATGCACTGCTTTCACCGTGCCGGAGGCGCCCACCACCTGCTCCCAGCCGGTGTTGCGGTAGGCTGCCTCAATGGCCACCAGTTCGCGCCGCACCGCCATCACCGCGCGGAAAAAGTGCCATTCGGAGATGTCGCCACCGGGAAAAAACCGTTCCTGATAGCCGACACAGCCCATGTGCAGGCTTTCTGTCAGCAACGGCTCGAACTTTTCACCGATCACGAACTCTGTGGAGCCACCCCCGATATCGAATACCAGCCGGCGGCCATCGTGGGATGGCAGACTGTGAGACACGCCCAGGTAAATCAGGCGAGCCTCCTCCCGGCCGGCCACTACCTCCACCGGGCAACCCAGCACCTTTTCCGCCTTGCGGATAAACTGCCCCCCGTTGCGGGCCTTGCGCAGGGTATTGGTGCCAATACAGCGCAACCAACCCGGCTCGATATTGTCTGCCCGCTGGGCAAAGCGTTTCAGACAGTCCAGTCCGCGTTCCATGGCGTCGCCCGTAAGGCAATTGTTTTCATCCAGGCCGGCGGCCATGCGCACTTTTTCACCAAACTTCTGCAACAGGCGAATTTCGCCGGATTCCAGCCGGGCCACCACCATGTGAAAACTGTTGGAGCCCATATCGATCGCGGCCATAACCTGGCCTTCCGGCACTTCTTTCGAGGTTCTCTGCTTCAATTCACGGTCCCTCTGCGTTCGCATTTTTCTGAATGTTAGGCGGGTGTCAGCAGGGCTATCACTTTACCGAAGTCTGGATTAAGCGCCAATAAAATTGGCGGTAAGCCGCCAAGAAAGGTAAAATTTTCAATTACATTTGAATTGTGTGTGCGCTGGCACTATCTTTCCAAAAGTAATAACCAAGAATCAGAGTATCGCGAACCTGTCTAAGCAATCGGCGCCCTGGCACTGTAAGACAGGCTCGCCACTGGAGATCAAGATGAGTGATATTGTGAACGTAACTGACGGCAACTTTGACGCGGAAGTCCTGCAGGCTGACTGCCCCGTTCTGGTGGATTATTGGGCAGAGTGGTGCGGCCCCTGTAAGATGATCGCCCCGATACTTGACGAAATTGCCGGTGAATACGAAGGCAAGCTCAAGATCGCCAAGCTCAATATTGATGAGAACGGCGAAACCCCCCCGAAATACGGCATCCGTGGTATTCCCACCCTGATGCTGTTCAAGAATGGCAATGTTGAGGCCACCAAAGTGGGCGCCCTGTCCAAATCGCAGCTTACGGCGTTTATTGACAGCAACATCTAGCCTGACCTGCCCGGGAGACCTGTCAACACGAGTCTCCCGGCGCATTTACCCACCGGTGAAAAACCACATTTTCACTGGACGCATATAAACAAGGATGCTAGATTTACCCTTAGTTAATCTTTGACCGGGCAGACGCGCTGCCCAAGCTTACCTAAAACGCCTCGTTTTCTGCCGATCCTTTATTCCCCGACAAGAATAAATCGCTGAGGCATAGGTATGGGCTGCCATAAACCGGATCTGCAGCCAGCTCAGAAAATTCACAAACAGCAATTAAGCAACGATAAGCATTTTGGATTTCTAATCACCCAAAACCTTCCTTTTATTTCTCAAAGTAAATCTCTACCACGATGAATCTCACAGAACTCAAGAAAAAACGTATCGCAGAACTTCTCACTATCGCTGAAGAAATGGGCCTTGAAAACCTTGCCCGCACTCGCAAACAGGACGTGATCTTCAGCATCCTGAAACGCCACGCCAAAAGCGGCGAAGACATATACGGAGACGGGGTACTGGAAATCCTCCAGGACGGCTTCGGATTTTTGCGCTCCGCGGAAGGTTCCTACCTGGCCGGCCCCGATGACATCTACGTATCGCCCAGCCAGATCAGGCGATTCAACCTGCGGACCGGTGACACCATTGCCGGGAAAATACGGCCACCCAAAGACGGTGAGCGCTATTTTGCCCTGCTCAAGGTTAACGAAATCAACCTGGACCGCCCCGAAAACGCCAAGAACAAAATCCTCTTCGAAAACCTGACTCCCCTGTTTCCCAATGAACGCCTGATCATGCAGATCGGTAACGGCAGTACTGAAGATATCACTGCCCGTACCATTGATCTGGTGGCGCCCTTTGGCAAAGGGCAGCGGGGGCTGATCGTGTCACCGCCAAAGGCCGGTAAAACCCTGATGCTGCAGAACATTGCGCAGTCCATTACCCGCAACAACCCGGACTGTTACCTGATCGTACTGCTCATCGACGAAAGGCCGGAAGAGGTGACCGAAATGCGCCGCACGGTGCGCGGGGAAGTGGTGGCCAGCACCTTTGACGAACCCCCGGCCCGCCACGTGCAGGTTGCGGAAATGGTGCTGGAAAAAGCCAAGCGCCTGGTGGAACACAAACAGAACGTCGTGATCCTGCTGGACTCCATTACCCGCCTGGCTCGTGCCTATAACACAGTGATTCCGTCATCAGGCAAGGTGCTCACCGGTGGTGTTGATGCCCATGCTCTGGAGCGTCCCAAACGCTTTTTTGGTGCCGCCCGTAATATTGAGGAAGGCGGCAGCCTGACCATCATGGCCACGGCCCTGGTGGATACCGGCTCGAAAATGGACGAAGTTATCTTTGAGGAATTCAAGGGTACCGGTAACCAGGAGCTGCATCTGGACCGGCGCATTGCAGAAAAACGCGTGTTTCCGGCCATTAATATCAACAAGTCCGGCACCCGCCGCGAAGACTTGCTGACCACCGAAGATGAACTTAAAAAGATGTGGATTCTGCGCAAGATCCTGCATCCCATGGATGAAACAGCCGCCATGGAGTTCCTGATCGACAAGATGCGCGAAACCAAAACCAACGAAGAATTCTTCGAGGCCATGAAACGGAAATAGCCGCAGCGCAACAGCAAAGCCGGCCCCCCGCAGGCGCAACAGTGGCAATCAGGATTCGTTTGCTCCCCAGAGATATTGTCGTAGAGAGCCTGCCCGGCCGGAACCTGCTTGAATCGATTCTGGCCGGCGGGGTGCGCATCAGACACAGCTGCGTTTCAGGCAGCTGTCATATTTGCCGGGCAAGATTGGTGAGCGGTACCGTAAGGACAGGAACAGACCGCGCAGCCGCCATTCAGGCCAATACAACTGATTACATTCTTACCTGTCTCTGTTATCCGGAGACCGACTGCATTCTGGAGATTGCTAACGTGCTGGCAAAAGGAGAACTCCCGCAATACACCGTCGCCTGTCAGGTTCAGGACATTGAGCCCTTGAACCATGACGTGACCCGCTACTTCCTGCGGCTGCCCGCGGGAAAAGCCATTGAGTACTATCCCGGCCAGTACCTGGAGCTGGTACTTAACCCCGGAACAGAAGGCGAACGCCATTTTCCGTTCTCCATTGCCAACGCACCCTCT
>JAWVYU010000161.1:0-10891 GCA_033722575.1 Ketobacteraceae bacterium | reverse complement strand
GGTATAGTCCTTGCCAAGGAGCTGCTTGTGCAGTTTCTCCGCGTTATCCCGGGACGAAAACGCAGCCAGTTGAACGGTGTAGTTTTCAGCCAGGCGATCGATGCCCACCGGCTCTTTGCCGCTGGATTCCCTGATCTGCCGGAAATCCTCTTTTGCGGCCACCGCGGGGGGCTGGGGTTCCGGCACGGTTTCCACCGCCTGATTCAGGGATTCCTCGGAAGGAGCAATTGCCGCTCGCTGCTGCTCAACCTTTTCCCTGACCTCTTCGAAATGCTCTGTGTCTATGGCAGGCTTGGTCACATCCAGCGTTACCACCGGCTCTTCCGGAATCTGGACGTCTGTGTAGGTTTGCTGCTCGTCCCGTCCATCAAATATCAGAGGCAGGAAAATGACGGCCGCCGACAGCAGTACAAGAGCCCCTACCAGCCGCTGTTTCAAATGTTCATCCACTATCAGAACCCTGCCCTTTGAAAACCCGGTTGCGATGGTAACAATTTATGTTGCGGTATTTAAGCCTCTGCCAGAATATCTGACACGGTATAGAAAGATCCAAAGACAACCACCAGGGCATCGTCGGGGAGCTCTGTCCGGGCCTGGCGTAAAGCCGCCAGTGGGCTGGGGCACTCCGCCCTGACCTTGCCGCCCAGATCCGATACAATAGCAGCCAGCGTCGCGCCTGGCTGCGAGCGAGAGCCGGCATCCAGTGTCACCGGATACCATTCATCCACCACTGGCACCAGCTCAGACAGGCTGTCTTTATGATTCTTGTCCGCCAGCATACCCACGATGCAGACCACTGAAGACGGCGACAGGGACTCTCTGAGTTCCCGGATCCTCCCAGCCAGGGCGCCGGCAGCCTGAGGATTGTGTCCCACATCCAGAAGCAGCCGCGGCCTGCCCCCCACCAGCTGCTGGCGGCCAGCCAACTGAATCCTGGCCGCTGCCTGATCGATAATATCCTGATGGAGACTCTCCCCCGCAGCGGCCACCGCCTGCACCCCGGTGATGAGATTATCTACCAGTACGGGTGATGATGCCGGTATACCAAACCGCTGGATGACGGTCTTTCTATTTTCCGGTTCCGCCTCCCGGTGCCGGTCAGTGACCACAGCACAGGTAAAGCTGTCGCCGGCAACATCAAACTCCCGGCCCCGGTAACAGACCCATTTGGCCTGTTGCGCTTTTTCCTTGACAGATACTGGCGGGTCGCTGTCGCCACAGACCACGACGGAGCTTTTGCGGATAATACCGGCCTTTTCGTACCCTATCTTTTCACGGGTGTCTCCCAGCCAGTTTTCGTGATCCATATCGATAGTGGTTATCACAGCAACATCCGGGTCGACAATATTGACCGCATCCAGCCGCCCGCCAAGGCCCACTTCCAGCACAATCCAATCCAGATCGGCGCGGGCAAAAATAACCAGGGCAGCCAGGGTGCCGAATTCGAAATAAGTCAGGGGAATATCTGCCCGGACTGCTTCGATCTCCTCAAAGGCATCCACCAGCAGCTGGTCGGAAGCATTTTCCTGGTTGATCTGAATGCGCTCATTGTAGCTGAGCAGATGGGGTGAGGTGTAAGTGCCGACGCGCTTGCCCAGTGCCATGCCCAGCGCCTCAATGCTCTTGACGGTGGACCCCTTGCCATTGGTGCCTGCCACCGTGAACACGGTAACAGGATCGCAAAGCTGTGGCAGGCGCAGATAGACTTTGCATATGCGCTCCAGCCCGAGCTCAATCTCAGCGGGGTGCATTGATTCGATCATGGCCAGCCATTGGCCAAGGGGTTTTTTCATGGCTTCTTTAACGTTCAGGACGCCTTGTGCTGACTGGTTTCCGTGTCGCCTGGTGAATTGGCGGCTTCCGGAACGGCGGACACCTCTTCGGGTGTTGATTCAGGCCCCTTTGCACCGGTTGTGACGGTTTCCTCGTCTCCGGCCTTTTCCGGTAACGCGGCAGCAGCAGAAACCAGGGCTTCCTGTTCCTCAGCTTCTCCATCGTCATTGGCTGCCAGCGGCGGCAGATGACCCAGCTTGGATACCAGTCGACAGATAGTCTCTGTCAGCTCACTGCGGTGAACGATCATATCGATGGCCCCGTGCTCCAGCAGAAACTCGCTGCGCTGAAACCCTTCCGGAAGCTTCTGGCGCACAGTCTGCTCGATAACCCGCGGGCCGGCAAACCCGATCAGGGCCCTTGGCTCGGCAATGTTGACGTCCCCCAGCATAGCCAGACTGGCGGATACACCACCGTATACCGGATCGGTAAGCACCGATATAAAAGGAACCCCCTGCTCCCGCATTTTCTGCAGAACGGCACTGGTTTTCGCCATCTGCATCAGGGAAAACAGGGCTTCCTGCATTCGGGCACCTCCGCTGGCAGAAAAGCATATCAGCGGCATACGACGCTCAAGGGCCATATTGGCTGCCCGCACAAACTTCTCGCCCACAATGGAACCCATGGAGCCACCCATAAAACTGAACTCGAAGGCCACCGCCACCAGAGGCACACCCAGCGCTTTGCCTGTCATAGCCACCAGAGCATCGTTTTCCCCGGTTTCCTTCTGGGCGGCAGCGAGCCTGTCCTTGTACTTTTTACTGTCCCGAAACTTGAGCTTGTCCACCGGCTTGATTTCGTCGGCTATCTCCTCGCGATCCGCTTCGTCCAGAAACAGGCTAAGGCGTTCCCGGGCATTCAGGCGCATATGATGATCGCACTTGGGGCAAACATTCAGCGCCTTTTCCAGCTCAGGCCGGTATAAAAAAGCCCCGCATTTCGGACACTTGCGCCACAAACCTTCAGGAATACTGCCCTTGCGCTTGGAGGTTTTCTGGGAGATGCTGGGGAGAATCTTGTCTAGCCAGTTGCTGCTCATTAGTTCGCCTTATGCTGACGCTTTGTTATCAATACCCTGCCGCAACGAACCTGCGAACGCCCTGATCTTTTCCAGTAATGCCTGGGGATCATTCTGGTTTTCTGCCACCACATTGACCAGCGCACTACCCACTACCACGGCGTCACACAGCTTTGCGACGATACCTGCTGTTTCAGGGTCTTTGATACCAAAGCCCACGGCGATGGGCAAATCTGTTATTTTTCTAATTGTTTCAACCTTTTTGCTGACATCCGCTGGATCCAGGTTAGCCGCACCGGTAATGCCTTTTAACGACACATAATACAGATATCCCCGGGCAGCCTGGGCAATAGTCTTGATGCGTTTTTCGGTGGTGGTCGGCGCCATCAGGAAAATAGGGTCGATGCCATTGGCTTCCAGCACCTGATTGAGCGGTGCCGAGGCCTCCGGTGGCAGATCCACCGTCAGCACGCCATCCACCCCGGCCTCTCCTGCCGCTTTGGCGAATTTCTCGTAACCCATGACTTCCACCGGATTGAGATACCCCATCAGCACCACCGGCGTGGTGCTGTTGGTTTCCCGGAAGGTTTTTACCATGGCAATCACATCACTCAGAGACACGCCATGGGCCAGCGCCCGTTCGTCGGCCAGCTGAATGGTGGGACCGTCGGCCATCGGGTCCGAAAAAGGAACACCCAGCTCGATAATGTCAGAACCCGCATCAGCCAGGGCGTGCATAATGTCCACAGTGTGATCCGGATGGGGATCACCGGCAGTAACGAAGGGAATCAGTGCAGATTTTTTTGCTGCCTTCAGGTCAGCAAAACAAGCCTCGATACGGCTCATTTCAGAAACTCCTGTATTTTTTGCTCGTGCCCGAACGATCCGGCGCGGGCTTACTCAATCTCAATGCCGTCGATTTTCGCGACAGTGTGTATGTCTTTATCACCACGCCCGGACAGGTTCACTACGATCACCTCATCCTTGTCCATTTCTTTCGCCAGTTTTTCGGCATAGGCCAGTGCGTGTGCGGATTCCAGTGCCGGCATGATCCCCTCCACCAGAGTCAGTTGCCGGAAGGCATGCAATGCCTCGTCATCGTTGACGGACACATAGTTTACCCGACCACAGTCCTTCAACCACGAATGCTCCGGCCCGACACCGGGATAATCAAGCCCGGCAGATACAGAATGTGTGGCGATGATCTGGCCGGCGTCGTCTTCCATCAGGTAGGTGCGGTTGCCATGCAGCACGCCTGGCCGCCCGGCACACAGCGGCGCGGCATGCTCGCCCGTTTCCACGCCGTGGCCACCGGCTTCTACGCCATACATTTTTATTGATTCGTCCCCCAGCATGGGGTGAAAGATACCGATGGCATTGGAACCACCACCGACACAGGCAACCAGTGCATCCGGGAGTTTACCGGTCTGGTCAAGACACTGCTGACGGGCCTCGCGGCCGATCACGCACTGGAAATCCCTCACCAGCTTGGGGTATGGATGGGGCCCGGCCACGGTGCCGATGATGTAAAAGGTGTCGTCCACATTGGTCACCCAGTCCCGCAGCGCCTCGTTCATGGCGTCTTTCAGGGTACGGGTACCGGATTTTACCGGGTGTACCGTGGCCCCCAGCAGCTTCATACGGTAAACGTTCAGCGCCTGGCGCTGCACATCCTCGGCACCCATATACACTTCGCATTTCAAACCGAGACGGGCTGCCACGGTGGCCGATGCCACACCGTGCTGTCCCGCACCGGTTTCCGCTATCACCCGGGATTTTCCGCTGTACTTCGCCAGCAGTGCCTGGCCGATAGTGTTGTTAACCTTGTGGGCTCCGGTGTGGTTCAGGTCCTCGCGCTTCAGGTAAATCTGGGCACCGCCAACTTTCTTCGACCATCGCTCGGCATGATAAAGAGGAGAAGGCCGCCCCACATAATGGGCAAGATCTTTATCAAACTCAGCCTGGAACTCCGGGTCCGCGGACAGACGCTCGTACATTTCCTCGAGCTCATCCAGGGCCGCCATCAGAGTCTCGGAAACAAAGCGCCCGCCATAGGGGCCAAAGTTTCCCAGCTGATCCGGTGTGGACAGAAAATCGGATGGATTAGCCACCGTATACTCCTTTGCAAAATGATTCGATCAGCGCCGGGCTTTTTACGCCCTTGCGCTCTTCTACCCCGCCGCTCACATCAACTCCCCAGATGCCCGGCCGAGCAACTGCTTCGTGGACATTTTCCGGGTTCAGCCCACCGGCAAGGATAATGGGCTGACCGAGATCTTCGGGTATCAGAGACCAGTCAAACCGGCTCCCCGTACCACCGGGAACGTTCTTCACGTAGGCATCCAGCAGAATGGCGCGAGCGCCGGTGTATTGCGCTGCCTGCGACCGTATGTCGGCGTCTGGCCTGACCCTTATCGCCTTGATATAGGGCCGGGAAAACCCGCGGCAAAACGGCTCGGTCTCGTTGCCATGGAACTGCAGAAGATCAACACCGGTTTGCGATATCACCTGTTCTACGGTTTCCGGTGACGGATCCACAAAGAGTGCCACGGAGGTCACGAAAGCCGGCAGGCCGGCAATGATGTCAGCCGCCCGGTCAATGCTGATATTCCTGGGGCTGGGTTCATAGAAAACAAAGCCCAGGGCATCCGCCCCTGCGCGTGCTGCCACCAGCCCGTCTTCAAGGGTTTTAATGCCACAGACCTTTACACGTTTACGGTACAAGGATTTCCCCGCAGATCAGTCGATTAGCAACTCAGAAGTCTAACAAACCGGGCAGCTCCGGGGAAAGCAGCAAGTGAAGAAAAAGCTAGACTAACTATCACCTCCGCCAGCCCGCCAGTCCTGATCGGGCCTGGCCCCCGGCAGCATCACAGCGGCATGAAAGGCACGTTCTGCTCCGGCGCCGGAATACCGAAATGGTCCGGGTAATCGACTTTCATGAAATACAGGCCGTAAGGTGGCGCGGTCACCCCGCCTTTGGTGCGGTCCCGGTGCTCGAGCACCTCCCTGACCCAGCCCACCGGCATTTTACCGGAACCCACCGCCATGAGTGTTCCGGCAATATTACGTACCATATGCTGGAGAAAGGCGTTGGCCCTGATATCCATGACAATCAGGCGATCACGGCGATAGAGATCCAATGACAGCACCGCCCGCACCGGCGACTTGGACTGGCAGCCTACCGCCCGGAACGAGGAAAAATCATGTTCCCCCACCAGGCACCCGGCAGCCTGCTGCATGGCTTCCAGATTCAGCGGCCGGAAATTCCATGTGAGGTGGCTCATACCAATGGCGGGGCGCACCGGGTGGTTGTATATTGCATAGCGGTACGCCCGGGCCGTGGCGCTGAATCTGGCGTGAAACTCCTCGTCCACCCGCCGCGCCCATTTGATCGCGATGGTATCAGGCAACCGGGCGTTCCCGCCAAACACCCAGGCCTTCTCATCCCTTAGGGCCTGGGTGTCAAAGTGAACCACCTGCCCCACACCATGAACACCGGTATCGGTGCGGCCGGCGCACACCACGGACACCTCATGATCCGCAACAAAACCCAGTGCCGCTTCAAGGTGGGCCTGTACGGTTTCGGTATCATGTTTTTGTCTTTGCCAGCCCCGGAACGGACTGCCATCGTATTCAATTCCCAATGCAACACGCATTCAGCAGCACCTGCAGTGTTTATCAGCGGTGAATATCGGAATAAAAAAAGAGGGCTTGAAGAGCCCTCTTTTTCTGGCGTGTGAAGTTTATGGAGCCGGAACGGATCAATCAAGCCGGGCGAGCAATTGTTTCGCCTCGCCCTGCTGGTCCTCGGTCCCTTCAATCAGCACTTCGTCGAGAATATCCTTGGCGCCCTCACGGTCACCCATATCGATATAGGCACGGGCCAGATCCAGCTTGGTGGATGTCTCGTCCGCATCGGTAAGGAAATCCAGCTCTTCCTCGGTGTTGGCTGCCCGGCCCGCTGGTGGTGTGGGCACCGCCGTTGGCTCGGTGGGCTCCTGTGCTTCGGGCTCGATGGCCGGCGCTTCGAAATCCTCCGCCAGTGCTTCCCCGGTGGGCTCGCCCTCATCAGTTTCAACACTGAATTCCAGATCATCCGCCGGGGCTTCCGCGGCCGTTTCGCCGACGCCTTCATCCAGATCAAAATCAGCATCCAGATCCAGCTCATCGGCCAGCTTCGCCGCCTCGGACGGGTCAATGACCACTTCCTGGGGCGCTTCAGTTTCGTCGGGCTCCGCTACCAGTGTATCTTCCCCGACATCAGCTACCGGTTCTTCTGTGCCGACAGAATCCACGTCCAGATCAAAGTCCGCAGGAGCTTCCAGGGTTTCTTCATCGGTGTCTTCCGACAACTCAAAATCCAGGCTGTCTTCCGCCTCACCAAAGCTGACCACGGTGTCTTCATCTTCTTCGATTTCCGGGGCTTCCGCGGTTTCTTCATCCAGGTCAAGACTGAAGTCGGTATCGAAATCCATACCGGTGTCTTCTTTCTTCGCAGTTTCCGGTTCTTCCTCTGTGGGCGCCTCTTCAGGACCGGCATCCACATCAAAATCCAGACTGAATTCCTCTTCGGCTTCCGCCGCCTCAGAGGCATCCGGCTCACCCGCAGTGTCGAAATCCAGGTTGAAATCCAGTTCGTTGCTTTCTTCCTCGGCCAGGGAACTTTCTTCCTCGGCAGCCGGCTGGGCAAGGGTGTCTTCACCTACATCGAAGTTGAGATCCCCGGACTCATCCAGAGGCGATTCTTCCACCGGAGACTCTGCCGCTCCCATCACCAGCGTGTCCTCGCCTTCGCCGGTCACTTCGCCGAAGTCGGGCTCAACATCCCCGCCAAGGAACTGCTCCTTGAGCGCGCCGGCTTTCGCCATATCATCCGGAACCGCCAGCTCCTGCACGGCCTGGTAATGGCGCATAAAGGTTTCCTGATCCCTGGCTTCCATGCTGGTTTCCAGCAGTTTCAGGCGAATGTCACCGCGCTGTGGTTCTGCATCTGCAGCTTTTTCAAGCATTTCAATGGCTTGCGGGAAACGACCGTAAGCAATATAGATATCAGCCTCACCCAGCACGTCGGAAGTCTGGGGCACGGTTTCTTCGTCGGGTGCTTCCAGGGACTCGTCCACTGCCGTATCTTCAGCAAAGTCCGGGGTTTCCTCCTCAACATTGAGCGAGAAATCCTCCACCAGAGCTTCGTCCAGCTCATCCTCCTGCCGTGAACGGCTGCGACCGATGATCAGCGCCAGCACTGCCAGCACCAGCACACCGCCACCGGCGATTGCCATATAAAGAGGGTTCTGGGTGAGCTGCTCCAGCAAGGTAGGCGGCGCTTTGGGTGTTTCTGCAACCTGTTTGGGTGGCTCGTCAATCACGACCTTGGGAGTTTCCTCCACCTGAATCGCCGGTTTCGGTGCTTCCTCTTCGGCACCTTCTTCTGCGGTCACCTCGGGCTCCGCAGGCTCCTCAGCCTGGAAGTTGTAATCCACATCCCCAGGTGCGGCTTCGTCCACCGTTTCGGGCTGCATTTCTTCCGCTGTTTCAATCTCGCCGGTTTCCGTAACCGGCTCCAGCATACCCGGTTCTTCCATGCCCGGCATGGCGCCTTCCATGGTATCCGGCGCACCCTCTCCCTGCTGCATGCGCTGGATTTCCTCTTCCATCCGGGCCAGTCGGGCCTGCAGCGCGGCTATCTGGTCATCCTTCAGATCCAGCAGTTTCTCACTGGTATCAACCTGTTCCTCCAGCTCGGTCACCTTACCTTTGAGATCTTCATTTTCCAGGCGGTATTTGTCGGCGACCTCTTCTGCCAGCTCCGCACGCTCGCGAACACTGCCGTCAGCGGCGCCGCCGACGCCACCCTGGCCGCTGGCACCGGCAGCATCTTCTGAATCCGCGCTGACCAGGCGTAACCGGCCATCATCATCCCGTACGGTTTCCTCAAAGCTGCCCACAGACCGCCCTGAGGTGTCAATCTGTGCGGTTTCCACCTCAGTGGCTGCTCGGCCACCGGAAATGCGTTCTTTCCAGGCCCGGTTCTGCTGCTGCACCAGGTCGATGGCCTGCCGGGTGGATATCTGTCGGGCCTCCTCAGCAGAAGGCCCCCTTAAAATCTGGCCTTTCTTGAGCAGGTTGATATTACCATCGATAAAAGCATCCGGGTTCAGCTGCTGAATGGCAATCATGGTTTGCTGAATACTGACACTCTCAGACGGGCGCAGCGCTTTCGCGATGGACCACAGGCTGTCGGAGCTGCCGGTAGGCCCGTAGGTTTTACCGCCGCTCTCACCGCCGCTGGGGGTGGTAGTGGCAGGC
Source organism: Ketobacteraceae bacterium (assembly GCA_033722575.1). GTDB lineage: Bacteria > Pseudomonadota > Gammaproteobacteria > Pseudomonadales > Ketobacteraceae. The sequence continues at coordinate 1,731 of JAWVYU010000161.1, read as the reverse complement.
GCCGAAACTGTTGACCGGGTTGTGGTCTGGGGGGTGGAGGTGACTGTTGTGGTGGTAGGCGCACCGGTTGTGGTGGTGGCCGGCTTCACCGGCTCTGGTGGAGCCAGGCTGAAGTTCGGCGGATCCAGCAGCAGGGTGTATTCCCGCAGCAGGCGCCCGGCTGGCCAATGGACCTCTACCAGGAAATTAACAAAAGGCTCGCGGATGGGCTTGCGGCTTTTCACCTTGATATAACTGCGGCCGTTATTGTTGATCACCACATCAAACTGCATGTCTGTCAGGTGGTGAAAACGCTGCAAACCCGCTGCTTCAAAATCTTTTTGTGAGGCAAGGTTTGGCAGGATCTCGGCTTCTGTCAGCTCTCTGACCTGAACCAGCTCAATTTCCGCGTTTAACGGCTCGCTCAAATGAGAGTTCAGTCTGATCTCACCCAAGCCTAGAGCATTCGCCAAACCCGGAACGAATACACCAACACCCAACAACGCAGCGGTAAGTTTGCGAACCATAGTTTTTCCTTTGCTGTAACGCCGGATAGGATGCCTATCCAAATTAGTTATTCTCTAGCGACCAATCACCTTATGAATCAGTGATTCACGTGCCAAGCTTCAATTGGTCCGTTAAGAATTGGGCCCTGCCTAATAACAACAAAAGCCATCCCCTAATAAGGATAGCTTTTGATTCCCCGATGTCAGGCAAAAATTAAAACAAACTTGATCCATTTAGCGGAAAAAGTTCGAATTAACCTAACTTTGTTTCGCTAAGTATCAATTATAAGTAGTCTTTTATCAACACTTCGGCGATTTGCACGCTGTTGGTGGCAGCGCCTTTTCTGACGTTATCCGCAACCACCCACATATCAATACCCCGTGGATGGGAGATGTCCTCGCGGATGCGGCCTACAAAGGTTTCGTTCTTGCCCGAGGCTTCGGTTACTGCAGTGGGATAGCCTCCGTCCTTGCGCTCGTCCAGCACCACCACGCCGTCAGCTTTTGACAGCAGCTCGCGCACTTTTTCAGCAGATATCTTTTCCTTGGTTTCGATGTGAACCGCCTCGGAGTGGCCGTAAAACACCGGTACCCGTACGCAGGTAGGGTTCACCAGAATGTTCTTGTCGCCAAAGATTTTCTGGGTTTCCCACACCATCTTCATTTCTTCCTTGGTGTATCCGTTATCCTGGAACACGTCGATGTGGGGCAACGCATTGAAAGCGATCTGCTTGGGGTAAACACTGGTTTCCACCTTCTCGAAGGTCAGCAGGGCCTTGGTCTGGTGAGCCAGCTCCTCGATTGCTTCCTTACCGGTGCCGGACACGGCCTGATAAGTGGCAACATTGATCCGTTCCAGCCCCACTGCATCGTAAATGGGTTTCAGTGCCACCAGCATCTGTATGGTGGAACAGTTCGGGTTGGCGATAATACCGCGGGTTTTGTAGCCGGCGATCGCTTCCGGGTTGACTTCGGGCACCACCAGGGGAATGTCATCGTCATAGCGGAAATGCGACGTGTTATCGATTACCACGCAGCCAGCCGCCGCTGCCTTGGGAGCATATTCTGCAGAAATGGAGCCACCGGCGCTGAACAGACCGATCTGAACCTTGGAGAAATCGAAATCAGCCAGGTTCTCAATGGTGTATTCCTTACCTTTGAACTCCACGGTTTTTCCCGCAGAACGCTCACTGGCCAGGGGGTACAGATTGCCCACCGGAAAGTTACGCTCGGCGAGTACCTGCAT
>JAWVYU010000160.1:0-10969 GCA_033722575.1 Ketobacteraceae bacterium | reverse complement strand
CCCATCAAGCGGCTGATGAAAGAAGCGTCAGAAGATCTGAGCGCATTGATTCCTCTTGCGTACGATGACGAGGCCTTCCGCAAGGAAGCCAACCGGCAGCGAATCCGGAATTACCTCCAGGACCTGGAATCCCTTTTCAGTCAGAAGGCTGCCCGGTTGGGAGACCGGTCTGATACCGCCTGGATTTCTCTCAAGGTGCTGCAGGATCACCTCACCGAAACCTCCAAGCTGTTCGGTGCCGGTTATTTTGCCATGAGCCAGTATCTGCTGACGAGCACCCCGGCCATCTGCGCAACCTGCCATCTGCAGGACAGCGCGCACGGCAGTTTTGAAAGCCAGCTTTCCCGTGACCAGTTCGCCAACGATTACAGCTATGCTGAGTACCTTTTTACTATCCGTCAGTATGACAAGGCTGAAGATTTCTATGAGTCCCACCTGAAACATCAGGAGGTAAAAGATTCCCGCTTTCAGTACCTGAAACCGCTGGAACGTTTGATGACCATTGAACTGGGTATCAGTGGTTCTGTTGAAAACACCAGGCAGTTACTGAAGCAGCATAAAGCAAATACAGAACAGGTGGAGATTAAACAGGTCATCAGTGAATGGCAGACGGGCCTGGGAGAAATCAAGGCGGCCGGCGCTAAAAATAACGTGGAACTGACCCGCCTGTTCGATCGATGGTTTACCCTGTCGCCCGGCACCAGTCATGAATTCATTCTGGATGAAAAAAGGCGACCACAGGCCATCTGGTTGCGATCGCAATTATTTGCGTCGTTACAGCAGGAACAGAGCCGGGCGGATGTGGCTAGTACACTGTACATGCTGGCGGTTATCGACAGGCTGCTGGGGCAGAACGAACCCTACTCATTCGCAAACCTTTATCTGAAACAGTGCGTCATCCGGTATCCGGAAACACCTAGTGCAGAAAGGTGCCTGCAGGAATACCGGAATCATCTGAGCTTTTACTATGGCGGCTCTGCGGGAGAAGCCATACCAGAGGAGTTAATAAAGGAATACACGGCAATGAAAGCGGTTCTGGACAAAGTCCGCTAGTCCTCACCCATGCGCTGCCTTCAGGTAAGGCAGCGCTTTTATCTGTAGCTGTTACCAGTAAAAGCGTCTCGCATTTTTGAACCCCTGGGTAATTTCAGGAGTGCGTTCCAGATCATGCAACTCAAGCAAATGCTGTTGTGCCAACTGGTAGGCTTCGTCAAACGTCCGGTTCATCAGGCTTATTTCCTTGTGCTTCTGAACATTGGGCGCCACTGTCACCTGTATCGACAGATATTCAGCATCTTTACGCCCTTCCCTGACTCTGTTCACCCGACGCAACCCTTTGACAGAGCCGTCCTCCGCAAAGAGCTTGTTCACGCCCAGCTCATTTTTTAGCCGAACCATTTTGCGTTTTTTGTCGATCTGCTCCTGCCGGGCATACGCGAGCGTCTTTGCTTTTTCCGGACCCAGTTTCGTAATAGAGAAATATTCCTGAATACCAAGATAGCGGTCAAACACCCGATAACGTTCTGGATTGGATTTATTGGGATGAAGCATGACGGTCATAATCTGTTCGGTACTCCTACCTTAATGTCACCATCTCAAACACTAACGTCCCTGTACCAATATTCGTCCTGACCTTAGAATGCAAGCCATTGTATCCCATCATCGATCGCCCGGAAAAGCCCTGTCTACTTGTTGTGGTTTTATGTTTACATCATTCTGTTGCGTTTGCGATTCATACACCCTTAATGAATAATGCCGAAGATTATTCAACGGAGAACCGCTTTTATGATTTCTAGGGAAACGCCGCTAATTCTGCATCACTACCCCATGTCGCCTTTTTCAGAAAAGATCAGAGCGATGCTGGGGTACCTGGAAATGGAATGGCAATCAGCACTGACAACCGAAATGCCCCCACGTCCTGTGTTGCAAACCCTGGCCGGTGGCTACCGCAAAATTCCGGTGGCCCAGATTGGTGCGGACGTATTTTGTGATACCCGGACCATTACGCCTTTGCTCGCAGAATTCGCCGGTCAGCCGCAACTGACTCTGGAAAACTGTAGTGAGGATATCCGGCGATTTGTTGAAAAGGTGGAAGGCAAGATTTTCTTCGCGTGCGTCATGTATGCCTCCGGACTCAAGCTGAATACCAAGGTGCTTAAGTCGCTGTCAATCTGGCAGATCATCAGGCTGATGGTTGACCGGGTAAAAATGACTCGCAATGCGATCGTTGCCATGCCGAGCTTTGGACAGGCATCTGGACTGGTGTCATCCTATTTCGAAGAGATGGAGTCCATGCTGACCGGGGATTTTCTGTTTGGAGACCAGCCTACCATCGCAGACTTCAGTGCCTACCATAGCTTGTGGTTTGTAAGAGAAATGGGTGAGAAGCCCGCCATACGGCGGTATCCGGCGGTCAATGCCTGGATGGATCGCATCAAAGCCTTCGGCCAGGGCAGCCCCGCTGACATACCCGGGACCAAGGCGATAGAGGCTGCCCGCTTTTCTGAGCCCGCCCCATTACCGGTCAATGCTCAGCCCCATGACCTGACGGGCGAACTGGTACGGATAGCCCCCGCGGACTATGCGCTGGACCCCACAGTCGGCGTGCTGAGAGCTTGTACCGACAACACCTACATTATCGCCAGGAATGACCCGGATACCGGCGATGTCCATGTTCACTTTCCCAGGGAAGGATTTATCCTTGGCAGGGCTGATTGACACATCTGACCAAATATCAGGCTTTTGTTTATCAAGAGGGGTGGCAAAGGTCATCCTGGGTTCAGGCGAATTGATCTTCCCGCAGCGCCTGTTCCGAATTCACGTGCCTGAACCAGCCAGCACGCCAGGCATGATATTCCGGCGAGGTGGCGCTATGGGGGTTCGCTGAGAGCGCCTTACCCGCTTTGGCTGCGGTGGCTCCCACTTCAATCAGCAACTCCAGCAGCTTTATTTCACTTTCCAATCGATGCATGCAAACATCTCCCTGTTAATTCGATGCAAAGACTACATGGATGTTTATAGTTTATTGACGCTCCTATTTTAGCCAAAACATGGAATTACACTGTAAATAAGGGTTGATATTTGTAATTTCCTTTACCTGTCAGAGAGAAACCCGAGCCGCTGAAACACCGGTTCCGGCAGCCATCGCACAACCAGCATGACCCAGAACCAGTAACCTGGTACGTAATGGGTTCTTCGTGCACTCTCGAGTCCTCTGAGTATCAACCCTGCCACTTTCTCGATACTGGAAAAGGAAAAGTTTTTTTCATGGTCCACGGTCATGGGGCTGTCCACCGGACCCAGCTTGAAGCTGTGCAGGTCAATGCTGGTGCCATAGAGTACCGACCGCCAACCCTGCAAATAGATGCCCAGTGCACCCTTTGCGGAACCATAGGTGAAATTCCTTGGCCGCCCCCGATCTCCGGCCACTGATAACACCACACCGATTTTCCCATAACCCTGTTTCCGCATCCGGTCCACAAGCGGAATCATCAACGCCACCACACTCAGGTAATTCGTCCGGATAATTTCCAGTGCATGTTCGGGATCCTGTTCACTGCGAAGCTGATCACCCAGGTCACCATGAAGCACCAGAGCAATATCAACGGTTTTCATAATGCCAAAAACGGACCCCACCAAAGCCGCAGCCTGGTTCGTGTCATTAAAATCAGCGGAGGCGCTACCAATCACCCCGTCACCCAGTTCCTTGGCCAGTGCTTCCAGCTTTTGCTGGTTGCGGCCAACCAGATAAACCCGGTCACCCCGTTTTACAAAACGTCGGGCCAACTCTCCCGCCACCGCAGATGTTGCTCCCAGAATCAGTGCATTCGCCATAGGCCACTCTTTATGAATCTATCGATAAACACTTATAAATCTATCACCCGACACAGGACATATGTCTCAATATAAAGGTCACTGTCCTAGATGACTTAAGCTATTCAGACAGGTCAATATCTACCATTCGATATATGGAAGTAAACCAATTATCTGGCTAGACTAGCTTTCAAAGAAAGCTTTCCACTAAAAACAATAACCACGATGGTAGGGATGACCGATGATAATAACAGGCAGGGAACATACCAGATTCACCGGTACAACAGCCAGATACGCTGCTCACACTCTTTTAATAGCATTCCTCGCATTCTGGCTTACCGGCTGTGAAAAAATGGATTACGTGAAAATCGAGTCCGGCGGAATCGAACGCACCTATGGGATATACATCCCCATTGCATACGACCCTGCAAAATCCACCCCCTTAATCCTGGACTTTCACAGCAGCGGCAGCGACCCGGAAAAGCAGGCGTCGGTGTCACGCTTCAAGCCAATTGCTGACCGCGCCAAAGCACTGGTTGTGCGCCCCTGGGGTAAATTCCTGCAAAACGGACTGCCCAGCTGGAACGCTAACCTGGAGCCCGGCGAGGTGGACGATATCCAGTTTGTCCTGGATATTATTGCTCACCTGCAACAGTCCTATAACATTGATACTTCACGAATCTATGGCGTCGGTTTTTCCGGCGGCGCCAGAATGGTGAGCCGGCTGGCCTGTGAAGTACCTGATGTGTTTGCCGGAATGGCCATGGTAGCGGGGCTTCAGTACCCTGATGACTGTGCAGCAAGCACAGCGGTTCCCATTATCGCCTTCCATGGCAAGGAAGATGCCGTAAACCCCTACGACCTGACCCTGAATTCCCCGGTGTACTGGAACAAAAGTGTCGAGGACTCCGTGGCTGACTGGGTCGTCCATTACGATTGTGTGAGCGAAAACACCGAAGACCTGTCCGGTCATGTCGTCAGGGCGTCCTATTCTGACTGCTTCGATAACGCTGAAATCCAGTTCTTCAGCATCGACAATGCCGGACATACCTGGCCCGGCAACAGACTCACCACCTGGCTGGGGCTGGGCGAAACCAATATGGAAGTGCATGCCACCCGACGAATCTGGTCTTTTTTTAATCGATAAAATGAATTAACCGGGTCATTCAACACCTGAGAATATAAATTGCAGCAACGTTAAGCTCGGAATGCAGCAAAAGCGTACAATTCGGGTTTAACGATGGAAGATTTGCATATTGACTTGGCCTTTCTGTCAGGTTGGCCTTTGGCGGTAATTATTGTGACAGTCGCTTTTCTCGCGGCAATCCTAGCCAAGCGCCTGTTTTTCATGCATTTATTTCGCGTGACGGAAGGGCTTCGTTTTTACTACGGGCGGTTGAAAAAACCGGTTGGCGTTCCACCTGGATAAGAATGCTGCCAAACAATACCGTTATTATGCCCAACAGCGCCCTGTCCCAATCAAAGGTGATAAATTACTATTACCCTACCAAGGAGCTATCGGTTCCGGTAGATGTAGGGGTACATTACAGTTCGGACCTGGAGCACGTAGAAAGGGTAACACTTGAAGTCGCCAGGGAAATTCTCAAGTCCGCATTTATCAAAGCCCTGCATAAACGCTACCGCGAGAAAGGGATCGTTATTCCCTATCCGATCCGCGCAATCAATATGGAGCAGGAAAAAACTTCCTAGCCCGTCTCCCCAGCGGTTCTATCCGATTTTGGCAGCTCCTGTCCAATGGGCGGATATTATTTATCGCACGCTCTTTTTTATAACCTACAAAAGGTGCCGGTTCAGAATAATTTGCTAAAATACACTGAAGACGGGCTTACCTGAAGCTGCCAGTGAGCAACTGCTTTTATAGCCCAATTCATTAGGGAGTGATGAATTATCAATGGAACGGGCTCTTCATTCTGTGATCATGGTGATTACCATGATCCTTACCACTGTCAGCCATGCTGCCAAACACCTGGACTCCTCGCCCTCAGCAAACCTTCCGCTGATCACCCTGGACGACCGTGATTTCGCCTCACACATCGGTGAATCAGTCCACTTCATGACTGTCGAGCCGGGCAGCCACTCACTGGATAGCATTCGCAAAGACGGAATACCGGAGCGATTCAGGCCGGTTGGTGGCAAAGTGTTCAGCAGCGCATTTGCCATGGGCGATCACTGGTTTGTATTCGACATTGCCAACCAACTCACAGAGGATACCGACTTCTGGCTGATGCTCGAACCCGTGTTCGACTTTGCAGACCTTTACATACTCGACCGCAGAGGGCGGATGGTTCAGCGCTTCCGAAGCGGCGCCAAAGTTCCGGTAAATAAAAGGCCGATCAAGGGCAGCCAGATTATATTTCCCTTGGATTTAGAGACAGGGGAAACCTACCGGGTGCTTCTTAAGCTGCAATCCGCGGCGCCTGTAAGAACTTTTTTTTATCTGTCAACACCAGAGAACTTTATCAGCCATTACGAGATACTCACCAAAGTACAGGTATCGCTTTTGTCAGTCATGCTGCTGGTAGCGTTGTACAGTATCATTATCTGGCTTGCTTCCGGCGCCACCACATATCTGCTCTATGCCCTTCATGTCCTGGCGAACTTCTATTACTTTTGCGTTCTGTTTGGTATTTCCTCAACATTGGTACCTGACAGTGTTATATCCTGCAAACACAGCGCCCTCGCTTACGTGGTCTCCTTTCTTGTGGCGCCATTATTTGTGGCATCTTTCCTGGGGCGCTCTAATAAATTCCGGTATAAAACACAATTTTACGCCCTCTCCGCCATATTCACCCTGATTTTTTTAATGGCTACCATCGATTTGGCAACAGCTCAGCAGTTCATGCCACCGCTGCTGGTGATTTTTCTTGGTTTGACCATTTATCACAGTATTAAACTGGCTTACAGGGGCTGGCGGCCTGCCCGGTTATTTCTGGCCGGCATGTCCACCTATGCAGTAGGTGTTGTGATATTTTCCAGCGAAGTCAGTGGACTGATTGAGCCGGATGTATGGTCTCTGTATATCATTCCGGCCAGTGCTGCCGTCGAGTTCGTGATTATTTCCCTGGCACTGGGCTTGCACACCAGAGAAGTTCAGATGGAGCGCAACCGCCTGGCAAAGGAGCAAAAGGTCGCACTGGAAAGAACCAACAAGCTTACCGAATTGGCCAATCTCAGGCTGGAATCCGAAGTAAACCGGCGCACCAGGGAATTACAGGATGCATTGAAAAATCTGGAAACCGCCAACCGGGAGCTGGCTCTGTTGAGCCAGACCGATAAACTCACCGGATTGAAAAACCGCCATTATTTTAACCAGTATTTTGCCGGGGAGTTCAGAAGAAGCATCCGGGAGCAAACGCCGGTTGGGCTCATTATAATGGATATTGATCATTTTAAAGCGGTCAACGACACTTACGGCCATGTTACCGGCGACACCTGTCTGCAACAGGTTGCAGAGGTCATTAAAAGGCACATGCAGCGACCGGGAGATTGCGCTGTTAGATTTGGGGGCGAAGAGTTTGTTGTAGTGCTGGACAACACGGACATTACTGGCACCCTGTCGGTGGCAGAAGCCATCCACCAGGACATCATGCGACAGCCAATGGCAACGAAAGATGCAATATTGAGAGTGACCGCCAGCTTCGGCGTTACCGCCACAATTCCTCAGGAAAATGAGACGCCCGAAGAAATGATAAAGGAAGCCGACAACCTGCTTTACCGCGCAAAACGCAATGGCCGTAATAAAATCGAATGTAGCCGGCAGTCAGTTCAGTCAATCAGCGACTAATACACTTCAAATCAATGCCTGATATCCATGCTCAATCGGCACAGGCCACCATAGAGAATCGTTCATGTGCCCTGACCAGCGAGCTGATCTGCGCCGGTTTCCCACACCAGAACCCCTGAATCTCATCACAACCTGTGCGCACCGCCACCAAATGCTGCGCCTTGGTTTCAATACCCTCAGCAATAACCTTCATACCCAGAGAATTCGCAATATTGTTAATGGCATACAGAATGCTTTCTACCTTTTCATTATCGGATACCTGGCGCATAAACAGTTTATCCATTTTTATAATATCCACGGGAAGCTGAGCAAGCACATTCAGGGAGGAGTGCTTTTCGCCAAAATCATCAAGCGCAATGGAGACGCCGGCGTCCTTAAGCTTTTGCAGATATCGGGAAACCTTTTTGATATTGCCCATCAGAAAGTGTTCTGTCATCTCCACACAGAGCCTGTGAGGTTGTATGTGAAACTCCCTGGCCATTTGCAAAAATTCAAAAGCAAATGATTCTATGACCCGCTCCGTAGGAGTCAGGTTAAATGCAATTCTGATATCACCGAATTCCGATAGCAGCATTTCAGCATTAGTAAAAAACATTTCCAGGGTTTTTCGCAAAAACTTCAGATCCAGACATTTTCGATGGATTACAGGCAGGAAATCATCAGGCGACACCAGGCCATACCTGGGATGATTCCACCGACAGAGAGACTCAAACCCCACCAGGTCAAGGCTGCCGGCATCATACTGGGGCTGGTAATACAATTCCAGCTCACCATTATCGATAGCATCTGACATCTGGTATTCAAGATGCACAAAACGATAGCGCCGGGTATCATCGTCGTCACCAATATAATATACCGAGCCCCTGTCCTCCTTGGCGACGTACAACGCTGAATCTGCATCGGCTATCACGTTGTGAGGATTGGCTCCACTACTGGACAGTGACGCTATACCAACACTGACTGTGGCATACAGCTCACTATCCAGATAACGGATAGGCTTGCTCATTGCCTTCTGGAATTTTCTGGCAACGATCTTTGCGTTTTCGGGATAGGTATCGTAGAGGATCACGGCAAACTCATCACCGGAAACCCTTGCCGCTGTATCCGATTCTCTGAGCAGGCTGTTAAGCCGGCTCGCCAGCTCTTTTAAAACGATATCGCCGGCAAAGTGCCCATGGGTATCATTGATGTGCTTGAAATGATCGACATCAATATACATAAAAGAATAATCCCGCCCGTCCCTTGTGTAATAACTGCAGACAGTCGATAACCGGTCAAAGCAGATTCTCCGGTTCACCAGCCCTGTCAGCTCATCATAATGGGCCAGGTGGTTGAGTCGTTCTATTTGATTACGATTTCTGATGGCGTAAAACAGAGAGCGCTTTAACAATCTTGGATTAAGGTCGGATTTATGGATCTGGTCAGCGATTCCCTCGGAGAAAAGCTTGGCTTCAACAACCTCGTCATCGTGGCAGGAAAGCACAATGCAGGGAATGCCCAAACCAGAATTTTCGATAAAACGGTATACATCCAGCCCGGTACCCGGACTGAGAATGTAATCAACAAGAGCAATATCTATGGATAACCCGTATTCGGTAAGGTAGCTGATGCCTGCCTCTGCGGAGGTGCAGTAGGTAAGCTCAAAACAGAGCCCGGCCTCCTGAAGCAAGTCCTCCAGATGCAGCGCATAATCTTCACTGTCATCAACAAGCAAAATCTTTAGGGGATTATCCTCGGACCCATTATAGATTTTCTGGCCTTCTCTTTTCTGCGCTTGATATTCCATCAGAGCACCTCCCTCGATTAAAGACCGGTACTTATAATCCTATACTCAAGCACGTAATTTACCAATTTTTTCCATATTTACCGTCTTATCCATCACCCAAAAGATCAAAAAACAACCAAACCGGTCATGTAGTGCGCTTTGCAGGGCTTGGTTCGAGAAGAAAGTGCTGACTAAAACGAATCATTGAAGTCAGAAAAAAAGCCGGCCAATGGCACATCCACACAATGATGAGCTGGTTCCCATCCTGGCTTTGCGGGATACATTGTATGAGGCTGTACCCAGCTTCAAAAGGGCTGATAGTTCAGTGAGACTGATAATGTGGGTACTGGAAGGGGCGGATTTTTTGTCAAATCAGGAAAATTTTAGAGTGGTGCCCGCGCCGGACACACATCAAGGCACCATCCACCTGTTTTTATTGCATTTTTTGTAATTCGATTTTTAAACATACCCCCATAGATACCCCCAAAGGAGTTTCCTAGGGGGTATTTTTTTATTCTATTCGGAAGGTTGGGGCTTCTGGCGCGGATGGCTGGCACCCCCATTCCGTGGCCAGCATACCGTCACGATCCACGGTTACTTTGAATTTATCCAACTTATCCATAGCCCTAGGCACTGCCAGGGTCATCAGCAAATGCCCGTCTACAACCAGATTCACCTTGGTATTATCTTCATTCAATACTTGGGCAAGCTTTTCCTGCCCCTGCTCGTTAAAGACTACCGATAAATCACCGTCTCCCAGCAAAGCGCACTGGCTCACATCGTCGCGGGTAATTGTTGCTTCGTTGGTCACTTTCTGGAACACGGCTGCATTGGCACAACCGGCCATTAACAGCCCTAGCAATATCCCTTTTCTCAACATCAGTTCTCCTCAACCCTAACCGTCTGGCCCAGCGAATGGCTTTTACACCTCACACGCACCGTGGATATAGCCGGACCCACTTTAAATTGAAAGCTTCCGCTTCCGGGAATGGCAACGATATCATTTTCCCACTGGCTACCGAAATACTCGACCTCCACTGAAAAGCTGGATTTTGCGTTTGATTGAGTTTTGAACGATAGTTTTTCTGTCGTTGGCCCCATAACCGACATGATATCTACCCATGGCCCCCAAATTCCGGGAGGCGCCCAACAGTCATAAAAATTGCTCATAACATTTCCTTTGCAAGCTGAGTAATCAATTAGACACAGATCAGGTAAATATTTCGGGCATTGTCTGGCTGACATCGGCCAAAAGTGTGGCGACTAACTTATAAGGTCAGCACAAAAAATCGCCGCGGCATTGGGAGGCTAATAGCTGAGCAGCATTAACAAATCTTATCATTTCTTATCAAGCTCCCTTTAGGGCTCTAAAAACTAGCCTAAACCAGCATGCTCGCTTCAGTCCAACCGCTCATAATCTGCCAACCACTCATCATCGGTTTGCTCCTCTGGCCTTTTGTCCTTTCTAATAGGTATTACTTCTCCCCTTATACCCGCACCACCTTGTAATCTTGTATCGTACCCGCTGTGGCACGTAGTCGATTTTGGCTGAAGCCTTTGAATGGTCTGGCTTAGAGAGGTTTCCT